>JAYTEX010000075.1:0-6106 GCA_043734785.1 Pseudomonadota bacterium | reverse complement strand
CGCCGATAGTCGATCTCCAGACGCAGATCCGACCCCATCGCGCGGCTCAAACAACTGCGATCCCCAGCCAGCCAAGTTTTGTGGTCGGTGGTTAGCGGTTCCAAGGTGGCGTGGCGGAAACGATAGATGCGACTGTCGCCGATGTGAAATAAATGGGCAGTCGTCGACTTCAGCACCAACGCACTCAAGGTGCTGATGAGGCCGCGATGTGCATCGCGCAGACCTTGGCCCTGGGTGTAGAGCCAAGCATTGAGTGCGTTCAACACCTGTTGCACGGATTTTTGTACCGTCCACGATTCCGGGGTGCTGAAATAATCGTTCAGAAAACCATTCACACAGGCCGCCGCCGCTTCCTCGCCGCGCTCGCTGGCGCTGACACCATCCGCGATCACGGCCGCCACGCCCTTGGTACGCCGCAAGCGATCGCTGGTCAGGCGTACGCCGTAGCGGTCTTCATTGCGATTTTTCGCGCCCTTGTCAGAGTAATGGCCGACACTAATTTCGAGTTTGGAGGACATGAGAGACGGGATTGTAATGGGCTATGTCACCTCGATCATCTGCACGGTGCCGTCGGGAAGTATTTCCGCCATCGATCCTTGCGGTTCGTCGAGGCAGGCCACCACGCCAATACAGGCGATTGCGCTGAGCGCGATCACGATGAAAAAAACTTGCGGCGATACAAACGACAGCACGGTGAGGAAAACCACACTGCCGACATTGCCGTAAGCCCCGGCCATGCCCGCGATCTGTCCGGTCAGGCGACGCTTGATCAGCGGCACAATGGCGAACACCGAGCCCGCGCCGCCCAGTACAAACCCGGCACACATCGCCGTGACCAGGGTGGCCGCCGTGACCGACCAACCGGCGTTGATGCGACTCATCAGGACAAAGCCGCAGGCGACGCCGGCCAACATGGTCATCAAGGTGCGTTTCCGGCCCCAGCGATCGCTGAGCAAGCCGCCCAGTGGGCGCGCGATAAGACACATGATCGGGAAGGCTGAGGCGATAAGCCCGGCCTGGATCTGCGAGACCTCGAAGGTGTCCTTGAAAAACAGCGGCAGCATCGAGATCGCCGCCACCTCCGAGCCGAAGGTTACAAAGTAAGCCAAACTCAAGATCGCGACTTGCTTGAACTTGTAACGGTGTATCGCCGGCACCGGACACACGAAGATATCGGCATTAATCCGATAAATGCGGTGACTCTGCACCGCGAGCACGACCACGAGCGTGGCATCGATCAAGGCTACAGTGGTGTTCCCAAGCATGCCCAGGGTTTGCAGGCGCCAAGCAATGAGTCCCAGGGCCAGATAAAGCGGCAGGTTCATGAGCAAATAGAACGCGAGGTCGCGCTGGCTGGTCACTTCAAGCCCGCCGGTCTTGGCGGGTCGAAAGTAAGTCGAACCCTCGGGGGTATCGCGGGCATACCGATAAAACACCGCCGCGTAGATCAGGAGCAGTGCGCCACTTGAGGCAACGGCATAGCGCCAGCCATGCTCGGCGCCGAAGTACAACGCGAGCACCGGCAGCAATAACGTGGCACCGGCCGAGCCGAAGTTGCCGATCCCACCATAAAGCCCCTCGGCCAGACCGACCTGCTTCGCCGGGAACCATTCGGCCAGCATCCGGATGCCAATCACAAAGCCCGCGCCGACGAACCCCAGCAAAAAGCGCGCGAGCGCTAGACGTTCGAAGCTGTCGGCGGCTGCAAACATAAAGCACAGGAGGCTCGAGACGACCATGAGCGCGGTGTAGGTTCGCCGCGGTCCGAGGCGGTCAACCAGCATGCCGATGAGGATACGCGCAGGGATCGTGATCGCGACATTAAGGATGAGTAAGGCTTTGACTTCTGCATCGGTCAGGTGAAACGTGTCGCGAATCGAAATCATCAGCGGCGCGTGATTGAACCAGACGATGAAGGTCAGGAAGAATGCGATCGCCGACAAATGCAGGACCCGCATGCGACCGGTGAAGGAGAAAAATTCGAAATGTGTGGCGTGCATAGAGGAACATCAATCCGGATGGGGGCGCGCTAACGCTAAGCAATCGTTAATGCAATCCCTCTGCCATCCTTCGTGTGCGCACGACTTTCGTGCTCTGGCTCAATGAATGAGCGCTGTCCAGAGGATCATGCGGCGCTATTGCACACAGATGGCGCCTTATTTGGGCGCTGATGTCCGAGACCGTGCCTCTTTGAGGTGCAAAAACGTTGCACCTTCGATCAGCACGACCGCGACGACGACCAGCGCAACGCCGACCAACTGACCCGATCCGAGCCGTTGGTCAAGCAGCACAAAGCCGAAGATGACTGCGGCAACCGGCTCTATGTTCATCACCAGCGACATACGCAGAGGCCCTATTTCGCCCAATACCTCGAAGATCGCGATGATCGCGAAGGTGTAGAAGACAGGCGCGCCTAGGAACCCGATCCAACCCAGCGTGGTATGCGGCAGCAGAAAGTGGCCGCTCGCCACGAGGCCTACGGCGAAGAGGCTGGTCGCCATGCCCAGCATGTGCAAGGTGATCGGCCGTGAATCGCCCGTGCCGCGCACGTATGGCGTGAGATTCAGCACGAGGGTAACGACCACTGCGGAGGCGAGCGCCATCGCGACTCCGTGCATATTCGGGCGCGCACCAAAAATATCGAGTGCGAGGACAATACCGACGAATGCCACCAGGAACGCGAGCGCCGTCCCGGCGCTGAACGGTGTCTTGCCGCGCCACCAGGCATAGGCCGCCACCAGCAACGGATAGGTGTAGAACGTGACGACCGCGAGCGCCACCGGCATGAATTGAATGGCCGCGAGTACACCATAGGAATAACTCGCGAACAACATGCCAAGCCCGAGGGCTTGGTAGCGGCGGAGCGCCGGCAGACTGCGCGGCACTTGGTGGATCCCGAGCAGCACATAAAGCGCCACGAGCGCGACGGCGGCGCGTACCACGAGCACCGACAAGGCATTGCTGCCTCCCGCGTAGGCCGCGCCCGCGAGGGTCGAATTCGCAGCGAACGCGACGCCCACCCCCGCGGCCTTGGCAATGCCGCGCCAGGGCGCGACTGACTGTGTATTCAATACTTTGCGGTGAGCACTGGAGGGCACGAACGCAGGAAGGTCAGATCCAGATCTCCTCGGTATGCAGCCGCGTAAGATGGATCTTCTTGATCTTCCACACCCCGTGTTGCTTCACGTATTCCTCGTGGTAGTGACCCCAGCCCTTGAAGTGGCAGGTCGGCAGTCGCACGTAATCGAACATCGCCCAGATGGCCGTGGCGGAAGTCGCGCCAGTGAGCGTAATCTCCGGCATGAAGCCCTGGTGCATCGACACCGCACCGCTCAGCAAACCACGCACACCCTCGAGCAAGGTCGCGCGTCCATCGCAGCCGATTTCAGTGGGTAAATCCTGATGCGGACGCGGCGCGCCTGCGTAGAAAGCCGAGATGTCCTCAGTGAAGCAGTCCTGCCAAGCCTCCCATTGCTGAGTGTCCATCAAGCGGAAATAGCGGGATTTCAATTGGCGGATATCTTCGAGATCTTGAAGCTGCTGTGGGTCCATTTGAAGTCCTCAATTGGTTATCAGTGCGGGTGAAAATATCGTTTGATGGGGGTAAGATTTTTGTGTAACCGGTCATTAGGCGGGAGCCTGCCGTACTTTAAGAAGGAAGTGCAATGACCGCAAGCATGGTGCTACGGCGGAAGCTCACGGGCGAGCCGCCGCCGCTTGCAGCCGACCCTACACCGAAGGCTTCCCCTTTCGATGGGCGCCCGGCCCACCATTGTGCCGGGCCCGCCCTCGCCCCTAGACTCCCGTAGCTTAATTTTATCAATGTGGTTTCCTGGGAGAATCAGCGCCATGGCCAACAACGCATTCACATCGACCACGCTGCAGGAATTCGACGCCGTGATCATCGGCGCCGGCTTCGGTGGCATGTACGCCCTACACACCCTGCGCGGGCACGGCTTGAAGGTCCGGGTCTACGACGAGGCGTCGGGTGTCGGTGGCACCTGGTTCTGGAACCGCTATCCGGGGGCGCGCGTCGACTATCCCGGTGGCCCGTTCTACTGCTACACCTTCTCCGCAGACCTGGTGCGCGAATTCGACTGGCCGGAGAAGCAACCCGATCAGCCGACCGTGCTGCGCTACCTGAACTTCGTCGCCGATCGCCTCGACCTGCGTCGCGATATCCAACTCAGTACCAGTGTCACTGGCGCCACCTACGATGAAGGCGCGCAGCGCTGGGAAATCGTCACCAGCAGCGGTGAGCGCGTGCGCGCCCAATTCATGGTGTGCGCGGTGGGTGCGCTGTCGGCGGCCCACGTGCCGGACATTGCGGGCCGCGATTCGTTCAAAGGCGAGACCTATCACACCGGCCGCTGGCCAAACGACAAACAGATATCCTTCGCCGGCAAGCGCGTCGGCATTATCGGTACGGGTTCGTCAGGTATTCAGTCGACGCCGAGGGTGGCTCGCGAGGCCACCCACCTGACGGTCTTCCAGCGCACGCCGCAATATTCTGTGCCGGCCGGCAACACGCCCACCGATCAGAAGCTGGTTGCCGAGGCGCGCGCCAACTGGCCCAAGTTCCGCGAGGTCATGCTGCGCACGCCCATCGGTGCGCCGGAAGAGCCGAGCACCATCCGCGCGTGCGAGCACACGCCCGAACAGCGCCGCGCGACCTACGAGGCGGCTTGGCAGAAGGGCGGACTCGGGCCGATCCTGGTATCGACCTATTGCGACATCGTGACCGACAAGCAATCGAACGAATGGCTGGCAGAATTCGTGCGCGACAAGATTCGCGAAGCCGTCAAAGACCCCGACACGGCACGCAAGCTATTACCGAGCTACTTCATCGCGACCAAGCGCCAGGTGATGGACGAGGGTTACTACGAGACCTTCAACCGCGATAACGTGAAGCTGGTCGATCTGCGCGATGATCCCATCGTCGAGATCGCAGCCGACGGCGTGCGCACCCAGAGCGGCCACCACGCGCTCGACATGCTGATCTTCGCCACCGGCTTCGACGCCATCACTGGCGCGATGCAGCGCATCAACCCACGGGGCCGCGATGGTGTGACGCTCGCCGAGCGTTGGAAGGATCGCTTCAACTCCTGGCTCGGACTCACCATTCCCGGCATGCCGAATCTGTTCATGATCCACGGCCCGGAGTCGCCCTGCGTGCTGTACAACATGCCGCTCGGGGCGGAGCGCCAGGCCGACTGGATCCGCGACTGCATCCTACACCTACGCAAGCACGGCATCGGCGCGATCGAGCCGGCGCCTGGGGTGGATCTGGCCTGGAGCAAGGAGGTGGCAGAAGTCGCCAATATGTCGCTCTACCCGCAGACTGAGTCCTGGTATGTGGGCGCGAATATTCCGGGCAAGCACCGGCAGTTCGCCGTACACCTGGGTGGGCCTGCCTACTTCGAGCGCATCCAGCAGGCGGCCGAGCGTGGCTACGAAGGCTTCATCACCGAGCCGGAAAGCCGCGCGGCGGCGGCCTGAGCCGTCGCGAAAATCACCGCAGCCTCAAGCCCTGGGCGCAACGTCGTGCCTGAGCAGTTGCACGACCAACAGCAAGCCCTCTCACCACGACGTAACAGGGTTGACCCTTGGGGAGATTTCCACGCGGTGGCGGCGAGAGGAATGTTGACTGGTAACCGTGGCTGCGTGGTCGATGATCATGAGCGGGTGGTGCGACATCACAGCGGGACATTGTGGATTAGCTGCCTCACTGCATTTCGTGGATGGCGCTGGCCACTGGCTCGCGCGCGGCGCTGGACACCCTTGTTCTTCCTGGACGAAGCGGTGGCCTTAGCTGCCGGTCACCGCCCTTGTGCAACATGTCGGCGCACGGATTACCTCGCTTATCGTGACGCGGTGACCCATGCCGTCCAAGCGCCGTCGCCGCTGCGGGCGTTTGAATTGAATGAGCGCTTGAACCAGGAACGGCTGCGTTCGGGACGAGGCATGTTACGCGCCGGTGATCGAATACTGTGGTCCGCGCCGGTCGCGGATCTGCCCGACGGCACGATGGTGGTCAATAGCGAGGGGCAGTGCGAGCTCGTGCATGGCGATTTTCTGCGTCGCTTTACCTTTACCGCATGGACCA
>JAYTEX010000074.1:0-4787 GCA_043734785.1 Pseudomonadota bacterium | reverse complement strand
AAAACCTACCGCTACATGGATGAGGAAGAGGAGCTGGCAGAGGCAGAAGCCGATGCAGAAAAGGCGAAGAACAAATGAATCGAAAAGCGGGAGGGCGTTTCGATTTCGTCGGGCGCATCGGAATCATTTTTGTGATCGGTATCGCCGCCGGCTGCGTTAACCGAGATAAGAGCGATCTCGACAACTACGTCGCGGAAGTGCTGCAGCGACCTGGCGGTCAGATTGAGCCACTGCCGCCGATTCGACCGTACCAGCGGTATTTATACCAATCTGCTGACGCGAAACTGCGCGACCCATTTCAGACATTCTTGAACAAGGCGCCCGATCAGGAAGTTGCGTTGGAACACAGGAACGACGCTGTACAGCAGCGCTACGCGGATGAAATCTCAGCACACAATCGCGAAGAACTCGAGAGCTTTGAGTTAGACAGTCTGCGGATGGTCGGTACCTTGCAGAACAACGATGAGCTGTGGGGAATCATTCAGGACAACGCGGGCACCGTGCACAGAGTGCAAATCGGGAACTATCTCGGACGCAATTACGGCAAGATCCTGAACATCCAGGAAGAGCGGATCGAGTTGCGTGAGGTGACCAAGGATCCCGACGGACGATGGGAAGAGCGCCAGGCGAGTCTAGCGCTTAACGAAAAAGACAACCCATAGAAGGGGCAATTTCGCATGAGATTTTCCAACGACTTAACACGATACCTGCAGACCGCACCCGCTACGCGCGGCGCACGAACGGCGCAGCACTGGGCGCTCCGCGCGTGTCTTAGCGTGCTACTCGCAATGGGTGCGCAAGTCGCCGCTGCGGGTGCGCTGAACGACTTGAAATACACTTCTCTACCGGGCGATCGTGTTCAGATAAAGATGATTTTGTCCGAACCGCCTCCTGCCGAGCCCCTTAATTTCACGATCGACAACCCGGCGAGAATCGCACTCGACTTTCCGGGCACAACCCTGAGCCTCAAGGACAAGACCCAATCGGTTGGGATCGGCAAGGTAGAGAGTGTCAGCGCGGTGGAAGCAGAAGGCCGCACCAGAGTGGTCGTGAATCTTCTCCAACTTGTGCCCTATAAGCTCACCACGGCGGGCAATGTGGTGACACTGACGCTCGAAGGAATTGCTGGCGACATTATGGCGGACTCGGGTGCTGCCACCACCACTCCTCCGGCGACGGTCAGCGCGGCAGCAGTCTCAGTCACCATGCCTGGTGGCGCCACCAAGGCGCAGGTACGCGGCATCGATTTCCGCCGCGGACCACGCGGCGAAGCGCAGATAGTGGTGGATCTTTCAGACCCGAATGTGGGTGTAAATATCGAGGAAGAAGGCGAGAAGCTGATCGTCGATTTCATCGACACGGCGCTGCCCGACGCGCTTGACCGTAAGCTCGACGTGATGGATTTCGCGACCCCAGCACAGGAAATTGATACCACACGACACGGTAACGGCACTCGCATGACGATTACGCCGAAAGGCCTCTATGAGCATCTCGCCTACCAGTCCGAAAACACCTTCACTTTGGAACTGCGACCGCTGACCAAAGTTGAAGAAGAGCAACTGAAGAAAGATAAGTTCGGCTTCACGGGCGAACGCCTGTCGCTGAACTTCCAGGACATCGAGGTTCGTGCGGTGTTGCAACTGATCGCGGACTTCACGGGTTTCAACCTAGTGACCAGCGACACTGTTGCGGGCAATGTAACGTTGCGCCTGAAGAATGTGCCGTGGGATCAGGCGATGGACCTCATTCTTAAAACCAAGGGACTAGGCATGCGCCAGTCGGGCAATGTCGTCATGGTTGCCCCGCAGGAGGAAATCGCGGCGCGCGAGAAGCTTGAACTCGAGTCGCAGAAGCAGATCCAGGAACTCGCGCCGCTCAAGACCGAATTCGTGCAGGTCAATTATGCCAAGGCCGAAACACTGGCCGAACTTCTGAAGGCAGAAGCCAATAAGCTGTTGACGGAACGGGGCAATGTCTCGGTAGACCAAAGAACCAACACGCTGTTGGTGCAGGATACTGCCGAGGCGCTGACCGATATCCGCAAGGTAGTGCAGGCGCTCGACATCCCAGTGCGCCAAGTCTTGATCGAGTCGCGTATCGTCGTCGCAAACGAGGACTTCAGTAAAGACATCGGGGTGCGGTTCGGCTACAGCCATTTCAACAACCGCAAGAACCAGGTCCTTGACGCGGGCGGAAGATCAGACCTGATCAGCGCCATCGGCGGCAGTATTCCCGGTGATGTCGATTATGGTGGCAACACCTCGTTCAACACCGATAACCAGGAAAATTACATTGTCGACCTGCCCGTCGCCGGTCCCGCCGCCGCTTTCCGTTGGTCGATAGGAAAAATCGGCAGCTACCTGCTGCAGCTCGAACTCTCTGCCCTGCAGGTAGAAGGCCGCGGCGAGATCATCGCGAGTCCGCAGGTCATCACGGCCAATCAGAAGGAAGCGATCATCGAGTCCGGCACTGAAATTCCTTATCAGCAAGCGAGTTCGAGCGGCGCGACCTCCGTGTCGTTTAAGAAAGCGGTCCTGAGTCTGAAGGTGACCCCGCAGATTACGCCTGATGACCGTGTGATCATGGACCTAACCGTGAACAGGGATTCGATCGGCCAAGTCTTTGCCGGCGTTCCGAGCATCGATACTAATGAGGTCAACACGCAGGTCTTGGTGGATAACGGAGAGACGGTGGTGCTCGGCGGCATTTTTGAATCCAACCACCGCACGGACGTAAACAGTGTGCCATTCTTCGGCGAGCTGCCGTACCTGGGCAATCTGTTCAAACGCACCGGCAAAATCGCGAATAAGCAGGAACTCCTGATTTTCGTCACGCCGAAAATTCTCAAAGAAGCCTTATCCATTTCTGCGCGCTAGCGCGCAGAGACTCCACGCGGGACCTCTTCCTCCAAGTCCCGCGTTTTGTTTTGCAAGACCCGCAACGAACTGCAACAATCCGTGACTGCGAACGCGGGATAGGATTGCAGGTGGATGTCGGAGCAAACGCGGATTTTCTTGATCGGCCCCATGGGGGCCGGCAAAACCACGATCGGCAGACGGCTTGCCAAGGCGCTCAAATGCCGTTTCATCGACTGCGATCACGAACTCGAGCGGCGAACCGGCGCGACGATTTCGCTGATTTTTGATATCGAAGGCGAGGCTGGTTTCCGTCAACGAGAACGTCGACTGATTGACGAACTCACGCAGCTTGAGGAAACCGTCCTTGCCACCGGTGGGGGGGCAGTGCTCGACGAAGGAAACCGGGCTGCGTTTGCGACTCGGGGTTTCACAGTCTATCTCTATGCCGGACTGGAAGCACTGCTTGCGCGCACGCGCAACGACGTCAATCGTCCGCTCCTGCAAACCAACGACCGCGTGGCTCGCCTGCAGGGCATCATCGCCGAACGCGGCGCGTTGTATCGTGACACAGCGCGCATCAGCATCGATACCAGCGCTTTTTCCATTGGTGAGACGGTCACGCGGATTCGAGAGGCGATCTCCGCATGATTAAAGTGTTAGTCGATCTAGGCGCCAGAAGCTACCCGATATTGATCGGCAATGGATTGCTCGCCGATCCCAGTGTCATCGGTGCGGCGATTAAAGCGAGGCAGGTGCTGATTGTCAGTAACGACACCGTTGGCCCCTTGTACGCCGCGCGTCTGGCGGCGAATCTCTCGAATCGCGTCGTAAAGACGATCCTGCTGCCAGACGGCGAAGCGTACAAAAATCTCGCAAGCGTCGATTTGATCATGACCGCGCTGCTCGAAGCCCGCTACGAGCGCGGTTGTACCATCGTCGCGCTGGGCGGTGGCGTGGTGGGCGATATTGCGGGATTTGCTGCCGCCAGTTACCAGCGCGGCGTGGGTTTCGTGCAGGTTCCAACCACCTTGCTCGCACAGGTAGATTCATCGGTGGGAGGCAAGACTGCCGTTAATCATCCATTGGCCAAGAACATGATCGGTGCGTTCTATCAGCCACTGGCGGTAATCGCGGATCTCGACACCTTGAGCAGCCTGCCGGAGCGGGAGTTCAAAGCTGGCGTAGCCGAGATCATCAAGTATGGCTTGATCGATGATCTGGAGTTCTTCCGCTGGCTTGAGGGTAACATCGCGCGCTTATTGGCGCGTGATGCAGGTGCTATCGCGCATGCAGTAGAGCGTTCGTGCCGCAATAAGGCACGGATAGTCGGGCTCGACGAGCGCGAAACGGGTGTGCGCGCCTTACTCAATCTCGGCCACACATTTGGCCATGGCATCGAGCACGCCATGGGCTACGGCGGATGGTTGCACGGAGAGGCCGTGGCGGCGGGGATGTGCATGGCCGCGCGGATGTCGGTGCGCCTTGGATTATTATCCGCCGACGCGTGCACGCGCGCGCAGAACCTTATCGCCTGTGCTGGATTGCCGACCGCGCCGCCACCGCAGCTCGCACCGGGCGCAATCCTGGCTGCCATGCGCGTTGACAAGAAAAACAAGGATGGACGAATTCGCTTGGTGTTGCTGAAAGCCGTAGGGGAAGCCGCGCTCGTCGAGGACTATGCGGAGACCGCGTTGCAGGCGACCTTGGCCGAGCGTCACGGATCGGCACTCGATGCCTGATTTTCCGCCTGCGCGCGGCGCCTCGATATCGTGGGCAACCTCGCGAGAGCTGGCGCCGTTCGCCGTGAAGATCACCAATTCGCGTGGTCGTACCTATACGGAGCCGCCACCCCGCTGGCGCGATGATTTTCAACGGGACCGCGATCGCATCATCCACAGTGCGGCCTTCCGACGCCTTGAGTACAAGACT
>JAYTEX010000073.1:0-13030 GCA_043734785.1 Pseudomonadota bacterium | reverse complement strand
GGCGATCGCCTCCAAGCTAAAGCGCCGCTGCCCAGGCTTGAAGGAGAGCCCGTAGCCGGGCAAAGATGGCGCGACGACGGTGAAGGCATCCGCCGCATTGCCGCCGAAGCGCGCGGGATCGGTGAGCCGGGGGATCAGCTCGAGAAATTCGTAGACCGATCCAGGCCAGCCATGCGAGAGCAGCAGCGGGCAGGGAGCCGGCCCTTTGCCAGGCACGTGCAGGAAATGAACGTCGATGCCATGCAGCGAGACGCGGTATTGCGGAAACGCATTGAGTCGTGCTTCCTGCGCGCGCCAGTCGAAGCGGGTGCGCCAGTACTCGACAACCTGCTGGAGATAGCCGACGTCGGTGCCGTAGGCCCACGGTGCACCAGGGGCTTGGTCAGGAAACCGAGTGCGTGCGAGCCGTTCGCGCAGGTCGGTGATGGCGTCCTCCGGAACGCGTAGTTCGAATGCTGCGGGCCGTGCACTCACGATGACCTCCGTGTCTGCAATTTGGTTTGCGGCGATTGTCGCAGTGGCATCCGGAGCGCGTCCAGTGCGGCGCGCGGCGCGAGCTACGCCTCGAACATCCGCTTCCCGCCGCTCCTCAGACGAGACCCGACCTGTCATGCCTCTTGAGGCAGTTCTCTTTGACACGCTGCCTGATACTGAATCCACCCGTGCGACCCAATCCTTGCGACCATGAGATGTTTCGACACCTGGGGTTTAAGCAGGTCGTCGAGATGAAATCATCGAGGCCTTACGTGGCAAGGACGGCTACTTGACTTTGACGCGCCTGAGCATCGAATCCTATGAGCGGGAAGAGCACCTGCCCTTCTCCGGTTTCGACAACGAGGCGCGCGAGAAGCGCGACCAGGTCATTGATGCGCTGGAACGCAGACTGACCCAGCGCACCAAGACCGAGACACTTTTCGTCATTCGCCATTCGCTGGACGGTCGATTGATGAGCCAAAGCGTCTGGGCACGAGCGACCGCCGGACTCGGAAGGCTGGCATCGCCCATGGCTTCCTAGTACATTTCTGAGTAATGGATCTTCTGGACGCACTGCGTCGCCCCGAGGGCAAGACTCTCGAGTTCAAGCGCGACCTGTCGTCGCCCGGTGGGCTGCTGCGTACCGTCATCGCCTTTGCCAACACTGCTGGCGGCACCGTGCTCGTGGGTGTCGAGGATGGCACACGCCATGTGCGTGGGGTCGCCGATCCGCTGGCGCTGGAAGAGCGTATCGCCAGCCTCATGACCGACTCGATCGCGCCGCGGCTGCTGCCGGACCTGGAAGTGCTGAGCTACCGCAAGACCCATGTGGTCGCGGTGCAGGTTCATCCCAGCGACATGCGCCCGCACCACCTCGTCAAGGTGGGTGTGGACGCGGGCACCTATGTACGGGTCGGCTCGACCAATCGCCGCGCCGACGCGGCCTTGATCGCCGAAATGCGCCGCTTCGCGCGGGGCGAGGCCTTCGATGAGCATGCGATGCCGTACCTCGACTCGGAAGCGGTCAGCTTCCGAGCAGCTGCCGAGTCCTTCGCCGCCGTCCGCCGACTCGCCAAGCGCGATCTGGAAACTTTGCGACTGGTGACCATGTACCAGGGGCGCAAGGTGCCGACCGCCGCCGGCGTCCTCCTGTTCGGCGTCCACCGGCTTCATCACTTTCCTGACGCCTGGATCCAGGTCGGACGCTTTGCCGGTACCGACCGCACCACGATTGCCGATCACGCCGAACTCAAGGGCCCGCTGCTCGGTGCCATCGAAGAAGCCATCGTCTTCGTTGAGAAGCACTCCATTCATGGCGCCCACATCGGCCGCCTGCGACGCAGCGAACGCTGGTCCCTGCCGCCGGTGGCGGTGCGCGAGGCCGTGATCAACGCCGTGGCGCATGCCGACTACTCCCAGGCCGGGGCCCCGATCCGCCTGGCACTGTTCGACGACCGGCTCGAGGTGGAGAATCCCGGTCTGCTGCCCTTCGGCCTGAGCGTCGCTGATCTCCCGCTCGGTGTTTCCAAGCTGCGCAATCGGGTGATAGGGCGGGTGCTGCACGAGCTTGGCCTGGTGGAGCAATGGGGCAGTGGCATCCAACGCATGCTGGCGGCCTGCCACGACGCCGGGCTTGCAGCGCCGCTCTTCGAGGAAATCGGCATCCGCTTCCGCGTGACCCTGCGCGTCGGGCAGGAGCGGGCGCTTAGGCTCGGTGCCGTGGACCAGCACATCGTGTCCCTGGTTCGCGCGCCCGCTGGACTCGCGACGCGCGAAATCGCCGAGCAGATCGGCCTCACCCCGCGCGCCACGCGCACCCGCCTTGCCGCGCTCGTCGTCCGTGGTCTGGTGCGTGAAGTCGGCACCGGCCCGCAGGATCCCCAACGCCGCTATTTTTCGACGGACCAGTCATGAATCAAAAAAACGAAAAACTGAAAACGCTGCTGAAAGAATTGTTCCAGCTCGATCAACCCGCTATAGACTTCGGCCTATACCGCGTCATGAAGAAGAACAAGGAAAGAACAAGGAAAGAACAAGATGTTCAGAGATCTTGAACGGGCACCGACGCCACCACCGCAACTCAGTTCTGAACCGACACGAAATAAATTCCGAAGAATCTTAAGAGGCAAAAGATGACGCGCATATTGACGGCAATCGTATTGGTTTTATTATTTTCGGGGTGCTTGGCCACATCTGTTATGCCTGTCAACAAAAAAGCGATGGAAGATCTGATGGTCAGCCGAAAGCAGGAGAGTGAAAGAGTCGCACTCGCTTTGGGCGACCGCGTCATCCAGAAGGATGCCGAGCAAGTTTATTCGGCGTTTATCACGGCTTTGTCAGAGCTTGGCGGCGATTTTCAAGGTAGTTGTCGCGTGAACCATTCACGCTGCTTTCCGTTTCTGTCCGCAATCGACCTCGCGTTCCGGGTTGAGCCACACCACGTCAGGCACCGTCCAGTTACGGATCGCTCCTGACCAGCGTTGGGGCTGACGGTGGCGCGCGGCCTCATACACCGCGATCCGATTTCGCAACAACGCCGGCGCTTCTCCGCGATGCCGTTGCGCAGGGGTCACGTACGTGATGCCACTGTGACGATGCGCCTCGTTGTACCACTGCACGAAGCCCTGCACCCATGTTCTTGCCTCGCCCAACGTGTCGAACGGCTTCTCTGGCCACAGCGCGCAGTACTTTGCCGTGCGGAACAACGTCTCGGCATAAGCATTGTCGTTGCTCACGCGCGGGCGGCTGAACGAGGGCATCACGCCGAGGTTCTGCATCGCGGCCAGCATCGTCGAACCCTTCATCGCCGCGCCGTTGTCCGAGTGCAGCACCAGCGGTCGCCCGGCCAACCCCTCGCGCAGGCAACCGTTCGCCAGCAGGCGGGCGGCCAGCTCCGAGCTCTCGCTGGCGTGCACCTCGTTGGCCACCAACTTGCGGCTATAGATGTCCGTCATCATGTACCAGTAAAAGAACTTCCCCTTCACCGTCGTCGGCAGCCACGTGATGTCCCAGCACCACACCTGGTTCGGCCCATCGGCACGATGCGTCGTCACCACCCGCCGACTCGGCCCCGGCCATGCTGCTGATCGGCCGACTTCAACACCCGGTAGAACGTCGACTCCGAAGCCACATACACGCCCTTGTCCGCCAGCGGCGGGACAATCTGGTGGGGCGCCAAGCTCGCGTACGCCGGCTCATTGGCGATTGCCAGCACCTGCGCGTGCTCTGCCTCGCTCAGCTTGTTCGAAGGTGCTGACCGAACGGCGCCCGGACGCCCGTCTTCTCCCCGGTGGTCCCACCGCTGCACGGTACGCACACTCACACCCAACGCATCACTCGCGCGCTCCCGGCGCGCGCCGGCCGCCACCGCTTCATCAATCAAAGTAACCATCACTCGGCGATCGGGGGCACTGATCAGTCGTCCTCGTTTTTGCCCCAGATCGCCGCCGCTTTTTTTCCCAGCAACAGCAGGGCTGCCGCCTCCGCCAATGCCGCCTTGTCGCGTTTGCCCTCGCGCTCTAGCTCACGAATGCGCGTGCGTGCATCCTTCGCCTGCGCACGCTCTGTACGAGTGCGCTCTTGTACTGTCCCATTCGCCTGCTCACAGGCCGCGCGCCACGCTCGGACTTGCTCGACGTACAGCCCCTTGCACCGGCAGTACTCACCCAGCTCGGCCTCGTTCAGGGCTGCGCTCTCCAGCACCACCCGAAACTTCTCCTCGCTTGACCACCCCGACGGGATCTTTCCATCTCCTGGCACAACGGCACCTGCTGCTCTGGCTTGCTTGCGCCAAGCATAAAGCGTCACGCTCGATATGCCTGTTTCCTCCGCCAGCTCTGACACCGTCCGGTTACCCGGCGGCATCATCTGCCTCAACACCCACTCCCTGCGCTCAATCGAATATCGACTCACTCTGTGCTCTCATCCGCCCGCTGCCTATACCTTTGATAAATTCAGAACACACGACAACTATCCTGACGCAGCGGGCCGCCAAAGCGCATACGGGCAGCGTGTTCAAGGTAGCTTGGGGTGAGCGCCGCGAACCCCAACATCCATTATCCACCGAGTATCCGCGCGAGCTGGTCTACTCACTGTTGGGCTTCGCAAGCTCATCCCAACCTACCCAACCGGGTTTCGTGTCTGCGCGCGATTTTGCAAGGTTTCGCTCTGCTCAACCCACAAATTTTGTAAAATCATCTCGCCACTTATACGAGCGGTTCCCTATTCCCATCGCGCAGAATGCTTTTTTCAGGGACGACTAAGTAAGTGCCATTCGGGTCAGAGATCTTGGTCGTGCGCGCGCTCCCTGACCTTAATGCTGCGGCGATCGCGCTGTTTGCGTTCGATCACGATCGGCGCGCCATCGATGGCAAGCCTGTTACTATTCCGCGACCACGGCAAACCAGCTTGAAGGGGAAGTGCGATGAGTGCGAGCGGACCATTGGTCGGGTACAAGGTGATTGAGCTGGCAGGGATCGGGCCAAACCCAATGTGCGCGATGATGCTGGCCGACATGGGTGCTGAGGTCATCCGCGTGGATCGCGTCGTGGCCTCGAACCTGGGCGTGCCGACCGATGCCAAATTCAGTCTGCTCGATCGCAGCCGACGCTCCATCGCAGTCGATTTGAAACAGCCGGCAGGCGCCGAACTGGTCCTGCGTCTCGTGACTGCGGCGGATGCCTTGATCGAGGGCTTTCGTCCAGGCGTGACGGAGCGCCTCGGGCTGGGCCCCGAGGTTTGCCACGCCCGCAATCCAAAGCTCGTGTACGGCCGAGTCACCGGCTGGGGACAACACGGAACCTTGGCGCAAGCCGCAGGGCACGATATCAATTACATCTCCTTGACCGGCGCCGCGTACGCCATCGGGCAGCGCGATCGCCCGCCCTCACCGCCCTTAAACCTCGTCGGCGATTTCGGTGGCGGCGGCATGCTTTTGGCGGTGGGCGTGCTCGCCGCGCTGCTCGAAGCACAGAAATCTGGCAAAGGTCAGGTCGTTGACGCCGCAATGACGGATGGCGCTGCCATCCTGATGACCGCACTCTACGGATTGCACGGCAGCGGCTACTGGACCGATCAGCGCGAAGGCAACATCCTCGATGGCGGCGCGCATTTCTATGACGCCTATGAAACCGCCGACGGCAAATACATTTCCATCGCCTCAATCGAAGCGAAGTTCTACGCCCAACTGCTGGAACTCACGGGCTTTAGCGATCCCGGCCACGCCGGTCATAGCGATCGCAGCCAATGGGCTAGTCTCTCCGTCAAGATGACGGCCCTTATCAAAATGAAAACCCGTGATGAGTGGTGCAAAATTCTGGAAGGCACCGATGTGTGCTTTGCACCGGTGTTGAATTTGAGCGAAGCGCCGCATCATCCGCACAACGTATCGCGCAAGACCTTCGTCACCGACCACGGCGTCACCCAACCGGCTCCTGCGCCGCGCTTCAGCCGCACGCCCTCGAAGATCCAGAAAGCGCCGTCAGAAGAGGGTGCCGACACCGAAGCGGTGCTCGCTGACTGGGGCTTCTCCGTCAGCGACATCGCGCAATTCAAGGCGGGCCAAGTTATCCGGTGATGAGAACACGCGGGCGCCAAGCCGCCGCGAATCCAAACAACGCACCTACGAACCTAGGCAAGGCCAAACATGAACGACGTATCGACCGAGCGCGCGATCAAAGCACTTTTTACGGATATTGCCGCCGCTTTCGGCGCACTCGACCTGCCGCGCTTTCGGCAACTCTACGCACTGCCATGCATGATCGTAACTCCGCAGGGCGGCCACCCGATTCACAACGACGAAGAATTCAGTGGATTTTTCTTGCCCATGTTGCACCGCTTGCAAGCACAGGGGTTTGGGAGATCTGCGTTCGAGAGGATGTCTGTAAAATTGTTGGCACCCACCATCGCACTCGCCTCCATGCATTGGACGCGCTTTCGCACGGATGGCACGGTGCTCGAAACACTTGGCGCAACCTACACGCTGCTAGCTATCGAAGGGCACTGGCGCATTGTGAGTCTGATCGCTCACAGTGCCGATACGGTGGCGACAATCGACTGATGGTGCTGTGCTCGCAAGCTTGTCGTTCAGTGCATCACGAATTTGAACAATCGGCCGCGACACTGACTTCGATGCTTGAAAAGACATTGAGACCGGAGGCCACGTGGGGCCCCCGTCTCAATGCTGCATGCTTCAGAGCGGCGTGTACCCCGCTTCGCTTGGAAATCCTTCGATATCCGGCGGCGGGTAGTAGCGCTCGGCACCCAACGCATCGACCCGCGCGAAGAAGTCTTCATTTGCGGCGAAACCCATCGGCCCCAACTCGCGCAGGTTCATCGCCTGGCGGTAGAGATTCCACGATTCGGGTCGCAGATCGCTTGCGGTCTTGAGTAACACGTCGCCTTCCGTCGCTTTGCCATGCTCACGCAGATAGAAGCCTAAGCGGAAATTGGCATTGGCGAGTGCGACATTATCGGCGGGCAACGCGAGATGCGCGCGCGCCTGCTCGGGCGTGAAGGCATGTTTGCTGTGGGCCCCGTTGATCGCCCAATCGCGGACTGCCTCCATATAGGTCTGTTGCGCTTTGGCGATGAGCGCGGTCGAGCCTTCCGGCACACTCCGGTCTTCGCGGTTCATGGACCGCCAGCCGTCGTGGGAACCTGCGGTCTCCGCAGGGCGCACGATGCGGCCTTCCTCGTCGATCCACACCGCCTGCGGCACATTGACCATGTTGTACAAATCGGCCACGTGATGTTCGCGATCGATCAAGGTCACATAGGACGGTTTCGCGAGATCAATCCACTCGCGCGCGGCTTCATTACCGCGGCTTTCTTCGGCCACCGCAATGATCATGAAATTCTGGTCTTTGACTTCGTCGTACAGGGTCTGCCACACGGACAGATCATAACGACAGCCTCACCAGGACGACCAGGTCGTCAGGAATACGCGTTTGCCACGATAGTCGGAAAGGGCATGCAGCTTGCCGTCGATATCTGGCAGCCGGAAGTCGGGTGCGTTCAGGGTCTTGAGAGTGTTCGCGCGATCACTGGCGCCAACGCCAAACATCCAGGTCTCGCCTGCGTTGTCATGCAGCACAGGGCGGCCCAGCAGTTTCCAGAACGCCGCAGCGTTCACTTCGTCGTTTTTCAGGTAGGTGTCAGGGTTCTGGCGCGGCACCGGCACGCAGAGGTCGCCCTGGCACAGTCCTTCCGGTTTCAAGGTCCAGCCGAGCGCGCGTTCGACCTCGGGCTTACTCAGCCACAGGTCGTCGCCGCTCGCCCGTGCACCCGGCACAGGGATGGCGCCGGCTTCAGTCAGCACAGTGACCATAGTGTTCTCCTTAGTAGTTTGTGAATGTCGCGAACAGTTCTAAAAAGCTGCTGGCGAGGGGAGCGCCGAGGATAGCGCAATTCAAGCTGCGGCATGCACCCTGACGGTCATGGCCACTGCGACAGTGAGACGCGCCGACGCATTGGCAAACTCACTGCCAACGTATCCGGCCGTGCCTTTGAGCACTGGCGTTTTGCAGTGGGTGGTGGGCGGCAAGATTCTGATGATCGTGTGCTCAGCGCGCTAATGCCGCTGCCACGAAGTCCAGCCGGTCCTGGCCAAAGTGCATTTCGCTACCGACGAACAGGGTTGGTGCGCCGAATACGCCGCGCGCGACTGCCTCATCGGTGTTAGCGATCAGTCTCTGTTTAATCTCAGGCTCGGCCGCCAGCGCCTCGATCGCGTCGGCGGCAAAGCCCGCGTGCTCCAGTACGCCCTGCACTACCGCAGGGTCTCCCATCGCGAGACCTTGGCCGAACATAGCCGCATATATCGCATCGACATAGGCAGCGAAGCGAGTCGGTTGTCGCACCTGCATACCGACCGCGCCGCGCATGAGGTTGAGGGTGTTGATCGAAAACGGCGTCGGCATCTTGAATGGCACGCCGTAACGCGCGGCCCAGCGCGCCAAGTCGCCCATCATCCACGCGCCTTTGGCAGGCACCTGTAGCGGCGTGGCGTTGCCCGTCGCTTTGAACACTCCGCCCAACAACATGGGTCGCCAGACAATCGTGGCGCCGGCAATCGCGGCTATCTTGGGCAGTTGCGTATAGGCTAGATAGGCGGCGGGGCTGCCGAAATCGAAAAAGAACTCCACTTGCTTGCTCATGAGCTTGTCCTTCTGTGTCGTGACCGTTCGGCGCTCACCATTTTTCCAGCCAGGGTCGCAAATCCAATTCGTGGGTCCATAGTATGTAGTCGTCCCTGAAAAAGTCGCTTCTATCGCAGCCAAAGCGCATGCGGGCAGCGTGTTCAAGGTAGGTTGGGGTGAGGGCCGCGAACCCCAACATCCATTATCCACCGAGTGACCGAGTGACCGAGTGACCGAGTGACCGAGTGACCGAGTGACCGAGTGACCGAGTGACCGTGCGATCTGGTCTACGCACTGTTGGGCTTCGCAAGCTCACCCCAACCTACCCGATCGGGCTTCGTGTCTGTGCGCGGCTGACAATGTAGCATCCAGTATGCGTCCGCGATCGCAGCCAGGTCGAGGATGCCATCCTGCGCTTTCAGTGCATAGCGCGCGGGAAGCAACTCCTGGATGCACGCAAATCAGGGTGCGGTAAGCACCGTGCCGATCACGGCCGCGGCCCTGCAGCCTGCCGCGCGTAGCGCTTCAAGACAGGCACCAGCCTGCTGCGCCGGCAACGCGATGAGCAAGCCCCCCGAGGTCTGCGGATCAAATAACAACGGAAAGCGCGCGGGGTTGGAGGCCTGATCGGCGATCAGCAGCGAATCCTCAAGGCGTTCGTTCTGGTGGTGGAGGGTGCTGCGGACTCCTGTCTCGATGAGTTCGGTGGCGCCTGCCAGCACCGGTAAGTCAGCCAAGGTCAGTGCGGCGCGCAGGCCCCCACGCCGTAACATCTCACGCAGATGACCGGCGAGCCCGAAGCCCGTCACGTCGGTCATGGCGTGGACTTCGAAGGGTTGCACGGCGCGCGCCGCCGGGCCGTTGGTTGCGATCATGTGCTCGAGCGCGGTGTCCAGCCAAGCGCTCTGCGCGAGGCGGCGCATGGCACCTGCGAGCAACACGCCGGTGCCGAGCGGCTTGGTCAGAATTAAGGCATCGCCCGCCTGCAGGGCATCTTTGGGCTTAAGCTGCTCGTGGCCCACATGGCCGTTGATTGCAAAGGCCAGCGACAACTCAGCGCCTTCGCTGGTATGGCCGCCGACCAGCATCGTCCCTTCGCGTTCGAACACCGCGCTCGCGCCCGTCAGCAGTTGCGACAGATCACGTCGCAGCAGTGCGGGTGCCGCCAGCGGCAACGTCACATAGGCGAGCGCGGATTGCGGTTGCGCACCCATGGCGAAGATGTCGGACAAGCAATGCGCGGCCGTGATCTGACCGAATACGTAAGGGTCGGAGATGAACGCGCGAAAGCCATCGATGGTGTGCACGGCGAGTCGACCGGGTGGTAGTGCGGTGACCGCGGCGTCATCCCGACCACCAAGGCCGAGCACGATGTCCTCCCGCGGCTGCGCTGGCAGATCGCGCAATGCCTCCGCGATGATTTCTGCACCCACTTTTGCACCACAACCGCCGCAGCGCATGGCGAGCGGCCCCAGCGCAGCCAGTTCGCGTGCCAGTGCGGCAGGTGGCGCGACAGGCACCGCGACTGACATGACCGGCAATTGCTGGTACTTGCGCATGAAGCGACGATCGATCCAATCCTTCCAGCGCCACACCCAAGCGCCGCTGATCTGCCAAGTCCCGCGCGAGGCAACCGCGTGCTGTGCGCCGGTCGAGATGAGGCTGAGCGCATGCCGTTGTGGATGGTGAGGGCGCGGCGGCTCACCGAGACAGGCGCGGCGCAGATTCTCCGCTAGCGGTGGGCCCTGGCGTACGGCATAGACGCCGGACTTGGGACGCGGGGCGCCATCGATTGCCGCGCAGTCGCCGACCGCGAAAACTGAGGGATGCGAGACTGATCGGAGATCGGCGCCTACGCGAATATACCCGGCCGAGTTGACCGCGAGCCCGGCAGCGGCAAACCAGGGCGCGGACGCGGCAGACGTCACCCACAGCACTTCGTCGAGTGGAAACCTCGCGCCACTTAACGCGTGTGCCGTATTTTCATCGACGCGCACAATGCGCTGCCCGACATGGACCTGAATTCCCTGGCTCGCGAGCACGCGTGCAAAGGTCTCGCGCGTACGGCGATTATGCGAGGGCAGGATTTCGTCTGTCGCGGTGAATAAATGAAATTCGTGGAGCGTGGCACTGCCCCCGGCCGCCGCGAGTTCGCGCAACAAGCGGTGTCTGATCGCCAGCACGAGTTCCACTCCCCCGGCGCCGCCGCCCACCACGCCTATCTTGAGCGCCCGCGAGGCGGCCAGAATGCGCGTTTTCATCGCGAGCCAGCGGGCGTTGAATTCGTCGATGGGTTTGACCGGCGTCAACTGCACAGACGATGCCACGAGATCGGCGAGCGAAGGGGTGGAGCCTGCGTTGATCGAGAGTAAATCGAATTCGACCGGCGAGCGATCGCGGCAGATGACACGCTGCGCCGCGAGATCAAGCCCGATCACCTCAACCAGTAGGAATCGCGCCTGCGCAAAGTCGGCCAGCGCACGGAGGTCGACATGCATTTCGTCCTCCGTGTAGTGGCCAGCGATTAGCCCAGGTAGCATGCCGGAATACGGCGACTGGCTGGTCCGGCTGAGCAAGGTCAGCCGCACGCCCGGCAGTGGCTGCATGCCGAAACGTTTGAGCACGGCAAGATGCGCGTGGCCGCCACCAATGAGCACGAGGTCTTTAACAACGGGATGAGTTAACACACGCAACAGGTCCTTCTTATCGGAACCGGACTGTAGCGGACCCGCCGCGAAGCCCCAACCCCCAGGTGCGCTCGGGTACACTGCAGGCGTGTTTCCAACACTCCGGACGCCGTCTATGGATCTCGCAAGTCTCACGCGCCGCCTGGCGGCCATCGAAACCTCCCACCTGGCAGATGCCAACAAGGCCATCCGCGTGATGGATACGGGGCTAAGGCCCCAGCGACTCGGCTGCAAGCTCATCGGCCGCGCGTTCACCTTGATTTGCCGCGAAGATTTCATGACGGTCATGGTGGCGCTCAAGGAAGCGCAACCGGGCGATGTGCTGGTGATCGATACGCGCGGCAGCCGCAGGGCCGTGCTCGGCGAATTGTTCAGCCTCGAAGCGCAGCGTCGCGGCTTGGCCGGAATCGTGGTCGATGGCCCGGTGCGCGATACCGTGACCTTGCGCCAGCTCGAGATCCCGATTTATGCGCGCAGCGCGACCCCGCTGGCTGGCACCATCCAGCAGGTGTTTCCCGTGCAGCAACCGGTGCAGTGCGGCGGGGTAACGGTCAATCCGGGCGATATTGTATTCGGGGATGAAGATGGCATTATTGTCGCGAGCATGGACGAGCTCGAAACGCTGCTCCCGCTCGCCGAGCAGATCGACGCGCGCGAACGGGCCGTGATCGCGCGTCTGCAGGGCGGAGAGGGTTTGTTATCGATGCTCAATTTCGAGGAGCATCGTGCGAACCTGGAAGCGGGGCGTGACAGCGCCTTGCGCTTTCTCATCTAAAAGTAACCTTGCAGGAATCACCCTTATGAGTACTCATTCCTTTGTCGGCACCTGGCGCTTACGCGAGGCCTGTGCGCTGACTGACGATGGCCGCCGGATGGCCTCCCCGCTTGGTGAAAACGTGCTCGGCCAGATCATCTACGACCGTGCCGGCAATATGTCCGCGCAATTGATGGCCACGGCACGACCGCGCTTCTCGGCGCGCACCCCAGACGCCACGCCGGCCGACGAATTCAAAGCGGCCTTCATGAGTTTCACGAGCTATTGGGGCACCTACCGCATCGACGAGATTGCGCGCACCGTCACGCATACCGTCATCGGTGCGTCGGCGCCGAGCTGGCCGGGTTCCGAGCAGTTGCGCTTCTACGAACTGGAGAGCAACCTGCTCACTTTGAAGACGCCGCCCATCCGTGGGCGCGATGGCGTGAAACAGGTCCAGAGGCTGGTGTGGGAGCGGGTTTAGAACTCAACAGGAGCAATGTAATGTCACTCGATATGGATAAATTGAACGCACTGGTGTTGCGCATGATCGGTGACGTCGGCGCTGCCGCGCAGGGCTCGCTGGTGCTGCTGGGCGATCGTCTCGGAATCTATCGTGGCATCGTGCGGCATGGCCCGCTATCCGCCGCCGGACTCGCGGAAAAACTCGGCTTCCACGAACGCTATTTGCGCGAATGGCTGCACGCGCAGGTCGCGGCGCAGTACATCGATTACGATGCGGGCGCCGATACGTTTGCAATGTCCCCCGAGCAGGCGGCGGTCTTTGCCGATCCGGACAGTCCGGCGGCATTGACCGGCGGTTACTGGGGGATTTCCGCGCTTTATCAGGACGAGCCCAAGATTGCGGAGGCCTTCAAGACCGGCGAGGGCGTGCCTTGGGGGGCGCACAGCGCGTGCCTATTCTGTGGCACCGAAAAATTTTTCGGGCCAGCTTACCGAGCAAATCTGGTCGAGCA
>JAYTEX010000072.1:0-3358 GCA_043734785.1 Pseudomonadota bacterium | reverse complement strand
CCGACGGGGCCGGTGTCCGGGAATTGATTTTCAAGGCCAATGCGGTCGAAGATCTGTGCGAGGCGTTCGCGCGCCTGGCGCAGGAAATCAGGAAGAAATCGAAGGGCGGATGATGGCTTGGCGATGCGTTGACGCTGAGCGACGTCCTTGCTTTATCGGTCGCCGGCGCCGGAAGGGAGGCTGCAAATGGTTGTCGCAAACTTCGGAGACGGCTCGCGCAGTCACCAACGAGACTCGGCATGGAATCGTTCTGCTTCGGCTACGCAGACCGTCGCTGGCCGAATCCTTGATGCCCGGAATGCGGTTCCGGGAGCGTATGCTGATTCCATTGTGGTGATATCCCGGGAAGGCGGTTCCCGCTCCGGCCGATGCGGAATATCAATACCCCAGCATTGGCGCGCCTTTCCAAGCTAAAGTGGCTGGCGACGCCCGCCCGTGCTTGAGTCTTGCCTGGCTGTTGCAGGGTGAACTCGCAAGTGTGTGATCCTGCGTTGTTAGCTGACTTTGTCTGGCACGCGGGCAAGCGTAGTTAATATTGGAGGTAGCAGATGTATAGCGCCGCCGCAATCCTCCTCATCGCCGAAATGTTCGGACTCGCAAGCATGGTGCTGGCGCTTTTCTGGTCACGGCGCCGCGTTGGCCTGACGCCCCTCTACGTTTCGTTGGGTGTGTTCCAGCCCATTCAGGTCATGCTGGCGTCTTCCGTATATGTCGATTTGTGGCCAGGGGTTCAGGTCAGCCCGGGAACGTTGATGTTTGCCGCGAGCTTGTTGGCGGTATTGCTCGTCTACCTGCGCGAAGACGCAATTGAGGCCCGCAAGGTCATCTACGGAATCACCGGTGCCAACCTCACCATGACGCTGGTCATGTTCGTCGCCAGTGTTCAGCTGAAAACGCCGGGCACGTCGAATTTTCTGCATCTCGCGCCGGAAATCTTCAACCAGGGCGCGCGCGTCACTGCGGTAGGCACCCTCGCCCTTCTCGCCGACGTTGTTTTGCTCATCCTCTTGTACACGGCAGTTCAGCGTTACTTCCCCCGGCGTCCCTTCGCTCGCGTATTCGTCACGATGGCCGGCGTACTGGTCTTTGACGCCATTGCGTTTACGACAGGCGCTTTTTTCGAACGCGATGACTTTCTGTCGTTGCTGTTCGCCGCAATGCTGAGCAAGCTGTTTATCGCTGCCTTTTTTTCGGTGGCCCTGATCTTTTATCTTCGATTCGTCGAGCCATCCGAGCTCGCAGGCGCGGCACCCAATCATCCTCTGCGCGATTTTTTTTATTCCTTTACTTACCGGGAAAAATTCGAGTTGCAGGCGCAAGAGACCCACGAGGTCGAGGCAAGGCTGGAGATGGCGCAGCGTGTCGCACGATTGGGATTTCTCGACTGGAACATGAAGACGGACGTCGTTTACTGGTCGGATGAAATGCTTCGGCTCATCGGCCTCGAGCCGGGGCAGAACCTTCAGACGCTGGAATCCACCGCCGCGCTCACGCATCCGGACGACCGTGCCCTCGCCCGGACCAGCGTCGGGCACGCCGTCTCGGGAAAAGCACCGCATAGCATAGACCACCGCATGCTCCGCGCCGATGGCACGGTCATGTGGGTACATTCCGAAGGCGAACTGATCCACGAGGAGGAAGGGGTTCCTTCAAGATTTCTCGCCACACTGGTGGACATTACTCAACGCAAACATGCGGAGGACGCCGTAAAGGAAGGTGCGCAACGCTTGCGCGATTTGATCGATGGCTTGGGGCCGTCCATATTTGTAGGGCTGCTGACACCTGACGGCACAGTGATCGAGATGAATCAACCTGCGCTGGCGGTGGGGAGCCTGACACCGCAAGACGTTCTGGGCAAGCCGCTGGAAGAAACCTATTGGCTGGCGCACTCGGAGGAGACGAAACAGAAAATTCGAGCCGCCATCGCGCGCGGCGCGCTCGGGCAACCTTCTCGATATGACATTCAGATCCGCGGAGGGGAGGATGAGTTCATCACCATTGATTTCTGTTTGCAACCGATACTCAACGAGACCGGTCAGGTTGTTTTTCTGGTGCCATCTGCGACCGACATCACGGAGCGTAAACTTGCCGAAGAAGCGGGACGAGCCAGCGAGGAGCGTTTCCGGCAACTGGCGGAAAATATCCACGAAGTTTTTTGGCTCACCGATGCCAGCCTGCAACAGACGCTCTACATCAGCCCGGCGTACGAGACCATCTGGGGCCGCAGTTGCGCCAGCCTTTATGCCGACCCGCACACCTGGTTGGAGGCTGTTCATCCCGAGGACCGGGAACGCGTTGCTCACGCCGCACGGAACAAGCAATTTGACGGCAGCTACGACGAGGAATACCGCATCGTGCGGCCTGACGGGACGCTCCGCTGGATCCGCGACCGGGCGTTTCCCGTTCGCGATGCCGCGGGCGGGATTTATCGTCTCTCCGGCGTCGCGGAGGATATTACCGATCGCCGGCTCGTCGTGACGGCACTGCGCGAAAGCGAGGAACGTTACCGGGCCCTGACCGAGTGGTCGCCCGAAGCGATCGGCGTTCAGCGGGGCGGGAAACTGCTCTATGTCAATTCGGCAGCCATCAAGATGTTTGGTGCAACGTCCGCGCAAGAGCTGATAGGCAAACCGATCCTCGATTTGATTCACCCGGACTTTCATCAAATCACGCTGGCGCGGATGAAGCACTTTATCGACCACGACGTTGCGGCACCGATGATCGAGGAGCGATTTCTCAAGCTGGATGGAACGGCAATAATGGTAGAAGTCCAGGGCACATCGATTGTCTACGATGGCGCACCGGCCGTTCACATCGCCGCTCGTGACATCACCGAACGCAAGCAAGCCGAAGCCATCCGAGCGTCGCTCGAGGCGCAGCTGCGCGAATCGCAGAAGATGGAGGCCATCGGCACGCTCGCCGGCGGCATCGCACACGATTTCAACAATATCCTCGCCACTATCCTGGGCAACGCCGAACTCGCGCGCGCGGACGTGCGCAGCAGCCCCCTCGCCCTGGAAAGCCTGGAGGAGATTCGCAAGGCCGGCCAACGTGCACGCGATTTGGTGCAGCAGATCCTTTCCTTCAGCCGCCGCCAACCGACCGAGCGCAAGCGGACCGCACTGGCCCCGGTCGTCGAAGAATCCGTGCGCCTGCTGCGCGCCACACTGCCGGCACGCCTGACTCTCCAGGTTCACTGTGAGGCCGAGGTACCCCCGGTGCTGGCCGATGCCATCCAGATCCAGCAGGTCCTGATCAACCTTTGCACCAACGCCATGCAGGCGATGCACGGCGGACCCGGTCGCGTGGACATTCGTTTGGATACGGTGATGCTCGATGCGGCATTGGCGGAGGCACA
>JAYTEX010000071.1:0-7233 GCA_043734785.1 Pseudomonadota bacterium | reverse complement strand
CGTCCAGCTCGCGGGCCAATCCCCGCCGTGGTACTGCAGTACCCGTTCCGGTCCGAGGGTGCGGGTGTACGAGCACGGCAAAGTCATTGACGATACGGCGTGCGAAGCGCTGCGGTCTGTCACGAATACCACCCCAGACTCTAGCGCCGAGCCGGTAGGGCCGCACGACGACTCTGCACCCGTTCCCGCGCGCGCCGAGCCGCGTGCGGCTACTGCGGCAAGTAAGGTCGAGGAGTTCAAAGCGCTCCTCGAAGCCTGGGATCGCGAGCAGGTCGAGCCTGCGCCGCCAGCCACTTCAGCGGCGACTCCACCACTGCGTTAACGTGCGCCACACGCCGCGCTGGGGCGCCGCGAGCTCCGTCATAATCCGTAACGCTTCATTGTATGGATCGATCTGGCGCCCAATGACGAGATACGCACTCGCGCGTGCCGGATCGCCGCGCGCGAGTGCGTCGTCGGCCAGTAGCGCGTAGCGTTTGGCCACTTCGACTATCCCGGCCTGCGCCGCGGCGTGGCCCGGTTCGAGCTGCAGGATCCGCGAGAAATAGTAGTAGGCGTTGTCATTCGGCGGCGAGGTCAAGCGCTGGGTACTCAGGCAATGGTGGCCAAGCCACAACAGGGCGGTGGCCACGGTCGCGGTATCAACCGTCGCTGCGGTAGGTATTGACGGCGGCTGCGTGAGCACCGCCTGAGTGGCCGCAAATTGCGCGAGATTGCCAGGATTGTTAGGCCTCGGCGGCGCCACCATGTCCGCTTCAATCACGTAGAGTGCGCCATAACCGAGAAGCGACAAAACCAGCAAACCATAGAGCGCGAACCGCAGGCGGGAGTCACTCGGCGGGTCCCAGCGCAGGCGGGTCGTTGACGTCGATTGAGGGGGGAGGGCAGCAGCGACCGCCCCGCGGGTGGTCGCTAGCCACTGTGCGCGAACCGATTCCAGGTAATGCAACAGGGCAGGGACATCCCGAAAGCGATCATTGCGATCTTTGGCGAGCGTCAGATCAAGCAGGCCCTGAAAGATCGCCAATTCTCCCCGCAGGCGCGGAATTGGCGCGTGCTTGTGCAGGTGGATGACTTCAATCACGGAATCCGATTGGTAGGGTTTTTTCCCCGTTAACATTTCGTAGAAGATGACACCCAGGGCGTAGATATCGGTCCGTGTATCGATCTCGCCAGATTCGGCCTGCTCCGGGGCCATGTAGTTGGGACTGCCGAGGAACACCCCGGTCGCCGTCAGATCCGCGTCGCGCAGCAGTGATTTGGCGATACCGAAATCGCTTAACAGCGGCGTACCGTCACTCCGGAAGAGAATATTGCCGGGCTTGACGTCGCGATGAACGATGCCTTCCGCATGCGCCGCACTCAGTCCGCGCGCGACCTGCTCCAGGATGTCCATGGCCCTACCAGGTGCGAGCGGCCCCCCTGCCAGGCGCTGTTTGAGATCGCCGCCGGCGACATACTCCATCGAGATGTAAACAAAATTGCTCGCGGTGCCGATATCGTAAATGGTGATGACATTGGGGTGTCGCAACGCGGCCAGCAACTGCCCTTCATTCATGAATCGGCGCAGCGCCAGCCGCGAATCGTTGACGCTGGTATCGAGCACCTTGAGGACCACCGTGCGTCCCAGCGAGGTCTGTTCGGCGAGATAGGCCGCGGCCATACCGCCTTGCGCGATGCATTGATTGATGGTGTAACCCACTATCTCCATGCGCGCGATTATAACGATCAGAAACGAGTTTCGCGGGGAACTCTAAACGCCGGGTTGGACACGATCAGGGTCAAACACCAAATGACTGGGCGGCGCGTGCGTTCGCCCACTGAGTTCGTTACATTAAGGAGGAAGCACCTAATGATGCTCAACGGAACACTTTCGCGGCGCGCCAATGGCGTGCGACAGCCCGAGATCTCCTGCATGACTAAGGCGGCCAAGCACCTCTCCGACGCGCGTTCAACCACCCGCAAGTTAATCGATGACATGCTCAAGCAACGCCAGCAGATGCTGGTCCTGCTGTGGGAGTTGACTAAACTCGACCTACATCGGGTCGATGACTCGGCCAAGGAAATGGTCAACGAATTTATGACGATTCTGGTCGATTACATCGCGGCCGGTCATTTTGGGCTCTATCAGCGCATCACCGAGGGCAGCGAGCGCCGCAGCCGGGTGGTTGAAACCGCCAAGGAAATCTACCCGCAGATTGCCGCCACCACCGAAACTGCGGTCAACTTCAGCGAGCGTTTCGAAAATACCGACGAGAAAGTCATGAACGGGCATCTTGCGCAAGAATTATCCCGGCTGGCCGAGCAGATTACGACGCGTATCGAACTCGAAGATCAGTTGATCGATGCCATGCTCGGCAGCGATGAGCGGTCCGCCACTGACCCCACACATTGAAGGCGCCGGCGTAATGCGGCGACGCTACGCAGGCGCGACCGCCAACTTCGCGCGGATCAGATCGCGATGTGAAAGATGGAGCAAATCGGCGATTTTGCGCAGATAGTGTTCCTCATAGTGATCTAGGCTGCCATCCGCGTAGGCGACCCGCCACAGATGCTCGAGCAGGCGAGACTTGGCTTGCAGGTCCAGGCGTTTATTCAAAATGCTGGTGAACTCGAAAAGCGACACCGCTTCATCGACTGCGATGTCAGCCTCCGCGATCAAGGCGGAGGCCGCCGCTGCTGCCACCCCGAACACGTGCGCTGCCGCGACCGCGATGGCCTTCCGCTCCGCCGCAGTGCTGGTATGGTCAGCCCGCGCGATTTCGAGCAGTAGCGCCAAACCGGCCACTTCGAGCGCGGGCTCCGTCACCGGCGCGGTGCGCCAATCTCCCATCAAGGCCTGGATCGCTTTCCACATCGTCATTACTCAGTGTTATCTACCAGCTCGAACCATGCCATGACACGCCTGTTCGTGCCAATGCCCTTGTTGCCGGAGACCTTGGTGGAACTCCCGCCCGCGGCAGCCCATCGGGTACGCGCAGTCCTGCGTGCCCGCAGCGGCGACCCGTTGACGCTCTTTGACGGCACCGGGGGCGAATACCCAGCGTGGATTCGATCCTGCACGCACACTCGCGTGACGGTCGAAACGGGCGCGCTGCATGCCAGCGAACGTGAATCAGGACTGGCGCTTACCCTGGCCCAGGGGGTTGCCCGCGGGGAGCGCATGGATTACACGTTGCAGAAAGCCGTTGAATTGGGGGTAACCCGCATCGTGCCGCTCGCCACTACACGCAGTCAGATCAAGCTTGAGGGCGAACGGGCAGCGCGGCGCCTCGCGCACTGGCAGGGGATCATCATCCATGCGTGCGAACAATGCGGACGCAATCGCGTGCCGGCGATTGCCGCGATCAGCACCTTGGGATCATTTCTGGCCACTGACGATGCCGCCCTCCGTTTGACCCTGGCACCAGGGGCCGCGCACGACTTGCGGGGGCTCTTGTGCGGGCAAAAGTCATTCAGTCTGGTCATTGGCCCCGAGGGGGGGCTAGCGGACGACGAACTGGCGCAGTTGGCCGTCGCAGGCTATTCCGCCGTGCGGCTCGGGCCCCGCATTCTGCGCACCGAAACCGCGGCGCTGGTGGCCTTGACGGCGTTGCAGGTGCTGGCCGGCGATCTGTGCGAGTGAAGCGCTTGATGTCATTAAGATTCAGTCTGGGTCTGTCACGCTGGCGCGCAGACGGCGCCGCACTTCGCTCAACAGTCGGCGGCTGATGGGTAGTTTGCCTTCGATGTCACGCAGTAAAATAGAGCAGTTGCCAACGGCATCGCGTTCGAGTCCGGTCACCGTGGCGACTGCCACCAGCGTATTGCGGTGAATACGCACAAAATCTCCGCCAAGTTCTTCTTCCAACGCACGCAATGACTCTTGGATTAGCAGTTCGCCTTGCACGTGTTTAACCGTCACGTAGCCCTGGTCCGCTTGGAGATACCGAACGTCGGCCAAGCGCACCACACGCAGGCTGCCCTTGCTGAGCGCGCTGAAATGCGTGCGCACCATCGACTTTGCAGGACTGTTTTCCAGGGCGCGTAACTGCGCGATGCTCAGCAGGCTCGCGCGCGCCAGCGCGATTTGCAAGCGTTCCAGCCGGACCGGCTTCAGCAGGTAGTCGATCGCATGCAATTCGAACGCCGCGAGGGCGTGTTCATTGTAGGCGGTGGTGAAAATGATCGCCGGCGGTTGCGGCAGTCGACTCAAGTGGCGCGCTAATTCAAGACCATCCATGCCTGGCATGCGGATATCGAGCAGGATGATATCGGGTCGCAATGCTTGTACGAGTTCCAATGCTTCGATGCCCGTGCCGGCTTCCCCCACGACATCCCCTGCGATGAGTTCAGCGATCTGCCCGCGCAGACGGGCCCTGGCGAGCGGCTCATCATCCACAATCAGCAGTCTGCTCAACATCATCTGTGATCTCGCGGGTGCGGAATCTGCATACATACCACGTACTGGTCTGCAGACTCGGCGATCGTGAGCCGGCCGCGGAGGCCGAAGTGTGCCTCGAGGCGCTGCCGGACGTTATCCTGGGCCAACCGGTTCCCGGCATGCTGGTGCAGGGCCGATGAATAGGGATTGCAGATAATGAATTCTATATCGGCGCCGTGCACCCGACCTTCAAGCGTGATAGTTCCACCCCCCGGCAGTGGCTCGATACCGTGATAGATCGCATTCTCCAGCAATGGCTGCAGAGTGAGTTGCGGAATCAAGGCGCTCAGCGGCACGCCAGCGACTTGCCAGTCCACCCGCAGGCGCGGCCCCAGACGCAAGGCTTCGATACGCAGGTAGCGGCGAACGAGTTCGAATTCATCGGCGATGGTCACCAAATCCCGACTATCACTTAGACTCGCTCGAAACAGATCTGCGAGATCTTCCACCGCGCGTTCGGCGGACGCTGGATCGCTGCGGGTTAGACTCGCGATAGTATTCATGCAATTGAAAAAAAAGTGCGGTCGAATGCGCGCCTGTAATGCCTGCAGGCGCGCACGCGCCTCTGCGGCGGTCTGTTGTTGCCAATGAAACTGGACATAGAAGTAACGCAGGATCAGCGCCGCCGCGATCGCGCTGATCCCAAGCGTGCGCCAGAAAAAATCTTGATGTGAAAGATTGATGAGGGCACCGGCCGCACCGGCCCCCAAGGCAGGGGTTTGCACCCACCAGGCGAGCTCGCAGACCCCACTCACGCTGATCAGAATCAGCCCGTAGCTCAGCGTCACCGCCCAGGTTTCCGATAAACCGCTGAGCCATTGCCTACTCATACAAAGGATGGCGGCAGCCGACAGCGCGATGATCTGTACATATAACGAGAGCAACGCAAGTTCAGAGAGCGCCGCCAGCACGGATCCCACGCGCGTCAGCATGAGCACGAACACCAGAAGCTCGCTCACCATGACGACTGCAAATAAGGCCCGCACCCCGCACAAATCTGGCAGAAAAATGATGGGCGCTTCGGTTCGCTCTTGCATAGGCCAAGGTCGTCTCGCACTGGGTCGCCACCCCAGTGTCCGTGGCGCGCCACCGCAGGTCAATCCAGAGGGTCGCTGCGAACCCGTGCACGCCGCTGGGCACGTGCCCCTCTGAGGTGAACGGGCAGGGATTCTGGGCACTAGGATATACTCTGCCCATCTTCACTAGGTTGGTCGATATTGTGGCGAGTAATCCTCCCCCGGCGCCGGCGCCGGACACCCAACATTCAACGCCCCCCGCAGGCGCGACGAACCAGTCATGGGGTGGACGCTTTGAAGCACCCACCGACGCCTTCGTGGCTGAGTTTACGGCATCGATCAGTTTCGACCGCAGACTTTATGCGCAGGATATCGCGGGCTCCATCGCACACGCGACGATGCTTGCTGCGAGTGGCATCCTGAGCGACGCCGAGTGTGCGGAGATTACCGCAGGACTCACCGCCATCAAAGCCGATTGCGACAGCGGTCACTTTGAGTGGTCAGTTGCGCTGGAAGATGTGCACATGAATATCGAGAGCGCATTGGTGGCGCGGATTGGCGCGGTGGGCAAAAAACTGCACACCGCGCGCTCGCGCAACGACCAGGTGGCGACGGATATTCGTCTGTATCTGCGTGAGCAGATCGACGGCCTCTGTGATCAGATCGATCGCCTGTTGAGCGCCATGATCGTGCTGGCGGAACGTGAAGCGGCGACCATAATGCCCGGCTTCACGCATTTACAGGCTGCACAGCCGATTACGTTCGGCCACCATGTCCTCGCGTGGTTCGAGATGTTGCTACGCGATCGCGATCGTCTGTGTGACGCGCGTCGTAGACTCAATGTGCTGCCGTTAGGGGCTGGCGCGTTGGCCGGCACCAGTTTTCCGATTCAACGCGAATTGACCGCGCGCCTGCTCGGTTTCGCGAGCGTGGCCGAGAATTCTCTGGATGCGGTGTCCGACCGCGATTTTGCGATCGAATTTTGCGCGGCAGGGGCGCTGTTGATGGTGCACTTCTCGCGAATTGCAGAGGAGCTGGTGCTATGGAATTCGCAGCAATTTAACTTCATCGATTTGGACGATGCGTTCTGCACCGGCTCCAGCATGATGCCGCAAAAAAAGAATCCCGATGTACCGGAACTCGTGCGCGGTAAAAGCGGGCGCGTGGTCGGACACCTCATGTCGCTCATCACGCTGATGAAAAGCCAGCCGCTCGCCTACAACAAGGATAATCAGGAAGATAAAGAACCGTTGTTCGATACCGTGGATACTCTGCGGGGGTGCCTGCGTGCCTTCGGCGATCTGATCCCCACTTTAAAAGTACAGCATCAGCGCATGCGTGAAGCGGCCGAGGCAGGCTTCACTAACGCGACCGATTTTGCGGATTACCTGGTGCGCCTTGGGATTCCCTTTCGCGATGCCCATTCGCTGGTCGGCGCCGCCGTGCGTCTTGCGCTCAAAAAGCAGTGCCAACTGCAGGCGCTCAGCCTCGGCGAATTCCAGACTTTGCATCCAGCGATTACTGAAGCCGTCTACGCGATCCTGGATATCGAGCGCGTGGTGGCGGCGCGTGATCATATTGGCGGTACCGCGCCACGCCAGGTGCTGGCTGCCTGCGCACGCGCGCGGCAGCGTATGGCGCACGCGCGCGCCGCTCACGCCCAGGCGTCTTAATCGCGAGGCGCGGCGTCATCATGCGAATGATCAAACCCCTTCTCCGTGGCTTGCTGCTGCTGGCAGTGGTGGTGCTCGGCGCGGCTGCCTTGTTCCTCGCGACCTTCGATCCGAACGACCA
>JAYTEX010000070.1:0-28144 GCA_043734785.1 Pseudomonadota bacterium | reverse complement strand
GGTCGGCATCGAATCCACGATTGTCGATCTGAGCGGCGTTGCGCCGCGCATCCTACGGCCGGGCGTAATCACAGAAGCGCAGATTGCGGAAGCCCTGGGCATCGCGCTTTCGCAAGTACTGGAAGCGGCGCCGCGCGTGTCCGGATCGCTCGCCGCGCACTACGCACCCACGACAGCACTTGAAATCGTCGATCAGATGCAATTAGGGGCGCGACTCGCACAGGCATTCATCGACGGCCAGCGTGCGGTGCTGCTCGCGCGGCACCCGGTGGCAGCAACATTCGCTACCCGCGCGCAGGTGCTAGAGATGCCGATCGATGAGGCAGGTTACGCCCAGCAGCTTTATGCCAAACTGCGTGAGGCGGATGCGCTGGCGCTCGATCTAATCGTGGTCGAAGCCTTGCCGGCCGACGCGCGCTGGGTGGCGCTGAATGATCGTCTGCAACGCGCGGCCCACGGTGCTGGGCGCCGCCATTGAAAACCTCGCGGCGAGGCCCGCCCAAAGTGACAAAGCACGCACGGCGCAACGGAGCGCTGCTACTACGGGCGCGGTCATTCTAAAATGGCAACCCCAGACACCACGAGACTTGTAATATGACCGAGCAGACCGATCTCTATGCCGTGTCCACGGCCGACTTCGATACACGCGTGCTGGCGGCGTCGCACACCAGGCCCATTCTCGTCGACTTCTGGGCGAGCTGGTGTGCGCCCTGCCGTTCGATTGCCCCGTTGCTGGAGCAATTGGTCGTTCAGTTCGCGGGCAAAATGGCGGTCGCCAAGGTCGATACCGATGCAGAACAGGCGCTCTCTCAGCGCTATGGCATTCGCAGCCTGCCGACACTGGCATTGTTCAAAGGCGGTGCGGTCGTCGAGCAACTGGTTGGTGTGCATCCTTTGCAGGCGTTAGTGGCGCTGGTCACCAAACATCTCGATCGCGATTCCGAGCGCAAACGCGAGGAGGCCGGGACCTCGCTTGCGCAAGGGGATCCCACCACGGCGCTGCGCCTGCTGCGCGAAGCCTTGACGGAAGACCCTGAGAACATCCGCATTCACCCGGAGCTCGCGGCATTGCTGATCGAAAGCGACGATCTGGATGGCGCGGCGGAAGTCCTCGACAGCGTACCCTCACGCGCCGTGAACGCAGCCGTGCGCCGTGTGCAGGCGCGTTTGCGCTTCTCTCGCCTGGCCGCTTCCAGTCCCGCAATGGAGGTGCTTCAGACCGCGCTCGAACGCGGGGATGCGCGCAGCGAAACCCACTTTCACTGGGCAATTCGCCAGGTGCTTAACGGAGGTTACGGCGCCGCGCTGGGCGCTCTGATCGAGATCGTGCGTACCGATCGCAGCTACGGCGATGATGCCGCGCGGAAAGCTATGCTGGATATTTTCTTTTTGATGCCCGATGGCGATCCGTTGATCCGCGAATATCGCACCCACTTGGCGCGCGCGATCAACTGAACACTGCGCGACCGTGAGAGAGGGGCGGCTGTACTGAAACAGAAAGCGTGAGGTGCTTGATGCCCTACCAGCACACGATCGATCAGGCGATTTATCGTTTCGCGGATCTGAAAGCGCTGCTCGCGAAAGCGTCGCCTGCGCGTTCGGGTGACTATCTGGCGGGCATCGGCGCCGCCACGGCCGTTGAGCGTATGGCGGCGCGCCTGAGCCTGGCCGAGTTGCCGCTGCGCGAGCTGGTGGCCTCACCGCTCATCCCCTACGAACGCGATGAGGTGACTCGCCTCATCTGCGATCGTCACCCGGCGCGGTTGTTCGAGGAAATCGCACACCTGACAGTCGGTGACTTCCGTAACTGGCTGCTGCTCGAATCGACCGATGAAGCGACGCTTGCGCGCCTCGCGCCGGCCATTACACCGGAGGTGGCAGCCGCCGTGTCCAAGCTCATGCGCAATCAGGATCTGATCCTGGTCGCGCGGAAATGTCGCGTCGTGACGCGCTTCCGTAACACCATCGGTCTACCCGGACGTCTGTCAGTGCGCTTACAGCCTAATCATCCAACTGACGACGCCAAGGGAATTGCCGCATCGATTCTGGATGGCCTGCTCTATGGGACGGGCGATGCGGTCATCGGCATTAATCCTGCCAGCGACAGCCTGCCGGTATTACAAAGGCTGTGGCGGATGCTGGATGAGGTGATCCAACGCTTTGAAGTGCCGACCCAATCCTGCGTGTTGACGCATGTGACGAATCAGATCAGGGCGATCGAGATCGGTGCACCGGTCGATTTGGTGTTCCAGTCGATTGCGGGCACCGAGGCGGCGAATCGCAGCTTCGGGATCACACTCGCGTTACTCAAGGAAGCGCGCGAGGCAGCGCTCAGCTTGAAGCGCGGGACTCTGGGGGATGATGTGATGTACTTCGAAACTGGTCAGGGCAGCGCGCTGTCGGCCAATGCGCATCACGGCGTTGATCAGCAAACCTGCGAGGCGCGCGCATATGCGGTGGCGCGCGAATTCAAACCGCTGCTGGTCAATACGGTGGTCGGCTTCATCGGTCCTGAATATCTGTATGACGGCAAACAGATCATTCGCGCCGGGCTTGAAGATCACTTCTGCGGCAAGTTAATGGGCGTGCCGCTCGGCTGCGACGTGTGCTACACGAATCATGCCGAAGCCGATCAGGACGACATGGATAACTTGTTGACGTTGCTAGCGGTAGCAGGCGTGACCTACATCATGGGGATCCCGGGCGCGGATGACATCATGCTGAACTACCAGAGTACTTCGTTTCACGATGCACTCTATTTGCGCACCATTCTCGGGCTAAAGCATGCGCCGGAATTTGAAGATTGGCTCGAGCGCATGCGCCTTATCTCACCGACGGGACAATTGCAGAGCGTGACGGTGCGTGATCCGCTGTTGCGCGCGTTGACTGATATGACGCACGCCGCATGAGCGAGCAAAAACCCCTCATTGAGCCCAATCCGTGGACAGCGCTCCGGCAGTTCACGGGCGCGCGCATCGCCCTAGGCAGGGTAGGCGCTAGCTTGCCCACCGACGAAGTGTTGCGCTTCGGGCTCGCCCATGCAATGGCGCGTGATGCGGTGCATACGCCGCTCGATGTCCCGGCCTTGTCGGTCGCACTCACGGTGGCGGGGCTGTCCTCCAGCGCCGTCACGAGTCGCGCCCCGGATCGGCCGACTTATCTGCTACGACCAGATTTGGGGCGCATGCTTCATGCGAGTTCAGTTAAAACTTTGCAGGATCTCAATACGGGTGTGGATCTCGTGTTCGTGATCGCTGACGGCTTGTCCGCCGTTGCCGCGCAACGCCACAGTCTGCCCCTACTCGCCGAAATCCAACCACTGCTGCACCCGAGTTGGCGTCTCGCGCCGGTCGTGATCGCCACCCATGCGCGGGTCGCGCTGGGTGATGAGATCGGAGAATGTTTCCGCGCGCGACTGGTCGTGATGTTGATCGGTGAACGGCCTGGTTTGAGTGCGCCGGACAGTCTCGGCGCCTACCTCACTTTCCAACCCCGACACGGGCGCACCGATGCGGAGCGAAATTGCGTGTCGAACATCCGCCCGGCGGGCCTCGAATATCCCCTTGCCGCGCGCAAATTGGTGTGGCTGATCACGGAAGCCTTGCACCTGCAGTTGAGCGGTATCGAGCTCAAGGACGATAGCGACAAGGTGCTGCTACCGCGCTGATTGGACCGCAATCCGCCACCCATTGCGCGCCTGTGGCGAAATTCCTGTGCTGCCGGAGCACAAGCCTTGATCTACCACTGCGGAATCTCGCTAACGGCGAAGCTCACCGATTTTTCCGGATATCTGATCTTGGTCACTGCGGTGGCGTTGACGATCGTGTGCTGGGTATGCGTCGAGCGCTTCGATTTCTCGCGGTTATGGACTTTCGCGAACTACTCCGGCGAAGCCGGCGGCAGCGTGTGGCCAGCGATGTCGGGCAACTGGGTTTTCCTGCTGGGCGAGACCTTGGCCATCGTTGAACGAGCGAGGAGTCCGAGATGAAGCCTAAGCGAACCGCCGCGCTCGATCATGGGGCGTGGTGAAATCAAGCCGATACGCCACCGGCACTATGCCGGTCGGATTCACTGTTCGCTGGCTGCCGAAGTAGTGGTGCCGGATATGCTTGAGATCGACCGTCGGTCCGAATCCTGGATGCTGGTAGAGATCGCGCGTATAGGCCCAAAGATTGGGATATTCGACGACCCGTTGCCGCATGCACTTAAAATGGCTGTGATAGACCGTATCGAAACGCACCAGCGTCGGGAACGCACGAATATCCGCTTCCGTGAGCCGCGCGCCAGCGAGGTAGCGTTGTCGGGATAAGCGCTCTTCAAGCCAGTCGAGCGTGTCGAACAACTGCGTGACCGCTTCGTCGTAGGCTTCTTGTGAGACGGCAAATCCACAGCGGTAAACACCATTGTTCAAAGTGTGATAAATCCGCTCGTTGATCGAATCGATGTCGCTGCGCAAATCTTCCGGATAGTAGTCACCATGCAGTGCACCGAGTTCATCGAAAGCGCTGTTGAACATGCGGAGAATTTCGGCAGATTCGTTGTTAACGATCGTGGCGCGCTCGCGATCCCATAGCACGGGGACCGTGACGCGCCCGGTGTAATGTGGATCTGCATGGTGGTAGATCTCATGCATGGCGTGCGCGTGATGAATCGGATCGGCAACGACCCCTGGACCTGCCGCGAAGTTCCACCCCTGGTCCAGCATCTCCCAGTGGGTGATCGAGCACGAAATGAGTGACTCGAGCCCTTTTAAGCGGCGCATGATCAATGTGCGGTGCGCCCACGGGCAGGCCAATGATACGTAGAGGTGATAGCGTCCGGCTTCGGCCTTGAAGCCTTCGCCCTTCGGTGTGATGGTATGACGAAACGAAGAAGCCGGACGCTGAAAGCGGCCTAGTTCGATGCGCGCCAGTTGTTGATCGATCTGCCACTCGCCGTCAATCATATATCCCATTGCTGACTCCTGATGCGTGACTTTTACGCGTGGTGATCGCCAAGCGCTTACCGCGGCGATACCGTGTGGGCTTGCGGGCAACAGGCGTCATTTTCAGGACCACTCGCGCAGCACCCGTGCGACAGGTTGGCGCAAGGTGCTGAACACGGCGCGCAGTCCGGCGAGCCAGACCGTTACGGCGCCGAGAGTTGCCCCAGTCAATAGTAACCCCGGGTTGAATGAGAATTCGACATGGAGCACGCGGGCCGCGATCGCCCACGCGGCGGCGTTCGCGCCGAGCGCGCCAATGGTGCCTGCCAGGGTGCCCAGCGTTAGAAACTCGACGCTCGTGATGCCGAGAATTCGACCGCGCGTGGCGCCCAAGGTTTTCATCACTGTGGCATCGTGCAGGCGTTCTCCGTGGGTGGCTTGAACCGCGGCGAAAACCACGGTCACGCCTGCCGCGAGCGTGAATAGAAAAACGAATTCAATCGCGGCGAGCGCTTTGTCCATCACGGCTCTCACTTGTCCCAGCAGCGCCATCACATCAATCACCGTAACGCTCGGGAAGCGCCTGGCGAGAGCTTGCAGGATGTCGACGCGACCCTCTGGCAGTTTGAAGCTCGTAATGTAGGTTGAGGGATGTGGCGCGAGCAGGGCGGGTGGCGCGACAACGAAGAAATTCGCTTCCATCGTTTCCCAATTGATCGCGCGCAGACTCGTGACTTTGCCGCCCAGGGTTTGCTCGGCGATGCGGTAGGTCACTGTATCGCCAAGTCTGATGCCCAGTGCTTGCGCGATCTCGGTTTCGAACGAAAATTGTGGCAGTGAATCGCCGGCATGCCAGAACCGACCTGCGGTAACACGATTATCTGCTTTCAGCGAGGTCGCGGCGGAGAGATTGAACTCACGGTCGGCGAGACGGCGCGCGCGTGGATCGGCATAGTCCTCCGGCGTCACCGGATGATCATTGATGGCGACGAGGCGGGCGCGGGTCATCGAATACATACCGCCGGTCGTAATGCCGTGGTCAGTCAGGAAAGTTTCCAGTGCCTTGACATCTTCGGGTTCAATATTGATGAGAAACTGGTCCGGTGTTTCTGGCGGTAGGCTGGTTGCCCAGCTCGCGACGAGATCAGTGCGCACGAGACCAAGCAGCATAATGGCCATGAGGCTCAGTCCCAGTGCGCAAATCTGCAGGCTGGCGAGGCCTGGGCGGCGCGTGAGATTGGCAAAACCCGCGTACCACCACGCCCCGCCGCCGCGATGCCAGCGTTGCAACACCCGCAATGACCCGTGCGCGGTCAGGAACAGCACGCCGAGGCACGCGAGTAGGGCAGTGAGCGCAATCACTGTCGTTTCAGGATCGCCGGCATGCCACGGCGCGAGCAGCCCGATGGTGGCGAGCGCGCTGCCGATAATGACCCCAGGCCGAGGGGCTTTCCACGGGAGATCGCGCCGCAGGATACGCGCCGGCGAGACCTCGCGGAGCGCCAGAAGTGGTGGCAACGCAAAGCCCAGTAGCGCCAGCACGCCGGTAAAGACGCCGACCAGGGCTGGAACAACGGAGGCGCGTGGGAGCGCGCCCTGTACCCATCCTGAAAGTGCTTGCGCGAGCCCTGCCTCAAGCCCGACACCTAGACTCGCGCCCAAGGTGGCCGCCAGGATGCCGAGCAGCAGAATCTCGAGCGTGTAACGCCAGGCGATCACGCGCCGGGTCGCGCCCAAGGTCCGCCACACCGCAATTGAATCGATCTGTTCACGTGCAAAGCTGTGGGCTGCGACCAGGATCGCCAGGCCCGCCAACGTGGCCGCGACCAGCGCGGCGAGGCTCAGGAATTGTTCGGCGTGGACCAGTGCGGAACGCACTTCCGGACGTGCTTCGGCCGGATGAATCACGCGAAATCCGTGGGCGCTGGCCTCCGGCGTCACCCGTGCCGCGAAATCAGCGATCTGCTCAGAATCCCCCGCAAGCACGAGGCTGTATTGAATGCGACTGCCTGGCAAGGCTAACTGAGTGGCGGGAACATCGGTCAGATTCATCATCACGCGCGGCGCGATCACGAATAAATCACCAGCGCGATCGGGCTCCAGGATCAGCACCGCATCAATCTTGAATTCCCCCGCGCCAAGACGCAGGCGGTCGCCGACTTGCAGGCCCAGGATCGAAAGCAGGCGTGCCTCGACCCACACCTTGCCCGGAGGTGGTCCGGTGTGCCGGCTTTCTGGGGGTGCGAAGGCCGCTGTTGCGACACTCAGTTCACCACGGAGCGGATAACCCACGCCGACGGCTTTGAGTTCTACCATCTGCAGCCGCTCGGCAAGGCTGACCATGCTGCGCATTGCGAGCTGCTCGCTCACGGCCAGGCCGCGGGCGAGTGCTAATTCCCGATACTGGGCCGGGAGTGGCTGGCTCGCGTTCAACGCAAGATCTCCCGCGAGCAGGCTACTCGCCTGGGCATTGAGTGCGCGTTGCACGCGATCGGTGAAGGTGGCGACCGCTGTCATAGCTGCCACCGCAATCGTCAGCGCCAAGGCCACTACCAGCAAATGGGCATTGCGCAAATCGCGCTTGAGGGCACGCGCGCCCTGGCGCACCATTGCCCACATGTTGATTCCTTGCTCAGCCATTCTGCAGCCTGCCGCCGTCTAGCTCTAGGCGATGCGCGCAGCGTTGTGCGAGACGGTCATCGTGGGTGACCAGAATGAGGGTGGTGCCGGTTTCCTGATTCAGTTCGAACATGAGATCGATCACGGTGGCCGCAGTCCGTACGTCGAGATTGCCGGTGGGTTCATCCGCGAACAGCAGCACGGGTCGGGTGCAGAATGCCCGCGCCAAGGCCACGCGCTGCTGTTCGCCGCCGGACAACTGACGCGGAAGATGTTCGGCCCGTGCCGACAAGCCAACCCGCTCGAGCGCGGCACGCGCGGTGTGGTCGGCCTCGGGTCGATTGCCTAGCTCGAGCGGCAATAACACGTTCTCCAACGCCGTTAGTGTCGCGAGCAGATGAAACTGCTGAAAAACGAAGCCGATGCGCTGATTGCGCAGGCGCGCGCGCGCATCTTCGTCGAGCAGATTCAAATCCTGCCCATCGATAAGACAGCGACCCGCCGTCGGCACATCCAGTCCAGCCAGCAAGCCGAGCAAAGTTGACTTACCAGAACCGGAAGCGCCGAGGATGGCACACGAAGCGCCGCCTGGCAGCTGAAAGTTGATATCATCGAGCACGCGCAACCGCCCTTCCGGGCCTGCAAACTCTTTGCTTAGGTGTTCGGCAATGACCAAGCCGCTAGTCACGTTCATGCTTCTGCTCGGGTGGGCAACCGCGCCTTTTTCAGCGGAAAATCCTGCGCCCGTGCTGCTAGTGCTTGGCGACAGTCTAAGTGCCGCTTATGGCATTGATCTAAAAGACGGCTGGGTTGCGTTGTTGGAAGATCGTCTACGCGAACAAGGCTATCCATATCGCGTGACAAACGCGAGTATCAGCGGTGAGACTACCAGCGGGGGACGCCGACGTTTGCCCGCACTGCTGGCCTCCCATCAACCGCGGCTGGTCTTGATCGAACTGGGGGCCAACGATGGCTTACGCGGGGTCTCGTTGTCCGAGATTGACAAGAATTTTGTCAGCATGCTGAAAGATATTGCCAATAGCGACGCTACGGCGATCGTGGTGCGCATGCAGTTGCCGCCCAATTACGGGCCCGCGTATACCCAGGGCTTCAACTCGATCTACGATAAGCTCGCACACGCCGCACCAGGGTTGACGCTCGCGCCCTTCTTTCTGTCCGAGGTAATTCTGGAGCCCGCGCTGATGCAACCTGATGGACTGCACCCCACTGCCGCCGCGCAGCCGCGCATGCTTGATGCAGTATGGCCGAGCTTGCAAATGCACCTTCTTCAAACACCCTCGAGGCAGCCATGAAGTTTTGCAGCCAGTGCGGCACGGACAACATCCGCTGGGAAGTCCCGAGCGGCGACAATCGTCCGCGGCACGTGTGCGGCAATTGCAGTGAGATTTTCTATCAGAACCCGAAGATTGTCGTCGGCTGCATTCCGGAGTGGGAAGACACCGTGCTACTTTGTCGCCGTGCCATCGAACCGCGTCACGGCTATTGGACACTGCCCGCCGGCTTTATGGAAAACGGCGAAACGACGCAGGAGGCCGCTGAACGAGAAACGCTCGAAGAAGCGAATGCGCGAGTGGAGTTGCTCGGCTTGTACACGGTGATGAATATTCCGCACACCAGTCAGGTGTACATGATGTTTCGTTCACGGTTGCTGGACCTGGAGTTCGGGCCCGGGGCCGAGAGTCTTGAATGTAAATTGTTCCGGGAAGAAGAAATTCCGTGGCAGGAACTGGCCTTTCCGACCATCGTCCATACGCTGAAACTTTTTTTCGAGGAGCGGCGCCAGGCGCGCTTCGGAGTTCACCTCGGGGATATCGTGCGCGATGCCCACCGCGCCACCTTTATCCCGCGCCGGAATCGCGACTGAGCGTCGGTGACCCTGATTTTATTCGTGACCATCGACTTAAGTGGAGAGGCTACCGTATGGCGGACAAAACGCTGTTTGAGCGGATTATCGCGCGCGAGATTCCGGCCACCATTATTTATGAAGACGAACGCTGTATCGCCTTCAACGACACCAATCCGCAGGCGCCATTCCACGCGCTGGTAGTGCCGACCAAGCCCATCCCGAAGGTGAGCGATGCGGAGGTGGCCGATGCATCATTGCTCGGCCACCTGCTGATTGTCGCAGCCCGGGTGGCCCGCGAGGCGGGCTACGGGGAGGCCTTTCGTATGGCTATCAATAATGGCGCGGGCGCAGGTCAGAGCGTGTTTCATGTGCACGTCCATGTGCTTGCGGGCCGTCCTTTGAGCTGGCCGCCTGGCTAGCGTTTCATCGAATCGAAGAACTCGCCGTTGTTCTTGGTCGCCTTCAGGCGTTCCAACAGAAATTCCATCGCAGCGATTTCTTCCATCGGGTGCAGGAGTTTCCGCAGGATCCACATCTTCTGCAGTTCGTCGGGGTGGGTGAGTAGTTCCTCACGGCGGGTGCCGGAGCGATTGATATTCACGGCCGGGAATATCCGTTTCTCGGCGATCTTGCGATCGAGGTGGACTTCCATGTTGCCGGTACCCTTGAACTCTTCGTAGATCACGTCGTCCATGCGGGAGCCGGTATCGATCAGGGCGGTCGCAATAATCGTGAGACTGCCACCTTCCTCGATATTGCGCGCGGCGCCGAAGAAGCGCTTCGGGCGTTGCAGCGCGTTGGCATCAACGCCGCCAGTCAAAACCTTGCCAGAAGCCGGTACGACAGTGTTGTACGCTCGGGCGAGGCGGGTCACCGAGTCGAGCAGAATCACCACATCGCGCTTGTGTTCGACCAGACGCTTGGCCTTGTCGATGACCATCTCCGCGACCTGGACATGCCGGCTTGCCGGTTCATCGAAGGTACTCGCGATCACCTCGCCACGCACCGAGCGCTGCATTTCGGTCACTTCCTCGGGTCGCTCGTCGATCAACAAGACGATCAGGTAGCATTCCGGGTGATTGAGTGCAACCGAGTGGGCGATGCTTTGCAGCATCATGGTCTTGCCCGCTTTGGGGGGCGAAATGACCAAGCCACGCTGGCCCTTGCCGATGGGTGCCACGAGGTCGATCACGCGAGGGGTGAGATCTTCCCGGCTGCCGTTGCCCAGTTCGAGCGATAACCGTTTGTTGGCAAAGAGCGGGGTTAAGTTCTCGAACGACACCTTATTTTTTGCATTCTCCGGCGGCTCGAAGTTGATTTCGCTGACCTTGAGCAACGCAAAGTAACGTTCGCCATCCTTGGGTGGGCGAATCTTGCCGGAGATGGTGTCACCAGTGCGAAGGTTGAAGCGGCGAATCTGGCTAGGAGAAACGTAGATGTCGTCCGGGCCTGCCAGGTAGGAACTGTCCCCGGAGCGGAGGAATCCGAAACCATCCTGTAGGATTTCGAGGACCCCGTCGCCTGAGATATCCTCGCCTTTCTTGGCATGCGCCTTGAGGATGCCGAAGATGACGTCCTGCTTGCGCGAACGGGCAACCCCTTCGAGGCCCATTTCGTCAGCGATTGTAATGAGTTCAGGGACTGGTTTCTGTTTGAGTTCGGTGAGGTTCATCGGTGATAGTTGTTAGTTGAGTTGACTACACGCATGGGATCCAAGCGTGTGGTCCGGAAGAACTTACTGGGGTGGTGAAAAGAAGCCGAGGACGGCTTTTTCGAGTGTCTGTGTCAGGACCATAGCACGCGATCGGTGCCGCGTCCAGACACCCGCAGTGGTTCGCTGCGGGCTGTGTTGGCTTCAAATATTGCTATCGATGAAGGCAGTCAGCTGCGACTTGGTCAGCGCACCCACGTGAGTGGCGACCACGCCGCCATCTTTGAACAGCATCAAAGTGGGGACGCCACGGACACCATACTTCATCGAGGTCGCATGATTGTCGTCGACATCGAGTTTAGCGACCTTCAAGCGTTCCTGGTATTCGCCTGAGACCTCATCCAGGATGGGCGCGATAGTTCGGCATGGGCCGCACCATTCGGCCCAATAGTCGACCAGAACGGGGGTATTCGATTTGAGGACGTCGGTGTCGAAGGAATCGTCGGTGACATAGACGATGTGCTGATTACTCATGTTTGGGGAATTACTCCGCGAAGTGGACTGTCAGGATTGTCGACCGATCCCGACGCGAATTGCAAGTCCGAGTCCGCCACAGCGGACTGGCCGCGCCATTCCTGACGGGCCAATCGGCCATTTGCGCCGAGGTGGGAGCTCGCGGCGCTCGAGCACCCTCGGGCTGGGGGAACGCGCACCGGGCACGCGAATCAAGACCAGACTTCGGGCCGACGCAAGGCACGCGCTCGGCGACAACGCAGGGTTGGTTGCGCTAGGCTTTGCGCCGCCTCTTGGCGCCTAACTGAACAACTCCACGGTCATCAGCAATGCCGCGCATCGCACGCACATCCGTTTTTATTCTGTTGGTCGCGCTCCTCCTCGGCGCGTGTGGCCAGAAGGGCGAGCTTTATCGCCCGACTCAGACACTCGATCAGGCGCCCGATCGCGGACATCGGTCGCCCCACCTGCCATGAGCTTTCATCGCGAAGCAGGGCGCATGATGGTGGAGGACGTGGCGCTGACAGATATCGCGGCGCAGTTCGGTACGCCGTGCTATGTCTACTCGCGCGCGCAGATCACGGCTAATTGGCGCGCGTATGACGAGGCTTTTGGCGCCCGACCTCATCGCATTCATTACGCGGTCAAGGCGAATGGTAACCTCGCGGTGCTGAATATTCTGCAGCGCCTTGGCGCCGGCTTCGATATCGTCTCAGCGGGAGAGCTCGCCCGCACACTGGCGGCCGGTGCCAAGGGCCAAGACTTGGTGTTCTCGGGCGTTGGCAAGCGCCGCTTCGAATTGATCGCGGCCTTACAGGCCAACGTCGCGTGCATTAATGTTGAATCTGCGGCGGAACTTGCCTGTATTGCGGAGGTTGCCGACCGGCTCGGATGCCGCGCACCGATCGCCTTTAGAGTCAATCCAGATGTCGACCCTAAAACGCATCCCTATATTTCCACCGGCCTGGAAGAAAGCAAATTCGGCGTGCCGATTCGCGATGCCGTGGCGCTTTATCGCGCAGCGGCGACCATGCCACAGCTCGAAATTAAAGGGATCGCGTGCCATATCGGCTCTCAATTGACGGATCTGGCACCGATCGCCGATACCGTTCAGCGAGTCGTCGCGCTCGCGGTTCAGCTCGAAGCCAGCGGCATTTCGTTGGCGCATCTGGACCTCGGGGGCGGGCTCGGGATCCGCTATCAGGACGAGACGCCGCCGTCATTCGCGGCGTATGTCAAAACGCTGTGCGAAGTGCCGGAACGCTTCGAATTGCATATCGAGCCTGGACGCTCGATGGTCGGCAATGCCGGTGTGCTGTTGACCACGGTCGAATATCTCAAACACACCGCAGCGCGCAATTTCGCCATCTGCGACGCCGCCATGACGGAACTCCTTCGGCCCGCCCTCTACGCGGCATGGCATGAGGTGCAGACCTTGGAGCCCGCGGTGGCAGGCGTGCGTGCGATCTACGACCTGGTGGGGCCGGTGTGCGAAAGTGCCGATTTTCTTGCCCATGGGCGCGATCTGACCTTGTTGCCCACCAGCCAGCTGGCGCTCATGAATGCGGGCGCCTACGGATTTGCGATGGCATCGAACTACAACGCGCGTCCGCGGCCTCCGGAAATTGTGGTGGATGGCGCGCAGGTGCACGAGGTTCGGCCGCGGGAGACCTTGGCCGCTTTAATGGCGGGCGAAAGCCTGCTGGATTGATCGCCGATGCGCATTAAAAAAGCGCAAGATAATTCTGGTGCGCACGTTTATAGTGCGAATAAGACGCCCTGAAATTTGAAGTGCTGAAAATTCAATAAGATAGTGCTGGCACCAATCGTGCTGAGTCGACAGCAGGCGGGCCCCGAACGCGAACGGGTCGCTTAGCGAACCGCCTCTTCGCCCCGGCACGGTGACCAGTCCTCAGGCAGAGTCCTCGGGCAGAGCTTGACCGGGTCCCCATGACGGCGGACCGCATGACACGACAACCATATTTTGGAAAACCAAGGCCAGTAGGAGTGAGACAGATGTCAGTGGATAGTGTGTTGAAACTTATCAAAGACGAAGAAGTTCGGTTTGTTGACCTGCGATTTACCGATACTCGTGGGAAAGACCAGCACGTGACCTTCCCGTCGCATCAGATCGATGCGGACGTGTTCGAAGACGGCAAGATGTTTGATGGCTCCTCGATTGCCGGTTGGAAGGGGATTCATGAATCCGACATGATTCTGATGCCCGATGCTTCAACGGCCGTTCTCGACCCGTTCTTCGAAGAGAAAACGCTCATCGTGCGCTGCGACATCGTCGAACCTTCCACGGGCCAAGGTTACGAACGCGATCCGCGCTCGCTCGCCAAGCGCGCCGAAGCGTATTTGACGTCGACGGGTATTGGTGACACGGCTTACTTCGGTCCCGAACCGGAATTTTTTGTATTCGACGACGTGCGCTGGTCGCAGGAAATGCGTGGTGGCTTCTACGAGATCGATGCGGACGAAGGGCACTGGAGTTCCAAGAAGCAGATGGAGGGTGGCAATTCAGGCCATCGTCCGGGCGTCAAAGGGGGGTATTTCCCCGTGCCACCGGTCGATTCGCTGCAGGATCTGCGCTCCGAAATGTGCGTGGTGCTCGAGCGCATGGGGATCCCGGTCGAAGTGCATCATCATGAAGTCGCTACCGCCGGCCAGTGTGAAATTGGCACCCGGTTCGATTCGCTCGTCAAGCGTGCGGATTCCCTGCAGATTCTGAAGTATGTCGTGCACAATGTGGCGCACAGCTTCGGCAAGACCGTGACATTCATGCCGAAACCGCTGCTTGGCGATAACGGCAGCGGCATGCATTGCCACCAGTCGATAGCGAAAGCCGGCGAGAACCTGTTCCCAGGAGATCGCTATGGCGGCATGTCGGATCTCGCGCTGAACTACATCGGTGGCATTATCAAACACGCGCGTGCGATCAACGCCTTCACGAATGCCAGCACCAACAGTTATAAGCGCCTGGTGCCAGGCTTCGAAGCACCCACCATGCTGGCGTACTCGGCGCGTAATCGGTCGGCCTCGATTCGCATCCCCTGGATTTCGAATCCGAAGGGTCGCCGCATCGAGGTGCGTTTCCCTGATTGCACCGCCAATCCGTACTTCGCCTTTGCGGTGATGCTGATGGCCGGGATTGACGGCATCAAGAACAAGATCGATCCCGGTGCCCCGATGGACAAGGATCTCTACGATCTGGAACCGGAAGAAGCGAAACACATTCCGACGGTTTGCCATTCGCTCGACCAGGCGCTCGACTGCCTCGATAAGGATCGCGATTTCTTGAAAGTCGGCGGCGTGTTCACGGACGACACCATCGATGCCTATATCGCGCTCAAGATGCAGGAAGTCACGCGTTTCCGCATGACGCCGCATCCGGTCGAGTTCGACATGTACTACAGCTGCTGAGTCTGCACTTGACCTGCCGCAAGCCCCTCTGCCGGGGCTTGCGGCTTTTTGGGTCAGAAATCCACCCGCTCTAACTAATTGTTCTAAGCCGCACACATTGGTCCGATTCCTGCTATTTCGACCAGTAAGCTGAGGATGGTGATGCGGGTCGCGACCCAAATCAGCCTCGGCACCCCTTTCCCGGTAAGACGCATGATTCATCCTTTGGACGCAGCGAACCTGCTCAACCATCTCGCCACCGCAGTCGTTGTACTCGATGCGAACTTGACGGTGCTGCACGTTAATCTCGCGGCCGAAGCCCTGCTTGCGACCAGTGCCTCGAAACTGCGGGGGCTTGCGATTGAGCGGTTGTTCCCCGCGCATCAAAATCTCAGTGCTGCCATGCGCGAGGTACTCGAGGACGGGCGTTCGTTCACCGAACGTGACCTGACCCTGCTGCGCGTCAATCAGGATTTGGTCAAAGTCGACTGCATGATTTCGGCATGGTGGCGCACCGGCACCATGCCTGTTGGGGTCCTGCTTGAGCTCGTCAGCAACGAACGCCAGCACCGTATCCAAGCCGAGGAAAACCGCCTCCTGCAGAATCAAATCAGTACGGCGCTGATGCGGGGTCTCGCCCACGAGGTGAAGAACCCACTGGGTGGCATTCGTGGCGCAGCGCAATTGCTGGAGCGTGAACTGCCTGATGCGCGGCAGCGTGAGTACACCCAGATCATCATCGGCGAGGCGGATCGTCTGCGTAAACTGGTTGATCGCATGCTGGGCCCGCGTAATAAACTGCAACCGGCACTGTGCAATATTCACGAAATTCTCGAGCACGTGCGGCAGGTGGTCGAGATCGAGGTGTCCTCGCGCGTGACGATCCACCGTGATTACGATCCCAGCCTGCCTAACGTGCTCATCGATCGCGATCTACTCGTGCAGGCGTACTTGAATTTGGTGCGCAACGCTGTTCAGGCAATCAACGCTCACGGCGGCAATATTACTTTGCGAACGCGCGTGCAGCGCCAGTGCCGGATCGGCAGTGAGCTGCATCGCCTAGTCTTGAAGACCGAGATACAGGACGATGGCGCCGGCGTGGCGCCAGAGATCGCCGACAGTATTTTTTTCCCGATGGTCTCTGGACGCGCCGAAGGCTCGGGTCTGGGGCTGCCAATCGCCCAGTCGCTCGTGCAGCGACAGGGCGGTGTAATTGAGTTTTCCAGTGTGCCGGGCAACACCGTCTTCAGCGTGTGGCTGCCAGTGAGGAATTCGCTATGACTACGCCGTCAGAGGTCTGGATCGTGGATGACGATCACGCCATCCGCTGGGTGCTGGAGAAGGCTTTATCCCAGGCCGAATTCGTGCCGCGTTGTTTCGATTCGGCTGACAAAGTATTGGCCCGCTTGAAGCGAGAAACGCCGGAGGCGATCATCACCGATATCCGAATGCCTGGGATGGATGGTTTGCAGTTATTGGAAGCGGTACAGGCGCTGAACAGTCAGGTGCCGGTCATCATCATGACCGCGTACGCCGATCTCGATCGCGCAGTGGCGGCCTTCCAGGGCGGCGCCTTTGAGTATCTGCCAAAACCCTTCGATATCGACGAAGCGGTCACGATCGTGCGCCGGGCGGTGAACACTGCGCGTGAGGCGCGCCGCGAACGGGGCGCGGAACCCCTCGCAGAACTCGCGATAGCCTCAGAGATAATCGGCTCGGCGCCTGCCATGCAGGAGGTTTTTCGCGCGATAGGCAGGCTTTCGAAATCGCATATGACGGTCCTTTTGACGGGCGAATCAGGGACCGGTAAGGAGTTGATCGCGCGCGCCCTGCACCGCCATTCGCCGCGCGCCAACCGACCTTTCATCGCCTTGAATACTGCCGCCATTCCGCGGGAGTTGCTGGAATCGGAATTATTCGGACATGAACGCGGATCGTTCACGGGAGCCACCGGTCAGCGCACGGGGCGCTTCGAGCAAGCCAACGGCGGAACTTTGTTTCTGGATGAGATCGGCGATATGCCGGCCGAGTTGCAGACCCGGCTGCTGCGCGTACTGGCCGAAGGCGATTTCTATCGCGTGGGTGGCCATCAGCCGGTGCATGTCGACGTGCGCGTGATCGCAGCCACCCACCAGGATCTGGAACGACGGGTAGAGGCTGGCGCTTTTCGCGAGGATCTCTTTCACCGTCTCAATGTGATTCGTCTCCAGCTTCCGCCCCTACGCGATCGCAAAGAAGACATCCCCGAGCTCGCCACTTACTTCCTGCGGATCACGGCCCAGGAAGTCGATATCGAGCCCAAGCGCCTATCACCAGAGACACTCGACGCCTTGCGCGCCTTTCCCTGGCCCGGCAATGTGCGGCAGCTCGAAAACATCTGCCGACGAGTGAGCATCATGGCGCCCGGGCAACTCATCGAAATGACCGATTTGCCGCGCGAGTTGCTGGCCAATACCGATGAGGGTGCCGCTGATCGCCTCGGTCACGATTGGGAACACGCGCTACGCAGGTGGGCTGAACATTATGCGACGGTATCCTCAGTGCCGATTCTGGACACGGCGCTACCGAAGTTTGAGCGCACGATGATCATGGTGGCGCTGGCGAAAACCCAGGGGCGGCGCCATGAAGCGGCGCGGCTGCTCGGTTGGGGCCGCAATACCTTGACGCGAAAGATCAAGGAACTTGGCATGGAGGTTTGAGGGATCTCTACCGCGGGCCGGCGCCTCGTGTCACGCGGACGTGTCTTGAACTACTCGCTCAGCCAGCGTGCAACCTGTGGCGCGAAGTAGGTCAGCACGCCGTCCGCACCGGCGCGCTTGAACGCGAGCAGGGTTTCAAGCACCACCGCGCGTTCGTCCAGCCAGCCGGCCTGACTAGCCGCCTTGAACATAGCGTATTCGCCACTCACCTGGTAAACATAGGTCGGCATGCCAGTGGTTTCCTTGATGCGGTGAACGATGTCGAGGTAGGGCAGGCCGGGCTTCACCATCACCATATCGGCGCCCTCCGCAATATCCAGCGCCACCTCGCGCAAGGCTTCATTGCTATTGGCCGGATCCATCTGGTAGGTCTGTTTGCCGCGCTTGCCAAGATTCGACGCTGAGCCCACCGCGTCGCGAAATGGGCCATAGAATGCCGAGGCATACTTGGCGGAATACGCGAGAATCCGGGTATTGACGAAACCCTCGTGCTCCAATGCATCGCGGATAGCCCCAATTCTGCCGTCCATCATGTCCGAGGGTGCGACAACGTCCACCCCGGCACGGGCCTGCGCTAAGGCCTGTTTGACCAGGATCTCCAAGGTCACGTCGTTCAGCACATCTCCCGAGTCGTCGGTCACGCCGTCGTGCCCGTGGGTGGTGAACGGATCAAGCGCCACATCAGTGATGACGCCCAGTTCCGGCGCCGCGTCCTTGACGGTCCTGATAGCGCGTTGGACGAGGCCATCCGGGTTGTAGGCTTCGCGTCCATCGAGGGTTTTCAAGGCTATGGGCGTGACGGGAAACAAGGCCACTGCAGGGATGCCGAGCGCGGCATATTCGCGGGCAAGGTTCGCGAGTATATCCAGACTGACCCGCGTGACCCCCGGCATGCTCGCGATAGGCTCGCGCTGGGCGTTACCCTCGCAGACAAAAATCGGACAGATTAAATCATCGACGCTCAGGCGATGCTCGCGCATCAATCGTCGTGAAAAGTCCGCTGCGCGCATTCGCCGTGGGCGCGCGCGCGGATAGCGCATTCCGGAATCGTTAGGCATGGGGCAGGGTGTTCTCCGGTAGTCAGTCGGCAGTCAAAAGTGGCGCAGACATTCTACGGAATAACCGCAGTCGGCGAACAGTGCGCGGGAACGCCTTTGTGAATTCATTGGTCCTTTGCAACGGGTCCCGAGCAACAGCACGCGTTCAACTGGAAAATGGCGGCAGCTGTTGGCAGGTGCGCTCGATCCAGCCTTCCGCTTCGCGAATTAATTCCGTGGTGGAGCGCCCATCCGGCAGAATGGGCGGGCCAATGACCAGATCGATGATGCCGGGCGCTTTGCGCAAGGCCTGCCTCGGCCAGAACATTCCGGCGTTGTGCGCGACAGGCACGATCGGGCACTTCGCCTGCACCGCGAGCGCCGCGCCGCTCGCCGAGTAGCGACCGGGTTTATCGATCGGCACGCGTGTCCCTTCTGGGAATATCAGCACCCACCAGCCTTGCGCCAGACGCCGTTTTCCCTCGCTCAGTATCGCGCGGAGTGCTTTCGTGCCGGCCGCGCGATCAATCGCGATAGGATTGAGGCAGGCTAAGCCCCAACCGAAGAAAGGCACCCACAGCAGCTCGCGTTTCACGACCTGGCAGTGAGGCGGAAATACGAACTGCAGCGACATGGTTTCCCACGCAGACTGGTGTTTGCAGAGGATAACGCCAGGCGCGCCTGTGATGTGCTCGGCACCTGTGACTCTCCAGCGCAAGCCGCAGGTGACCTTGAGCCACCACAAAGCGCAGCGCGACCATTGAATAATCGTGTAATACCGGACGCGCCGCGACATCGGTAGCAGCACAACACCAAGGACACAAAATAAAACCGTCACCGGCGCGATTCCTAGGTAGAACAGGAATGAACGAATCCGCATCATCAGGCAACACCTGTACACAGCGCGTTGACCGCATTGGCAAGATCTGGATACACGCGCAATCCCGTCATGTTGCGCAAAGTCTCGGCGGCCTCATTGCCATGGCCAGTACGGACCAAAATCGCTTGCACGCCGGCGGCACGCGCGGCTTCAATATCGCTCGCGCGATCGCCGATCATCACCGCCTGTTGCAACCATAGGCCACTGCGCGCGGCCGCAGCCCGCACCAGGCCCGGTCGGGGTTTGCGACAGTTGCAGCCTTCGCGCGGTCCATGTGGGCAGAAGAAAAATGCGTCGATAACCCCGCCATGCAGCTCGGCTTCCTGCACCAGGCGACGATGCACACGGTGCAGATCTTCAATTTTAAACAGACCGCGCGCCAAGCCTGACTGATTGGAGACGATAGAGATCCGGAAGCCGGCCTGGGTGGCCGTGCCAAGCGCGCGCAAGCTGCCCGGCAACGGCAGCCATTCCTGCGGGCCCTTGATGAAATCGGGTGAGTCTTGGTTGATCACCCCGTCGCGATCCAGGATCAGGAGCCGAGGTGTCATGAATTAAGTCGTGATCAGCGCGATATCAGCGACGCGCAGAAACATCTGATGGATCCGGCGCAGCAGCGACAGTCGCGCGGCGCGCAGCGCAGGCGCTTCGGCCATCACGAGTACGGTCTCAAAGAAGGCATTGATCGGATCGTGAAGCTCGGCCAGGCGCGCCAGATAAGACGCATACTCACCGGCCGCCAGTGGCTCGGTGCTGGCATCGTCAGTGTGCTGTACTGCCGTCGCGAGCGCGATCTCGGCGGGTTCGCACAGCAGCCCGAGATCGGCTTCTTCTGCGCTGATTTCGGCTTTTTTCAGGATGTTCGCGATCCGTTTGTTGGCCGCGGCCAATGCCATGGCCTGTGGTAGACGCTTGAATGCCGCGACTGCGGCAATGCGTCGTGCCAGATCGAGTGGCATGCTCGGTCGTGTGCTCAGCACGGCTTCGATCACATCCCCTTGATAGCCACGCTCCACGAAGTACGCACGCGAGCGCTCCAGCATGAACTCGAGTACCGGGAGCGCCTGCGCGGCCGCGTCACCGCCATATCCCGCGCCCGCGAGGTTCAGCGCCATTTTCAAATCCAGTCCTGCGCCGCCCTCAATGCATAAGCGCAAACACCCCAGCGCGGCACGCCGCAACGCGTACGGATCCTTATCCCCGGTCGGCGCGCCACCGACGCTGAAAATGCCGATCAGCGTATCGAGACGATCGGCGCACGCGACGCAGCGGCCGACCGCCGTGACGGGGATTTCATCGCCCGCGAAGCGCGGGAGGTAGAATTCTCCCAGGGCGAGCGCCACCTCCGGGGCTTCCCCGTCCTGTTCCGCATAGTAGCGTCCCATAGTGCCCTGTAGTTCTGGAAACTCGCCCACCATCTCGCTCAGGAGATCGCAGCGCGACAGCCAAGCGGCGCGCATGGCGAGTGGGGGCTCGGCACTGAACATGGGCGCGAGCTTTTCGGCCAAGCGCATGACTCTTTCGGTTTTCTGCAGCAGACTGCCGAGACGACGCTCAAACACCATCGCGCCGAGTTGCTCCGCGCGCGCTGCCAACGGAGTCTTGAGATCCTTGTGGTAGAAAAATGCCGCATCACTGAGGCGCGGTCGGATCACGCGTTCATTGCCGTCGCGGATGAGATCGGGCGTCGCGCTCTCGATATTGCTGATGGTCACGAATCGATTGAGGAGGCGACCGTCGTGCGTTTCCAATGGAAAATATTTCTGATTGCCTTGCATGGTCGCGATCAATGCCTCGCGCGGCACCTGCAGAAAGTGCTCATCGAAAGTGCCGAGGATCGGGGCCGGCCACTCCACCAGGGCCGTGACCTCATCCAAAAGATATTCATTCAGGATGGGCCGGCAACCCAGCGCTTGTGCCGCTTCCTGCACCAAGGTTTCGACTCTTGCGCGCCGCTTCGCGAAGCTCGCGATGACGCATCCCTCCTGCTCCAGACGACTGACATATTCGCCCGGGGAGGCAAGCGTGAGGCGCGCCGTACCCATGAAACGGTGGCCACGCGTGACATTGCCGCTGGCGATGCCCAGGATCTCCCCTGGCACAATCTCGGAGCCGTGCAGCATCACCACCCAGTGTACCGGGCGCACGAATTCTTCGCTGCGCGCGCCCCAGCGCATGCGCTTGGGGATCGGGAGGGCGGCCAGCGCGAGGTCGACCAACGGTGGCAGGAGCTCCCTGGTTGGACGCCCTGCCTGTTGCGCGCGATAGACCAACCATTCGCCTTTATCGGTATGCACTCTGGTCAGGTTTTCGATGGCGACTCCGCAGGAGCGCGCAAAGCCGATGGCGGCAGGCGTCGGTTCGCCGCTCGGCGCAAACGCTGCGCCGAGCGCGGGACCACGGCGTTCGATGGCTTGCGTAGGTTGCGCGCTCGCGAGCGCGGTGACCACCACGGCCAGGCGGCGTGGAGTCGCAAAACTTTCGATCGCGGTAAAAATCAGGCCGGCACTGTGCAGGCGCGTTTCGATTTCGGTGGCCAAGCGCCCCGCGAGCACTTTGAGCGCCTTGGGTGGCAATTCCTCGGTGCCGATTTCGAACAAGAAGTCGGCGGCACTCACGAGGCTGCTCGCGTTGCCGTCTCGGCCTGCTTCAACATCGGGAAACCCAGTGCTTCCCGGGTCGCGTAGTAGGCTTGCGCGATTTGTCGCGCCACCGTACGCACGCGCAGGATGTAACGTTGGCGTTCAGTTACCGATATCGCGCGCCGCGCATCGAGAAGGTTGAAGGTATGCGAGGCCTTGATCATCATCTCGTAGGCAGGTAACGGCAAACCCTTCTCGATCAGACGTGCGGCCTCTGCCTCGCAGCGATTGAACCCTTCAAACAGGAGTTCCGTGTTCGCCTGCTCGAAGTTGTAGGTCGACATCTCAATTTCATTCTGGTGATAGAGATCGCCATAGGTCACCGTGAGCTCAGGATGCTCGCTCCAGAGCAAGTCATACACGGAGTCCACGCCCTGCAGATACATCGCGATGCGTTCGAGACCGTAGGTGATCTCGCCCGCTACGGGGCGACAATCCAGTCCACCGACTTGCTGAAAATAGGTGAATTGCGTGATCTCCATGCCGTTTAGCCAAACTTCCCATCCCAGACCCCAGGCGCCGAGCGTGGGCGACTCCCAGTTATCTTCCACGAAGCGCACGTCATGAATACGCGGGTCGACACCGAGATCAGCTAATGACTCCAAGTACAAATCTTGTAAATCAGACGGGGAAGGTTTGAGGATGACCTGGAACTGGTAGTAGCGCTGGAGTCGATTCGGGTTCTGGCCATAGCGCCCGTCGGTGGGCCGGCGTGACGGCTGCACATAGGCCGCGCGCCAGGGCTCCGGCCCGATCGCGCGCAGGAAGGTTGCAGGGTGAAAAGTGCCGGCGCCCATTTCCATGTCATAGGGCTGTGCGACGACGCAACCGCGCGCCCCCCAGAAGGCCTGTAGCCGAAACACCAAGTCCTGGAAAGTGCGCGGCGATTTAGGGCTTAAGGCCATGATCCTGGTCTACTTAAAAACGACGGGAGTATCGTTGGACGACGTGATGACGTCAACACGAAGGCTTGCCGCCCTCAATCGATGGATTGAGAATCGGTAGCGGCTTCCATGCCGGGGCTAAACCCTCATTCAGGGTGCGCTTCGCAGTCTATTCGATGTTTCCGATTGTGACGTGCTGTACTGTACCTGATCGAACTGCCGGCAAATTGTTCAGGACGGTCGTTGCGCGCCGCGCACCAACTTTCCGGGCAACGCTCCAGTCGTTTCGCCTTCTTCGAAGGTCACCTGGCCGCGCAGCAACGTGGCGTGATAGCCGGTGGCGCGTTGAATCAATCGCGGCCCTGCGGCTGGCAGGTCGTAGACCATCTGTGGCGCCGGCAGCGCGAGTCGTTCAAGGTCGATTAGGTTCAAGTCGGCGCGCAGGCCGGGCTTGATCAGGCCGCGATCGCGCAAGCCATAGAGTTCGGCGGTCTCGCGCGCCTGCATGCGCACCGCGTGCTCGAGCTTGAGACGCGGGCCACGCGAACGGTCCCGCACGAAATGCGCGAGCAGATAGGTGGGGGCACTCGCATCGCAGATCATGCCGCAATGCGCGCCACCATCGCTGATACCGAGAATGGTATTCGGATGCAGCATCATCTCGCGCGCGACGTCGTAATTGCCGGCGTTGTAGTTAAAGAGCGGCGAATAAAGAAAGGCCTTGCCGTTCGCTTCGAGCAGGCGGTCGTAGGCGGCGGCTTCAGGTGAAATGCCCTCACGTGCCGCAATGGCCTGGATACTGAGCTCCGGTGCGGGCTCATATTCCGGCGGATCGCCGAGCCAGAACACCCGGTCGTAGTCACGAATGGTGGAAGCCATCGCCTTGCCTTCCATGAACAGAAGGCGCAGCAGGCGTGCCGGGCGTGGCCCGGCCTCGTTGAGAATGCGTGCGCGCACTTCGGGTTTGCGCATGACAGCGACTCTTTCAGCCAAGGGCAGAGCGGCGATCGCGCGATAGCTCGGGCGCCCGGTGAACGGGTGCGTTCCTTCAAGACACATCAAAACGCCTGGCGGGCGAATCGCGACCTGCGGAAAGAGGCCGCCGCCGCGCCGCGCCGCATGCGCGAGCAGACGCTGCCATTGCAGCGGATCGTCGTCGTTCTGAACACAGGCATAGGTCACTTTGCACTTCGCGTGATCGATGATGTGATCCATCCACGCGAGCTCTGCGCCTTCGGGCGCGAGATCGGAGGCCACTTCGAAAACCGCGCCACCCGCCTCGCCCATGGCATCCGCAATCGTCGTGAGTTCAAGCGCATCGGCCGTGGTGCCGGGCACGACTGCGCCATCGATCGCGCGATGCAGCACGGTGCGTGAGGTGGAGAATCCTACCGCGCCGGCCACGATGGCTTCTTTCACGAGCGCGGCCATGGCGGCGCGTTCGTCGGCATTGGCATCGAGGTTATTCGCACCGCGCTCGCCCATCACATAGGCGCGCACCGCGCCATGGGGCACCTGCGCGGCAATGTCGAGCGCGCGTGGCATACGCTCAAGCGCGTTGAGATATTCGGGAAAGCTTTCCCAGGCCCAGTCGATGCCTTCGGCAAGCGCGGTGCCGGGAATGTCCTCAACTCCTTCCATCAGCCCGATTAGCCAGTCGCGCTTGGCCGGGTGCACCGGAGCGAAGCCGACGCCGCAATTGCCCATCACCGCCGTCGTGACCCCGTGCCAGCAGGACGGCGTGAGATACGGATCCCAGGTGGCCTGCCCGTCGTAGTGCGTATGCACATCTACCCAGCCCGGCGCGAGGATGAGCCCATCGGCATTGATCTCACGCTGGCCGACGCCTAACTTGCCGCCAACCGCCGTAATGTATTCGCCGTCGATTGCGACATCACCGGTGTGCGCCTCAGCGCCGGAGCCATCGACGATTAAAGCATTGCGGATGACGAGATCATGCATGGCGGGTCCTCCGTTTCGATTGAAAATCACCTTAGCAGGATCAGCGGGCGCCGTCCCCGAATTTTATGATCAACCCGAATCTTACAACCCAGGCCGCCCGCCAACGCCGACCTCACGGCCCGCCACCGGACATCACCTACGGCGCGACCGACTAGGCATCCGCCAGTGTGCGCGTTATCGTGCGGCCCACACCCCCGCGGGACGCCGGTAGCCTCGGTCTGTGTGGCTAGCAATTCGTAGCGCTACGATGACGCACGCCGTAAGTCGCGTGCTAATTCGAGGCTGGAGGATCAATTGGTGAACAAGTGCCTCGTTGCATGGTCTAGCGGCAAAGATAGCGCCTGGATGGTGCATGTTCTGCGTCACTGCCCAGACATAGAAATCGGCGCGCTGTGGACGACCATCGACGAACCCGCTCAGCGAGTCGCCATGCATGCGGTGCGCATGGAGTTACTGCACGCACAAGCCGACTCCCTCGGGCTCCCGCTCTGGATCGCGCCACTGCCCTCGCCGTGTTCCAACGAGCGTTACGAGCAAGCGATGACCGCGATGGTCGCCCGTGCGCTCAGTGAGGACTATACGCACATCGCATTTGGCGATCTCTTTCTGGAGGATATTCGACGCTATCGCGAAGCGCGCCTTGCCGGTTCTGGCTTAGCGCCGATGTTTCCGCTGTTCGGTGCACAGACCTCGACGTTAGCGCGCGAGATGGTTAACGCCGGACTCGGCGCGCGGCTTACCTGCGTTGATCCGAAGCAGCTCGATGCGCGCTTCGCGGGTCGAGAATTCGATGTCGCATTGTTAGAGGAACTGCCAAGCTCGGTTGACCCCTGTGGCGAGCGCGGCGAGTTTCACACCTTCGCTTACAAGGGGCCGATGTTTAGGCAGGCGATAGCGATCGAGAATACCGAGACCGTCGCGCGCAATGGCTTTGTGTTCACCGATCTCGTGCTCGCGAGGAAGCAATAGGAAAGCTCCTCTAAGCCGTACCACCAGCGCGCGGCCGATTTATTCGGGAGGCACTTTTGCGCTAAGTGCCTCCGTGGTTAATCTTGATTTTTCGAATACCGCCAAGACGGGTTAAGCAATCCGATCTAACAGCACTACCGGGATCTCGCGCTGCGTCTTTTCCTGGTACTGAGTGTAGGGAGGGTACATCACCGCCATCTGTTGCCAGACGTTGGCGCGTTCGGCGCCACTGGCCACACGGGCCTTCGCCTTAAACACCTTATCCGCGACCTGCACCGTCACGAGATTCTGTGCAAGCAGGTTGTGGTACCAGCCAGGATGCTTGGGGTCGCCACCCTTGGAAGCGATAATCGCGTAGGCACCGTCGACCTCACCGTAGAGCAAAGGCATTACGCTCTCGGTGCCGGATTTCGCACCCACGGTGGTCAGCAACAGGGTGGGTAACGGCCCAGGTCCACCGGCGAAACTCGAATCCCATAAGTGACCAGCAGCGGGATTCTCGAGATATTGATTGCGGTGCTCGGCGATCCAGCCCTTGGTGCTTGCTTCGACAATAGGGTCGCTCATCTGGTGTTTCTCCGTGTGTGTGTAGCGGTCAATCGTACACAGGCTGTGCCGCAATTTCACGGCTTTAGCGCGCGATCGATCGCTTAGTTGCGCACAAGATGCCGCGGTCAGATTGACCTCTTAGGGAAACACGGGCATCTCGGGAAGTCGCAATTCGAGATCGTCATGCATGGTCGTTTCGCGCGTCACATTATCTCCACGAGCAGGCAAATAAACCTAGCTGGCTAAGAGATTGTCGAATCTGCTCCTACGGTCTCATGACGCTAACTTGCTTCGGGTCTGGCTGCGCAAGTTCTCGAGCGCGCTGCGGATCGCTTCTACATCGGGTGCTTGTGTCCCCCAGTCCTTCCAAAAATTGCGTGTATGAGCGTAACCGACCAGTGAGCCGTCTTTGCGAGCCCGCATTAGCGGGCGCGGTCCCGGAGATTCATGTTCAGAACATCCTCAAGCGGGCCGCTAGCTTGTTCCGACAATAATCGTTTTGGGTGCCTATATACGTGAAAGCCGCGAGCCTCAGCCGTCGAACGGATGTTCGAACGTGATTCTGCATTGCCAAGGCACCGAACTGTGAAACTTGCGTCACCAGTGTTGCGATTCAGCTTCAGCCTGGTGCTACTCACTACCAGCATTCTGTTGGTGAGCGACATGCTCGGGCTGGTAGCGGATCGACGTGCTGCTGATCTCGATGCGCGCAAAGCAATCTCCGAAGCGTTGGCCGTGCAGCTGTCGGTGGCAGTTACGGATAAATACCGCTCGACAGTGGTGATGGAGACGCTGAACGCGGTCAAGGCGCGCAACCGCCAGATTCGCTCAGTGGCGCTACGTACCACAGCGGGCGATATCATCGCTTTCGCGGGTGACCACAGCTCGCAATGGAAACCGTCGTCTGATGAGAAGTCCACGCTCACCGAGGTCCAGGTTCCCATTTTTCGAGATGGCCAACCGTGGGGTCGCGTGGAGATCCATTTTGCACCGCTGGCTAGGGAAGAGACTTGGTTCGGCATCCCTGCGTCCATTCTGACGGTCAGCAGTTTCGTGGCGCTCGCTGGGTTCTTGGTCTACGTCCTGTTTCTCAAACGATCCTTGCATGAAGTCGATCCGAGTGCGGTTATTCCTCATCGCGTGCGCGAAGCACTCGATGCGCTGGCCGAAAGCCTTCTGATTATCGACCAGAGCGAGCGCATCGTGCTCGCCAATGCAGCGTTCGCGCGCCGCCTGGGCTATCCGGTCGAAACTCTGCTCGGTCGTCCCGTCTCGGAACTCGGTTGGGAATTCGATTCTGAGGCGGGGCCCCATGCCCAGCCACCATCGGTAAAGGTGCTGCATGGCGATAAAGCGAGCACGAACGTCCCGGCGCGCTCAGAACTCGATATAGCGCGCGCGGCCGTCTCACCAGCGCCGAGCAGCCGCGCTTTCGCGGCTGCCAGGCAAGATGCGGCTGCAAAACAGATCAGTCGGCTGTTGCTATTTGATCGCATCGACCAGGCGATTGGGCGCGCGCGTCGTAACAGTGCGGCGATTGCGG
>JAYTEX010000069.1:0-25669 GCA_043734785.1 Pseudomonadota bacterium | reverse complement strand
CAGCGCCGCGTCGATCGTGGCGTACGGTGGAGTTTGATGCATGGAACAAGCGCTTGAGGCTAAAGACGATCGGCACAATGGTCAAGTCCGCCAGCAGGCCCGCGCCGCTTCTGGCCCTTTATACGCGCGCCGCTTCTGGCCCTTTATCATGCCGCGTAGGCGGGATTTCCGCGAGGAAGTCAGCGCTCACGACCTGATTGCGCCCGCCGTGCTTCGCCGCGTAGAGCGCACGATCGGCGCGCTCGAACAAGGCCTCAAGGGATTCACCCGCGGCGAGTTCGGCAACCCCGATGGACACCGTGACTGGCACTCTTTGTCCCTGGTATTGAAAGGTCACCTGCTCGACTTGCCGCCGCAGTTCCTCGCACACCTCGGCGGCCGGTGCCAGCGCGGTATCTGGAAACAGCACCACAAACTCATCGCCGCCGAAACGTGCGAGCAAGTCGGTCGCACGGGCACGCCGTCGGCACAAGGCCGCGGCGTGCCGCAGGACTTTATCGCCGACCTTGTGTCCGAGGCTGTCGTTGATGCGCTTGAAGCCGTCGAGATCAAGGACCGCCAGGGTGAGCGGCACTTGGCTCCTACGGCTGCGCTGAAATTCAAGCTGCGCGCGTTCATCGTAGGCAAGCCGGTTCGGCAGATCCGTGAGCGTGTCCCGGCAGGCCTTCTCCTGCTCGGCAAGGAGTCCTTGCCGCAGCGTGTCTGATTCTTGCTCGAAATTCTTGACCCGTGTCGCGAGCTTGGTAATGCACTGTTCATAGTCGGCCTGTTTGCCGCGCTGCACATCGATATAGGCGGTAATCGTCGCGCGAATAGAACGTACGCCAGTGTCAAGCGTCTGTTTGAGTTCACTGACGCACAGATCGCCATTGACCGCACGATCGATCGCCGCCAGCTCGGTGCTGAGTACGGAGGTCAGGCGAACGGAAGCAGACTCGGCTTCCTGGCTGCCACGAAGTGCGTGCTTGAGATCGACCTCGACTGAGTTGAGATGAAGCGTGGCCTTTTTCAGGTAATCAACGAGGCTGCGCAAGTCGCGACGCAGAAACGCATAGAGATCGTTCAGAAAACTCCCCGTGTCGTGGACCGGATCGTCGCTTTCACCTTCGCTCAGTGCATCGCGCAGTTGTGCCGCCTGACGCTCGAAATCGGGCGGCAACAGTAGCCAGTCCAGCAGGGACGCAAGATGGCTGGCCTGACTGCGCTTATCCGAGTCTCCATCAGCCCGCTCGGGGATTGTCGCGGGTTCATTGAGCAGTGCCGTGAGCTGCGCGATCCATTGCACCTGATCGCTGCCGTCACGCCCGCGTTCGCGCAAATGTTTGAGCGCGAACTCCTGCGCCGGGGGCAACTTCAGCTGCGCGACCAAGGCCTGGAGTGAAGACCAGTTCGAGGGGCCTGATTCGGTATTGGTGAGGCACTGGTCCACCGCCTGATGGAGGAGTGCGGCATTGAGCGGCGCGGTAACCTCGCGCAGCGCCGCGACAGATTCATTGACCACCTGGCGCTCGCCCACGGCACCTCCTTTAAAAGCCCCCAAGAGCTTGGCGAGCGTCGTGCGCAGGTCACGCTCGAGCGACTTGGCGTCGTCAAACTCGCGACACAATTCGCGATATTTCGTGCGCCACTCGCCATCGAAGTGCAGGGTGGACGTAATTTCCGGGACTGCCATGCGGGCTTCCTTTTTCAATCCTGCTAGGTAGCGACCACCGCACGCGCAAGCTTGAACATACGCCCATTGGCCCGCTCAAAATCGGCACGCAGACCACTCAGAAACGGCAGTTCAACTGCCGTTTCCAGGCTCACTCAAGCCAAGTTGTGATTGACCTTCTGCACGTCATCGTCCTGTTCAAGTTTGTCGATCATCTCAAGCACGTCCCTGGCCGCCGCTTCCGGCAGTTCCGTCGGCGTCAGGCAGAGGTACTCCTGTTCAGCGGATAGCACGACGACTTTGCGATCCTCCAGCGCCTTCTGGACCTGGCCGAAAGCGGGGAAATGGCAACGAATTAACAATTGCGGGTGGTCCTTCTCGTCGCGCACTTCGCCCATTTCCTCCAAGCCGTGGTCGATGAGATAGAGCTCCAGGTCATCCTGGTCGATCCCGTCTGGCTGCAAGCGAAATACTCCCATGCGCTTGAACATGAAGCTCACGCTACCCGTGAGGCCGACATTGCCGCCGAATTTGTTGAAAATGCTGCGCACGCTCGCAATCGTGCGGGTCGGATTATCGGTGGCGGTTTCCACCATCACCGCCACACCATGTGGGGCATACCCCTCGTAGATCAGCACCTCGTAGTTGGTCGCGTCTTTGCCCATCGAGCGCTTGATGGCGGCCTCGACCTTGTCTTTGGGCATGTTGACTGCGCGCGCGTTCTGGATCACCCGCCGCAGCATCGGATTGTGAGCGGGATCGGGTCCGCCGCCGCGGACCGCGATGGTGATATCCTTACCAATCCGTGCGAACTGCTTCGCCATCCGATCCCAGCGGGCGAACATCGTGTGCTTGCGTACTTCGAACATGCGTCCCATGGCGTAGGCGCCCTCAATTCAAGAAAAGATGGGTAAAAATACTCTCAGGTTTGGTCGACCAACGCAAAGTTGGACGCAGCGGGATCTGCTGGTCCCAGGTTACTATGACAGCATAAGAAACGGAGATCACGCGCATGACCGTGCACTACATGCAGACCATCACCGAGCGCTACCTGCACCTGGGTTACACCCCTTACCGCTGGTTCGTGGCCGACACACCACCGCCATGGCAACCGCTGCGCAAGCCTCTGCGCGGGGTGCGCCTGGGGGTGGTCTCCACGGCCGGCGCCTATGCCTTGGGTCAGGTCGCCTATCACTACAAAGATGATGCCTCGATCCGCCAGCTCGACAGCACAACCCCCGACGCCGCGCTGCGCTTTTCGCATATCACGGAGAATTACCTCGCGGCTGCCAAACGCGATCCGAATTGCCTTTTGCCGTTGCGTAATCTGCGCAAGCTCGCCACCGAGGGGGTGATTGGTGGGCTCGCGGATCAGGTGTTTTCCTGCATGGGTGGGGTTTATTCGCAACGCCGTGTGCGCGAAGAGACGGCCCCGGCCCTGCTCGAAGCCTGTCGCGCTCAAAGGGTCGACGCCGCGCTCCTGATCGCAATGTGACCCGTGTGCCACCAGACCGTGAGTCTGATCGCACGCTACCTCGAAGCGAATGGGCTACCGACCATGTGCGTGGCGAGTGCGCTCGATATCATCCAGGCGGGCCGGCCGCCACGCGCGACCTTCATCGACTATCCGCTCGGGCACACCGCCGGCAAACCGTTCGACGAAGCCGATCAGATGAGCATTTTGCGCGCCAGCCTGCGCGCGTTCGAGACGATGACCACGCCCGGTGAAATTCAACTGCTGCCCAACGCCTGGGGCGAGGACGGTTGGCGGCGCGCCGCGTCAGCGACGACGGGCGAAGATACCCGGCAGCCGCGCGATGAGACGCCGCAGTTTCAATTTGCGACCGATCGCGCCGCCGCGCTTGCGAGCGGCGCGCTTCCGGCCTCATGAACACCGCGCGTGAGTCCCGAACGCGATCAGATTGCGTGTTCTGCCATGAATCCGAGGAGGTTCAGCCTGGCATCGTTCTGGATTTCGACGCCAACAACCAGGTTGCCGGTGTCGAGATTCTTCGCGTCAAGGAGCGTGTGCCTTCCACCGACCTCAAGCAGCTGGCGTGCCTTACTGAAGGGTAGAGGAGGAAGGTGGGTGCGCGAAGACCGGCGTAAACATCCCACCCACATCGACGGCATCGAAATGATACTGCTGGCCACAGTACTCACAGCCGATTTCGACCAAGTGACGCTCCGCGAGAATTTCGTCGAGTTCGGCCCGCCCCAAACTAATGAGCATGTCTTGCACACGGGCACGACCGCAGGTGCAACTGAAGCGGGTGGCCAAAGGCTCAAATCGCTGCAGTTTTTCCTGCCAGAACAGGCGACGTAGCACCGTATCCGCCTCCAGCGTTAGCAATTCCTCGCGGGTTAATGTCGCCGCTAGATGTGCCAGGCGATTGAAATCCTCATGGTTGCCGATCTGATCCTCCGCGCGTCCCGCCGCGAGATTGCCGAGTCCGGTGGCAGGCATCCGTTGGAGCAATAAACCCGCTGCGACCTCGTCATTGGCGGCAAGGATCATTCTCGTGTCGAGCTGTTCGGATTGCAGCATGTAGTGCTCGATGACGGCGGAGAAATTATCCAGCGGCTCGCGTTGGTCGCCGTGCAACGACACTACGCCCTGATAAGGTTGCGTGCCAGGCAGGCGATTCTGGGCGTCGAGTGTAATGGCACAGCGCCCCTGCCCGTGCACGTTCGTGAGATCGGCCAAGCTTGCGTGATCGGCGACGTCTGCCACCACTTTCGCCGTGGCGCGAAAGCTGAGATCGGATTTTACTTCCGCCACTGCGAGCTTGACCGGCCCATCGCCGTGCACTTGCAGAATCAGCGCCCCATCGAAATTGATGCTCGATTGCATCAGTATGCCAGCGGCCGTCATCTCACCAATCAGCGCCCGGACAGGCGGCGCAAACGCGCCCACTGTCGCGCGCCGTCTAAGCGCTTCACGCCAACCATTGGTCACGCGCACCAGCGCACCCCGCACCGGCAAGCCTTCGAACAAGAACTTGTGCAGTCCTCTGGAGTCCATCGTGATTCCTGTCCTGGATAAGGGGCGAATTCTAGCGGGTCGCGAGCGTGTTTTGCTCGAGTTTCTTGTTTCACCGAGCTAACTGTGGCGCCAATATCCCGACCGGCATATTGGCGATGGTGCGTGCGAGGTTGCCACTGTCCACCGTCGAGTGTAGGTTGACCCATCGGCTACATCGATTGCGCGCCATGGCACTTGGAGAAGAGGGGCGCGGCGCGGTTCCAGCGTCTATAGGTGGTAGGGTTTAAGGAGTTCACGATGGCGCACGGTGAGATGCTTATTCCGCAGGCGGGCCCGACCAATGGATTGGTCACCCTCACTCACATCATCTACTTGCTGCACGGGTTCAGCGCCTTGATGGGCCTGCTAGGATCGGCGTTCATCGTGACTGCATTCCTGAGCGGTTGGCCGTCCATCATCGCGGTGATATTGAACTACCTCAAGCGCTCCGAAGTGCGCGGCTCGTATCTCGATACCCACTTCGGCTGGCAGATTCGCACATTCTGGTATGCGCTGCTCTGGGTCGCGATTGCCACGGTGCTGTTCGTCACCGTTATCGGCATACCGTTCGCGTGGGTCCTGGCAGTGGCGGCCGGCCTGTGGGTGCTATACCGCATTATCCGCGGTTGGCTCGCGCTTTCCTCCGGCGCTCCGATGCCCGTTGCGGCTTAGCGCAAACCTGGGGAAGGCCGCTCCCTTTCACGCGCGTCGCGGGGCTACTGTTCGGGCAGACCACTCCACAGGCGACCGATGAATCGCCAAAACGGCGAACGACTGGCAGTTAACCTGCCAGACGATATAACGAACTCTGTATGTTGTTCTAATATACAGTCATGGGCGATTTCGATGCCGTCGTTGGCTTTGACTGGGATGCCGGAAATCTCGGCAAGAACAGCAAGCATGGCGTCGATAATCGCGAAGCGGAAGAAGTCTTTTTCAATCAATCGTTGTTAGTCACGCCAGACGATATTCATTCTGGGGATGAGATTCGATGGCGCGCACTAGGACGAACAGACGCAGGCCGAAAGCTCACCGTCATCTTCACGCTCCGTAAATCCGGAACCTTGCTCCGCGTCATTTCCGCACGCGACATGCATCGTAAAGAGGAAGTGCTGTATGACCAAGAAACTTAAGAAGCCACCGCGATTCGCCAATGAAGCGGCAGAGCGCGAATTCTGGGTGACGCATGACACGACGCCCTATTTCGACTCGGGGAAAACCGTGTCTGTTGCGCTTCCGAATTTGCGGCCATCAACACAGACCATTTCGCTGCGTCTGCCCAAACATCTGCTAGATCGAATCAAGGCACAGGCGAATGCAAAAGACATCGCCTATCAATCGCTGATCAAAATTTGGTTGAGTCAGATGACGGCGGAAGAGAAGTAGAGATGAGGTTTCCGGTCTAATCGGCGTTGCCGCCCATGCAGAATTGAGTTGTTTTTTTCACGTGGCGCGCGGACGACGCGGTTTCGTCTCGCGAAGCGTCGCGATGCGTCGCTTGGCCACTCGCGGCAGTGACCCGCCAAATCGTATTGCCGACATCGTCGGCGACGAGCAGCCCACCGCGGTGATCGATCGCCACGCCAACCGGCCGCCCGAACGCATCACCGTCGTCGCTAAGAAAGCCGCCAAGCACCTCGACCGGTAGGCCGCTCGGTTGGGCGTCGGTGAACGGCACGAAGATAACCTTGTAACCACTCGCTGGGATACGGTTCCACGAGCCGTGCTGGGCGACAAACATGCCGCTCTGCGTAAACGCGCCGCCGAGTGAGCTGCGCTCCGCTGACGCCAAGCCAAGGGATGCGGTATGCGCGCCGAGGGCGTAGTCGGGAACGATGGCCTTGGCGACGAGGTCGGGTGCCTGCGGTGCCACGCGTGCGTCAACATGCTGCCCGTAGTAGCTGTACGGCCACCCATAGAAACCGCCGTCGCGCACAGATGTGATGTAATCCGGCACGAGGTTAGGCCCGAGTTCGTCGCGCTCGTTGACCGCGACCCAGAGCGCATTGCCATGCCAAGCCATACCGACCGGGTTACGCAATCCACTCGCGAACACGCGGCCTTGCCCGCTGTCGGTTTCGAATTCCCAGATTGAGGCACGCCCTTTTTCATGCTGCATGCCGTGCTCGGCAATGTTGCTGTTTGAGCCTACCGACACGTACAGCTTGGTGCCTTCGGCGTTCGCGATGAGTCCTTTGGTCCAATGATGATTCAGCGGCCCACCGGGAAGATCGGCAACCTTGGTGACCGTGCCCGCCCTGGTGTCACCGGTCTGGTAGGACACCCGCACCAATGCGTCGGTTTGGGCGATATAGAGATCGTTGCCCACTAGCGCCATGCCAAACGGGGAATTGAGATTCTCGATAAACACCGAACGCATCTCGGCTTCGCCGTCGCCATCGATGTCCCGTAGCAGCGTGAGTCGATTCGCGCTCGGCACAGCCGCGCCGGCCCGCTTCATCACATACCCCATGATCCAGCCTCTAAAGCCGAGCAACTCACGGCGCAGGGGGCGCGCTGGCGCATTGGTTTCGGCGACCAGCACGTCGCCATTCGGCAGTACATAGAGCCAGCGCGGATGATCGAGCCTCGCGGCAAAGGCGGCCACAGTGGTGCCTTGCGCTGGCCTCGGGGTAGCCCCTTTCGACCAGCCTTTGGCCGGCGCAATATGAACCGTCGGCAAGATTTGCTTATTTGGCGGCGGCAGTTGAGGATTCGGACCGATGCCAATCGATACCGGCTGCTCCGGGGTATGACTGCACGCTGCGATCACCAGCGCCAGGCACACCGCCAACACACACGGCCGACGACACTCGCGGCGGGCACGCCTGAACCTGCAATGGTGGGGAGAAACCGTCATTCACGCCTTCCAGACATTAGAGGTTCGTGCCAAACCGTGAGCTGGCCGGAATTGGCCGCCAGCTTGCGGACGTATTTGCGAATTAATTTTAATTTGCAAAGCGCATGCCAGCTTCTCGGTCCCATCAAGGCGTGCCGACGCGTTTCATCAGTTTCATCAAAGGACCCGTCATCGAACGTTTCCCGTGGCCTCTCGTGCCAAGTGCAGATCTTGCTCGGTTTGCTGGCAATGTTTGCAACGCGTCCTCCGCTTCCATTCGCTTGTACCGGCGAATGCATCACCTACAACGGTCATGCCCGACCGAGAATCCCGCACGATTGAGTTATAGTGCGGCGCATATTAATCCGCATCGGTAACCCATATGTTCAGTGATCTGGCGCCGCCCGAGCGGCTAAAACTCATGCAGTTCATCTGCGCCGTGGCCTGGAGCGATCTGCGCGTGAGCGGTGAAGAGAGACTGTTCGTCGCCAATTGGATCCGCCGCCTGCAGTTTACGGAAGCCGAACGAAAACAGGTCTGGCAGTGGCTTGAAGTACCACCAGCGCCAGAGGAAGTCGATCCGGCGGACATCCCGGCCGAACACCGGCAGTTGTTTATAGAAGCGATCGGAAAACTTGTGGCCTCCGACCAAGAAATCACCCCAGAGGAACGGGAGAGTCTGAGCCTGCTGAGCCAGCTCGTGAGGTGATCCCCGCTCGAACAGGCAACCATGAGTAGAAACCCCGTCAAGCGCAGATAAAGCTGTCGCGCTTCAAGGCCGCACCTGATTGCGGCCGGCACCTTTGGCGCAATAGAGCGCTTGATCAGCGCTTTTCAGCAGGCCTTGAAAGCCCTCCGCGTCAAGGTTCGCCGCGGCCACACCCAAACTCGCGGTGACATGCCAGCTGGCACCTGAAAAGGTGAACACTTCACGCGCGATATTCACTCGAATGCGTTCGGCGATCTGTTTCGCGCCGGCGAGATCGGTGCCCGGGGTGATGATCAGGAATTCCTCGCCGCCGAATCGGGCCACCGTATCTTCCAGACGGATCTCGCGGCGCATGATGTGTGCCACGCGCTCCAGAACGATATCGCCGACATCATGACCATGCTGGTCATTCACGACTTTGAAGCAATCGATGTCGAGAAGAATCAGCGATAATGGGCTGAGGCGTCGCGTATGCACCGCCCACTCTTGTTTGAGACGGCCGAGAATATAACGCCGATTCGGTAACCCCGTCAGTGCATCGGTATGCGCGAAATCGAATAATTGGCGGTTGGCGACGGCGAGATCTTCATTGACGGTTTGCAGATTCTCGGCCTCCCGACCCAGCGCCACCTGAAGTTCCACGACTCTTTTGCCCGCCCGCAATCGAGCCTCCAACTCCCGGGGCTTGATGGGCTTTGTCAAATAATCGTCGGCACCGGCAGCAAAGGCTTCGACCAAGTGGTCCTCGTCCCCATGCGAGGTCAACATGATGATGTAGATCAGTTTGCCGGCGTCGCTGGCCCGCGTCACCTTGCACACACCGATCCCATCGACCTTAGGCATCACCCAATCGGTCAGGAGAATGTGCGGTCGCTGCCGCCCGATCATTTCCAGTGCGTGTTCACCGTCTTGCGCCGTCTCTGTCTCAAATCCCAGCGCCTCGACCTGCTTGATCAAGATTAGACGCTGGGATGCCGTGTCCTCGGCAATCAGCACGCGCAGACGTGGCGTCGGCGTTTGAGCGGCGCTCAGCGCTCGCTGGTCGAGATCCGCGAGCGAGGGGACTTCGCGGGTCGGCACTTGCAGTAATTTGCCCCATTCTCGCCACTCACTCGCGGCGTCTTCGAGCAATGCTTCCAACCCTTCCGCGCCGCCGGCGCGTTCGTACAGGTACCGCAGATCCTCAATTGCGGCCTCCAGGGTTTGTTCAGTGGCGCAGAGATGTCCGAGGTGGACAGCGCAGGCCAAGGCTCGGCTAGTGGTCTCGAGGCGACTCGCTGGGGCGGCGTCCGTCTCGTCGCGGTGCATGATCGCCTCACCGAAAAGCGGCGGCAGTCCCCAGTCTTGCAGCATCAGCGTCGTGAGTTCGCGATGACACACCCCGAAGACAGCGCGCTCGCGGATCCGTCGTGCGGCGGCGCTGGCGCACGGATTGGCCGTGATCACCGCCGCATAGTCCGCCGGATACAGTGTCGCCAGCGCGAGCGCGCCGACGTTATGCAACAGACCGAGGGTAAAACATTCTTCGCCCGGCCCTGCCTTAATGTTCAGCGCCAAACGCTGTGCCGCAGCGGCCGTGGCCAGCGCGTGCGACCAGAAGTACCCATAATCAAAAGCAATGCAGGCGCCGCTCTGGTGGTGTTCGATGAGCGAAAAAGTGAGGGCCAACTGGCGCACGCTGCGAAATCCGAGGCGCACCACGGCGTCGTTGATGGTAGCGACGACCCGCCCGCCCTGTGCGGCGGAATTCGCGGCCTTCAGCACGCGCCCACTGAGCGCCGGATCGGCCTTCAGCGTACGCGCGAGTTCCGCCGCCGTAACGTCCTCGCGGTTCGCGAGTTCGATCACCTTGAGCGCGACCCCTTGGGGTGACGGCAGATTTCCCGTCGCCTTCAATTCGGCGAATTTCTGCGCGCCCTTGCCTGCAAGCTTGTCACTATCGAGGGGGCGGGAAGCGGGCTGTAGGTTCATGCTGCAACCGCCTGTTCCTGAAACTGCACCAACTGATGATGCAGTTCCGGGAGGTGTGATCGTAGCGCCTCGAAGTCGTGGGTTTTTGCGAACGTCTCCAGCTTCAGCGCGATATCGCATAGAGACTGCGCACCTACATTCGCCGCAGTGCCTTTGATGGTGTGGCAGATGCGGGCGCTGTGCGCCGCGTCGTTGTTGGCCAGGGCTTCGGCGAGCGCCGTTTGTGCGAGCGCGATGTCGTCGAGAAACGCGTCGACCACTGCATTGGCGACTGCTTCGTCGCCTAATACCCGTTCGAGCAGCTGGGCCCGGTCAAAGATGGCCGTCCCCTGCACCAATGCACTTTCGATGGGTATCGAGGTGTCTGCGGCCTCGCGCGATGCGACGGGTGGCAGCCATTTCAACAACATCTGCGCCAGCGCGCGGGGATCGATGGGTTTGGGCAGATGGTCGTTCATGCCGGCGGCGAGGCAGATTTGGCGATCGCCCGCCATGGCATTGGCGGTCATCGCGACAATCGGAATGGCGTGATTGCGCACCCCTAACACCGGATCGCGGATCATCCGAGTCGCCTCATAGCCGTCCATGACCGGCATTTGGCAGTCCATCAATACCAGGTCATAGGCAGCGGTGGCCAGACGTTCGATCGCCACGGCGCCGTTTTCCGCGACATCGACCAGATAACCAAGTTTGCCCAATATGGCCAGCGCGACTTTCTGATTGACGGCGTTATCTTCGACCAGCAGTAACCGACATCCGTGCTGGGTTTTCGGGTTGATCCGGCGATTAGGCATGGCGGCGTCAGCCTCGCGCGCTGTCGCTTGCCGGCGATCCAGAACGGTCGCGATACAATCGTAGAGCGCTGACCGGCGCAAGGGTTTGCAGAGGCGCGCAGAGAAGTCAGTGGGTCCCGCGCGGTCTGCTTTGCGGTAGTGTCCCATGGAGGTCAATAGCACGAGTTCGGTGCCCGCCAGCGCCACGTCCGCCTTGATCCGCCGAGCCAGTTCCGCGCCGTCCATCTCCGACATTTGCATATCGAGTAAGGCAAGCTGGTAGGGCTCACCGCGTGCGCAAGCGGCCTTTAGTAAGGCCAAAGCCTCCCGACCGCTGGCGGCCTCGTCGTGACGACATCCCCACCCCTCTAGCAGCACCTGCAGGAGGCGCCGATTCGTCGCATTGTCGTCCACCATCAGAATACGCGACCCGGCGACGTCGCCGGGTCCCGTGCGTGCGCTGAAAGCGCTGCCGGTTTGGCCTTGCAGCACCGCCGTAAACCAGAACGTGGAGCCTCCTTCAGGTGCGGACACGACGCCGATCGCGCCGCCCATCAACTCGGCGAGCTGTTTACAGATGGCGAGCCCGAGTCCGGTACCGCCGAATTTGCGCGTGGTGGAGACGTCCGCTTGATTGAAGGCTTGGAACAGTGCGTCGACGCAATCCGCAGGGACACCAATCCCGGTATCGCGAACCTCGAAGCGCACGGTCACCGCCGTGCCGTTTTGCTCGATCAAGCTCGCCTCGATGGCGACTTCTCCCGCCGCCGTGAACTTGAGCGCGTTGCCCCCGAGATTGATCAGAATCTGGCGCAATCGACCCGGATCGCCGCGCAGCAGGGCCGGCAACGCCGGATCCGCAAGGCAGGTGAAATCCAAGCCCTTGTCGTCGCTATGCAAGGCGAGGCTGGAGGCTACATCCTCGAGCATGTCCCACAGATTGAAGTCGATCGTCTCAAGTTCGAGCTTGCCGGCTTCGACCTTCGAGAAGTCGAGAATATCATTGATGACACTCAGGAGGTGTTCGCCGCTGCTGCGGATGGTCTCGGCGAAATCGCGCTGTTCCACTGTTAGATCGCTCTCCATTAGCAACGCCGCCATGCCAATGACGCCATTCATGGGGGTGCGGATCTCGTGGCTCATATTGGCCAGGAAGGTGCTCTTCGCGCGGGTGGCCGACAATGCCCCATCCCGCGCTTGGACCAACTCGGTCTGCAGATTCTTTTGCGCGGTCAGGTCGTGCAGGGTCTCGACCACCGCCGCGAGCGAACCATCAGCGTGGTAAATAGGGCCGGCCGCACCCGCGAGATACACGGTCTTGCCGGTTTGGGGCGCGCACCAGTTTTCCGAATAGAGTCCGTCTTTGACGTATTCCAGTCTCTGCGGCTGCATATTTTGAATCGCGACCTCGGGGATCTTTCCCATCAGCACGACGTCGGCTAAGGTCGGCTGGTCGTCGCCGAACAGCGCTTGCCGGTGCCCGCGAGTCCCGACGACCAGCGACGCCGCGACGCCCGACAGTTCCTCGATCGCCCGGTTCCAGATCCGCACTGTGCCGTCCGGATTCAAGACGAAAGTCGGGATCACCAGATTCATCAGCAACGTTTCGACAAACGCCTTCTCGCGCAGAATAATCTGCGCGGCGTCTTTGCGCTCGGTAATATCGGCGAGGAACCCGGTCCACAACACCGCCCCATCGGCCTCCTTGACGGGTAGGGATTCGCCGCCGATCCAGCGCCGCACACCGCTTGCGAGCGTGATTGGATACTCGCGTACCCACGCTTCGAGCGTTCGCGCGGACTCCAGAATCGAAGCCATATGATCGGCCAACACCTCACTGTCTACGTTTTTGAACGCCGCCGAGGCATCGTCACGAATCTCGTCTGGCGTCACCTCCAGTAGCTGGCGAATCGTCTCGCTGGCGTAGGGGAAGGTCATTTTGCCCTCTGCGCTCAAACGGAACTGGTAGACGACGCCGGGCACCCGGGCGGCGATGTCATGCAGGCGTCGCTCGCTTGCGAGCAGGGCAGACTCCACTGCTTTGCGCGCGGTAATGTCGGTGGTAAAACCATGCCACAGCACCGACCCATCTGCATCTTGCACCGGCGTGGCGTCGGTCGCCATCCAGCGATGCCCGCCATCGGGGAAGGTTAACTGTCGCTCCTCCTGCCATGGTTCGAGCGTGCGTGCCGATTCGTTTAAACTGGCGCACAGGCCCACGTAGTCCTCTGGCGAAAAATATTTGAACACGTGCATGCCGTCGTCCCGAACTTCCTCCTGAGTGAATCGGAAGAACGATGGCGCCGCCTGGCTCAAATAGGGGGCGGAAAAGTTGCCGGCAATGTCCCGCTTGATCTGATAAACGACCCCGGGTAGCTGCGCGGTGACCGTGTGTAGCCGCAGCTCACTCTCGCGCAGCGCCGCCTCCGCTGTTTGGTGCGCGTTGATATCCGTATAAGTTCCGATAATGCGCAGCACCTTACCGTGTGCGTCGCGTTCGGTGACCTTGCCGCGCCCCTGGACCCACTTATAGGCGCCGTTCTTGCAGCGGATGCGATGTTTGCTTTGATACATCCCGGTCCCGGTCTGGGCATGGCTTAGCAGGGCGCAGAAGACCTCCGCTTTATCTTCTGGATGCAGCAGTGCAGCCCATTCGTCGAGTGAACTCACGAGCTCATCATCGTCGAACCCGAGGATGGCCTTGAAACGCGACGAGAGGAACACGGCGTTGGTCTGCCGATTCCAATCCCAGATCCCATGCTCCGCCCCGTCCAACGCAAACTGCCAGCGGGCCTGATGACGCACGAGGTCTACAACCTGCCGAGCGATGGTGGCCCGCGCCCGTTCGGCGCGTCGATACAGGGTAAAAATCAGCGACAGAACGCCAAAGACTGTCGCCAGACCGAGCATGGCGGTGAGAGCGAACTCATCCCCCAAGCCCGACAAGCTCTTTGTGTGGGACACAAGCAGGCCTAGCAATATCTCGCCAATCAACACCACCACGAGAATGTAGGCGACAAGAATAGTCTTCGATACCGAAGCGCGTGGGGGCGCGAAGGTGGCCAATACATCCAACGGCGGGATTGCATCAATAGCGCCACAACCGCTTGGCGATTCACTACGGGGCACAGCGGCCATGGATACCTCCCATTCTTATCGCGGGGTTTCAGATCACGCCTTTGTGACTTAGGTACGGCGGTCGCGGAAAATCTCCGGACCGGCTTACCCTTAGGTGGTGACTCTTAGGTCACGACTATGGGCATCAGCGGCTACCGCCGCCAAAACTTGACGGGCCGAGACCGTGTCGCTCGCACGGCAATGGCCTTGCGAAGGAGCAGAATCCGCGCGCATCAACCGTACGGGGAATGGCGATGGGATGGCGCCATTGAACCGCTCGGAATCCTCGCGCGAATTTAAGGTGCTCGTTTTATCAAACCAAGGAACCTTGCTGGATACCTGGCAGTTCTAAAGTGTCGCAATCTTTTACTGAGTCTCACTGACGTGCTGTAGCGCCTGCGCAATATCCCGACTCAACGCCGCCAGCGCACGACTCATGGCGGCGACCAGGGCCGGAAAGTCGCTGCCGTTTGTGGGTTCCTGATAGTGCGTCTTATTGCTCACGAGCACCTTGCGCCCTCCGTCTCCTAGCACCCGCCAATACGCGGTCAATACAGCGAAGCCGGCGTCTGTGGCGACAAACTCCGTGACCTCGAGCGTGATCTGCAGCGCAGTCGGCGTGTGCACGCTACCCAAGGTGGTGACCTCCCCGGTCCCCAGCAACCGGGAAAGATTCTCAACCAACACCCGTGAAAAATTCTGGTCGAGTGGTTCGGCCCAGCGCGCGCTGACCGCCGCCCGTAATTCTGATTCGCCATGCAGCGTCAGCACCTGCGCGCGCTCAGTGTAGGCTGGGAGGTCGATCGGCCCAATGACGAGTGCTGGCACCCGTTCAGAACCCAGCTCCGAGGGCTTGATCGAGGTCGCAGCGGTGCCCTGCGCAGCGCTCGCCAGTGGCACTAGCACCAACAATTGCGCGGGTGGCGAGGATCGCGTCACGCAACCACTCGCAATGGCGAGTACCCCCAGCACGAGCGCGATATTAAAAAACGTGCGCAGGGTCATTCCGACGACTCCCTCTGCTTGCCGAAGATCACGGCGTTGGGTTGTGCTTCAAGCGCATCGGAGAGCGCGCGCACCGAACGCGCCGCCGCCGCGAGTTCCGTCAGTGCCGCGCGCAATTGGTGGCCGACGGCGGAGGTGGGTAGGGTCAATTCCTCCAAACTCACCATGGTCTGTCGCGTCTGTACCAGTGCGGTGTGTGCCTCGCGCGTCGTGCGATTGAGATTGGCGAGCAGGCGGGCGCCGTCGCCGTCAGCAAGGGTCTCAATGGTCCCGAGCGTCTTCGTCGCGTGGCTAATCAGTGGCTGCAGATCGCGCGCCACGCGATCGATGTGGATCACCGCCTGATCGGCGTTGGCAAGCAACGGGGCAACCTTCTGCTCGGTGTGGATTGCGATGCGACGGATTTCTTCCAAGGTGGCCGAGAATTCCGCAGGCGCGCGGCGCAACGCCGGCGAGTTGAGCAGCCTATCGGCGCCGACCAGCGCGCCCTGCAAGGCTTCCAGCATTTTCTCCAGAGGCAGCTTTTCGAGTTTTTCGAGAACCTGGCGCAGCGTGGTCTGCGCTTTCTGCAAGGTCGTGGGGAGGGTCGGGATCTCGTACCGTCCCGATGCGGGGTCAATCAGAGGCATGGTCGCGGCGGGTGCATCTGGATAAAAATCGAGCTGCACAAACATCTGACCCGTCACGAGACTCTCGGTCTGCAACTGCGCGCGCAGACCGCGATCGACCAACCCTTTGATCGGATCCCCGGACTCGCCTTCCGCAGCGCGACCGTAGAGTTGGGTATCGGGATCGACCAGGTCGACATAGACCGGGATCCGCACTTCAAGCGTTTTGCGATCGAGCCGGGTTGATATCGACGTCACTTCACCGATTTTCACGCCACGGAAGTTCACCGCCGCACCCACACTCAGCCCTTGCACGTCACCCTCAAAGTACATCACGCAAGCCGCCGTATCTCTGAACAGCTTGCCGGATCCAAACAGCAGCACGCCGATCACCGCCAGCAGCATGGCGCCCACGATGAACGCTCCAATGACCGCCGGATTCGCCTGGTTCTTCATACGCTCTGCTCACCGCGGGTCAGAAACTGTCGTACCTTGGGATCTTTGCACTCTGCCAACATCTGCTGAGGCGGCCCGTGCGCCACGATGGTTTTACGTTCGGCATCCATAAATATCGCATTCGTGCCGATCGCGAAAATACTTGGCAGCTCGTGCGTAACGACCACGACCGTCGCACCGAGGCTATGTTTCAACTCCTGAATCAGTTCATCAAGCCGTCGGGAGCTTATCGGATCGAGGCCGGCGGACGGCTCGTCGAAGAACAGAATCTCTGGATCGAGCGCCATCGCGCGTGCGAGCCCAGCACGTTTCTGCATGCCGCCGCTGATTTCAGAGGGGTAGTAATCCTCGAATCCGGCAAGCCCGACCAGCGCGAGTTTCAACGCCGCAAGTTCACGGATCTCGGCGGCACCGAGCGCGGTGTATTGTTCGAGCGTCAAGGCGATATTCTCGACCAAGGTCATGGAACTCCACAACGCGCCCTGCTGGTACATCACGCCGAAGCGCTGCAGCAGCGCCGCGCGTGCCTCTGGCGAGGCATCGAGAAAGCTCTGCCCGTTGTAATGGATTTCACCCACGGTCGGGGTCATCAAGCCGATCATGTGCCGCAGCAGAGTGCTCTTGCCGCAGCCACTATCGCCCATGATGATAAAGATATCGCCTCGGTTAATCGTGAAATTCAAATCTCGCTGCACGACAAAACTGCCATAGGCCAAGGTAAGCTGCTTGACTTCGACATGAATTGCGGGGTCAGTCATCGCATCACCAGCCGAGTATGTCATACACCACGGTCAGCATGGCGTCGACCACAATAATCCAGACGATCCCGGTGACCACGGCCGAGGTGGCGGCCTCGCCCACGGCGGCGGCACTGCGCCCGCACTGCATACCGCGCAGACACCCTGCCAGTGCAACCAGCACCCCGAATACTGCGGCCTTGAACAGCCCAAGAGCAAACTGCCGCAAGCTCAACGCCGCGATGGTCTGGTCGTAGTACTGCACAAGGCCGAGATCGAAGGAACTCACGGCCACGAACGCGCCGCCCAGGATCCCAAGCAAATCCGCATACAAGCCCAGCAGCGGCACCATCAACACCAGTGCGAGCATGCGTGGCAGGACTAGAAAATCCATCGGCGAAAAACCGCTGGTGCGCAGCGCATCGATCTCTTCTCCGACCGTCATCGTCCCGAGCTGCGCCGCAAAGGCAGCGCCGGTGCGTCCGGCCATGATGATGGCCGTCATCATCGCGCCCATCTCGCGCGCCATACCAAGCCCGACCAGGTTGGCGACAAAAATCTGCGCGCCGAACTGTTTGAGCTGCACCGCACCGACATACGCCAGAATCATGCCGACGAGAAAACTGATTAAAGACACAATCGGCAATGCCTGGGCACCGCACTGCTGCAGAATCAGTAAAAAATCCACCCGCCGAAAACGCGCACGACCGTGCAGCAACCGGCCGAACGCCAGCGCGGCTTCGCCCACGAACACGAGCAGCTCATGCGCGCCCGCAGCAGTTTCCTGCGCGGCGCGGCCGAGCCGCGTTAGCCAGGTCGAGGTTTCTAATTCCTTGCGCGAGCCCTGCCGTTCTGGCACCGCGGCACTGAGCGTCAACAAGCGCTGCACGCCGTCGGGCAGGCCGCTAGCATCAAAGGTGATGCTGCGGCTCACGCATAACGCCCGCAGGCGATTCAGGAACACCAACAGCAGCGAATCCCAGGTCTCCAAGGTCGCGCTATCGAAGGTCAAGGATTGGATACCCTCAAATTGCGCATGCGCCGCGTCCATTTTGGGTAAGGTCGTGTGTACCGTCCACTGTCCGGCGAGTTGCATGCAAAGCGTGGCGGGTTGTGGGTTGGACCACTGAAGCGTACACACGGCTGGTATTAAATCGAGCGCAGGCATTGATCCAGGTTCAGCAAACTACGGTGTTTCGGTGTCGCATGCAGCTTACCCCTAATCCATGTCGCCCCGCACCCAGGCGCACCTAGCGGCACCAATCTGGCGTGCGCGCGGTCCGGGCATGAACCATGCCCCTAACCCGCGCATGGCCATCGCGCCGCGGCTTCAATAGACCGGCTGGCGGTTGTCCGTTATGGTATTCGCTGGGTATCGGTGTCAATCCAGGGGCCGCTACGCATTGCTCCCTTAAACTGAGAACTGATTGATCATGCACAAGCCAGAAGACCTCGAAGTGGTGCGCAGGCTGCTCACCCTGATTGGCGAAGATCCCGATCGCGAAGGGTTACGGGAAACGCCCGCGCGCTTTCTGAAGGCATTGGACGAATATACGCGCGGCTATCGCGAAAAGCCGGAAGATATTCTTAAGGTGTTTGAAGATGGTGCGCAGAGCGTGGACGAAATGGTCATCGTGCGCGACATCCCGGTCTATTCTTTGTGCGAACATCACCTCGCGCCGTTCTTTGGTAGCGCGCACATCGGCTATGTACCGGAAAAGCGGATTCTGGGGCTCTCGAAGATGTCGCGCCTGGTCGAAGTATTTTCCCGTCGCCTGCAGGTGCAGGAACGCCTGACCAACCAGATTGCCGATGCACTCGATACTAATCTGCAACCCCTGGGGGTCGCAGTCGTGATCGAATGCCGGCACATGTGCATGGAATCGCGCGGGGTACGGCATACAGGAACGTCCACCGTCACCTCCGCGCTGCGCGGCTCGATCAAGACCAACGCGGATACGCGTCGCGAATTCCTGACCTTGATCCGACACTGAACGGCGGGCTGGCGCACGGATGAGTTTCAGCACGGGCAAGGCCGACCCCCTCAACGGAACACGGTTGCCATACCTGCCTGCTCATCGACGCTCAATTGGAATTCGAAAATGGCGAGATCCTCGCGCATATGCTGCATCGACGTAGCCCCGATCAGTGGCACGATGTCAATCTGCGTAAGGTAACGGAACAGGATCTGCGCGGCCGTGCGCCGGTGTTTCGAAGCCAGGGCCCGCACACGCGAGTGGGTGAGTACCTGTGGGTTGGCAGTCAGGGTCCAGAAGCTTTGGTAGAGAATGCCGTGCCGCCGACAGAACGCGCGGAGTTCGCTATCGTATTGGGTCCGCGCGTGGAAGCGATTCTGGACTACCGCCGGCTTGATCCGCGCGCCACGATAGAGCGCCTCAAGCTCGCGCACCTGGTAGCAGTTACTGATGCCCAGCTGGCGCGCGCGGCCACCATCCCAGATAGCCTCCATCGCCTGCCACACCTCGCGCATCTCGGCGGCATCTGCGAGCGGCGAGTGGAGAATGAGACCGTCCACGTAGGGAGTCTGTAGATTGTGCAACGAAGTCTCGAAGGATTGCATGACCTGCTCCGCGGGTCGCGCAGTCGCCGTGTATGGCATCCGCGCGGGATCCTGCCCTGAGAGCGGCGTGAACTTGGTCTGCAGGTATAAGGCGGCGCGCGCGATGTTCGCTTGCCCGACCGCAGCGATGCCCGCACCGACACCGGCTTCGAAGTAGTGTTTTGGCTGGCACGCGGTATCAATGCCCCGGAACCCCAGCGTGATGGCCTGCGTCACCAGTGCCGCCGTGCGCGCCTGTTTCCACGCCGTGCCGTAAAGGATTCTTGGCATATGCACGCCAGCGCTGGTGATCACGCGATCCGGTGGATGGGGCTTATCGTTCATCGGTGATACGCAATCCATACGGCGATGATCTCGACGAATACTCCCCGGTCAGGACAAGATCACCAAAAAATGAACTTTTCTGAGTAGTGACGATCAACCGTGTTGAGTTTAGAAATCAACCTGGGAGGGTCGGTAGATGGGAGCATCGATACTAAAGCATCTTGCGACGCTAGAGGATCCACGAATAGAGGCTTGCTCCACGTCTGCCCCGGATCGGTGGACTTCCAGATGGCTGCTGCTGGCCCGCCGCTGCTGGTAGCTGGCCGCGTAGATCGGCTTATTCGTCAGGCATCTGACTCACTGTTTTTCAGGTTGCCGCTTGGGCGGAAACGCGGCGTGCCGCGCAGGACTGAAACGACAGCCTCTCCGCTACTCACAAACATCACCACGATCGCAACCGCGGCTAGCGCGGTAACTGTGATGTTGACGTAGCGCGACATCGTCAGTGGGGCCTAACGCCGCCAATAACCCGCCGTCCAACAGCAAGCGGAGCGCCGCTGTTGGACGGCGGGTTATTGGCGTGTTATGCGGCATTCCCTTGCATTGTGTGTGTTTGCTGCTCCTCCGCAAACCGATATGGTGCCGCGCGGGGCGTTGAACTCGAAGCGATTCTAGGTCAACTTTGTACGTCACAGCCTAGCGTCAAGCACGATAGAACGAACAGCGATTGGTTGTCGGATGATTTGCCCAGTCTTGCGGTTGCGCACTTTAAATTTCAGCATGACCTTCTCCGATCTGTCTTCTCTCGCTACGTCCTGATCGGTAACGTGCAGGTCTGGGTCAGCTAGTTCAATTTTGAATGCCGGGGCAATCCTCATGGGGACGGCGAATATAAGCCTAATGACCCCCTCGCCGTTGGGCGGATAGAGAATTGGACCGTCTGAGCCTGTAAGTGCCCTATGGTAGGCGATAAGGGCCTGATCCTCTGCCATTTGCTGTTCGAGGAAAGGCCCGCGTTCGGGTGACAAGGTGGTGAAGTATTCTTCATACCCGTCCGGGACCGGAAAGGCTTGGTGGTCAACGGATATGGCTAATGAGTATCCCTCAAGCTCGTATCCCAGCTTGATTGCCCTACCCGGAGGAACCGAGTTGGCCGGACCAATGAAGAACGAGAAGGATACTGCTCCGCCAGGCAGGTCGGTGAGATCGAAGATGGCATCTTCTGCATCAGCCGGTTCCGAACATAGGTCGAACTTTTGAATTGCGGGAACACGGTAGGCATAGATGCAAGTCGTCAGGGTTGTGAGAGTGAGAGGCTCAATGAATATTGAACGTCCGTTTTCATGGTAGTTGACGCGGCCAGACTGGTGAACTGTCACGCGCTTGTCCTTCGGTACAGGTTTCTCAAATTCCCTGCACTGTGGTTGCTGCTCTCCGGGCTTGCTGCTCCATGAGACGCGCGACGCGCTGTAGCCGTCCCTCCGGACGATCAAGCTAAGAGACCCGTCTCGGTCACTAGACTGAACTACTACGAATCTATGCAGCCGACCTCCATGCAGAATCAGCACTCGCATAGAACAACTACCATACGTTCAATAATGCCGCATAACGTCTGAATTGTGCGGCGCCGATAGGCGTCCGCACCAATGAATAGTTATACGGCAATTGGCATCACCTGTTCTGCCAGAAGTGGCGAAATGGGGAAGCAACATATGACTACATCAGCTGAGTGCGCAGGTGAAATTGGTAGGGTGATTTGGGTGGCGTGAGCCTCCCGCGACAATGTGAGCTGAAGCTCATGACCGATTCGCTCAAGGTACTGCAACCACCGATCGTCGCCAATCGGGATCGGGAAAATCACGAACGCGACAAGTGGTTGACAGTCTTGGGAGTTGGCTTTGCGGCCATCTTCAACAATGCTAGAGAAGTTCTTTGTTACCGGGCGATGCAATTCTGCGACACCAGGCATTCTCCAATTGGTGTTTGGTGTCTTCAATTCCACGTCGTAACGAGCGCGATTAACACCTGATACTGATACTGAGATTGGCGCTTCAACTATGACGTCGGTTGCTCCTTTTAGCTCGGCGTGAGCCGCGAGAGAAAACTTCAACCAGCCCTCAAATTTGGCCCGCTGCCGCATTGCAATAGCCATTGGGCCGGGGTGGCTCAGTAGGACTTCGCTTATCCACGTTCTTACGATGTCGTGCACTTGTCCCATGGTGACTATGCCGTATAACTACAAATAGTTTTCCGAAAAGACGCGTTTGCATTTCATCATTTCGGACTGAATAATCGGCATATCGAGTTCTTTCAAATGGTTATAAGGATTGTAACCAGGCTCAGGGTACTAAATCGAGGAGCAAGGAGGCTCTGCATGGATAAGCCACGTCTTATGGATCGATTGCGGGAAGCGATTCGCGTCCGCCACTACAGCTGGCGCACGGAGGAGGCTTACAGGCAGTGGGTCCGGCACTTTGATTTTTTCATGGGAAAAGACCTCCAGAGTCGATGGGCGCGCCCGAGGTCTCGGTCTTTCTCTCCTACCTTGCGGTTGATCGAAATGTGGCGGCGTTAACCTAGAATCAGGCGCTGTCGGCCATCCTGTTTCTTTATGCTCATGTCTTCGGTCGTGATCTGGACTGGTTGGAAGTAATCAGAGCGAAACGACCACGCCGCCTGCCGGTGGTGTTGTCACGCGAGGAAGTACGGCGCGTTTTGAGAGAGATGACTGGTATCAACGGGCTACTTGCCCGCCTCATGTATGGCACTGGCATGCGCGCGATGGAGAGTTTGCAGTTGCGTGTGAAAGATGTAATGGCGCTACCAGCGCGCCTCAACATCCTTTTGCCGCCGCTTCTTCGCCGGCCAGTCCGCCGGCGGGGTGCAGCCTTAATCTGAGTGTTTTGTTCGGGTCGATCCTTAAAGGCCGTGCCTCTGTTGGTGTCAGGTATGAACCGAGACTGGTCGAGAGCGGTTGCTCAGAATGCAACAACGGTCCCAACCCCTTATCAAGGCTTGTTTACAGAAGATTTGCGCCGGCCGGAACGGACCAGTCCTCATCTCGCCATCTACCGGTTGGACGGCGTCAATCAGGATGGCCGGCGACCTACCGTTTGCTTGACCACTGATCGGGCTGCAGATATCTTTTACCCATGATCACCTGGGACGAGGCGAAGCGTCGGGAGAACATCAGGAAGCACAAAATCGACTTCCCAATGATCTCGGTTGAAGACGCCCGTGACAGCTATGGCGAGTTAAGGCTTCAAAGCCTTGGTATATGGCGCAAGCGTGCAGTCTTCTTAGTCTGGACACCACGCGAAGATAATTCCGCGCATCTGATCTCCTGCCGCTATGCCGACCGTAAAGAAGCCGAAGACTACTTCTCCACCTTTTAGCACGGCCGAGATCGTCGCTGCAAAGGCCGCGGCCCCGGCCCGCTCCGTGCGGGCACCTAGAGTCGACTGGAGCGAGGGTGTTGTCACGCACGGCGGAGGCGTGGTCCCCACCGTTGAGGCTCTACGCCGGACGCGCGGCGCGAATAAGAAACCCGCCCAAGAGCTAGTCGCAATCCGCCTCGACCGAGAAATTGTTGGTGCATTTCGTGCCAGCGGTCCGGGTTGGCAAACCCGCATCAGTGCGGCTCTTAAAGAGTGGTTGGCTTCTCAACCTGTCAAGCGCAAGGCACGCAGTCAGATCGATTAACGTCGCGATGAGGGTGTCCTGAACTTTGTGTATGGTCAACCGGTCGTTGGTCGTTGCGCAAAGCAGGAGATTCGGACTGCACAGCAACGCCGCGCTGCGAATGGCACTACAAGGAAATCGGACGCCGCGCGGCATAAGATGCTAACGTCGAATAGCAACTCCAACCAATGCAAGGAATTCAGCCATGGCCAAGGGTCAAAAACGCAGTGGTCGCGAACCAAAGAAACCCAAGCAGGTGAAGAAGGCCGCAGGGCCCGCCGCCTCGCCATTCGCCGTCTCTAGCGGCAATCGCAGCGCCGGCGCGCGTAGCCCGTCGAAATAGATCGACGGCTTCGACTCTCGCGCCAGCGTGCGAGTCGAAAGTTCTACCATAGCGCCGCGTATCGTTCGCGGGCAGCGTGCGGGCAGCGCGGCGGCGTAAGCGGCCTGCACGCGGGTCGTTGAATTAGCTCAAAGCCATGGCAAGCACGACACTCAACTGGGCGGCGATCGCGGCCGATCCAGCCTTCTGCGCCTTGCATGCGCGCAAGGCGCGCTTCCTGTGGCGCCTGATGGCGTTGTCTATCACCTACTATTTTATGCTACCGGTCGGTGCCGCCTACTTTGGCGAACTCTTTCGCATCAGGGTATGGGGCGCGATCAACGTTGGCTTGTTGTTTGCGTTTTCACAGTTCCTGATGGCATGGGGCATTGCGTACTGGTATGCGCGCAACGCCCGCCAATTCGATGCGCTGGCGGACCAGATAGCCATGAAGGCGCAAGCAATAGGCAACTCGAAATGAGCTTGCGGTCCTCGTCTCGGGCGCCGGGCCTGGCAATTGCGCTAATGTTCACGGCGGAGCCCGCGTTCGCGCAGGCAGTTGCACCGCAATGGCGAGTCCTGACCTTCGCGGTTTTCGGCACGATCATCGGTCTCACGCTGTTCGTGACCTATCTCGCGGCCCAGCGGGTAAAAACAAGCGCGGATTTTTATGCCGCAGGCGCTGGCCTCACCGGGCTGCAGAATGGCTGGGCGATTGCAGGTGATTACCTGTCGGCCGCTTCGTTCCTCGGCATCGCGGGGCTCATCTCACTCTACGGTTTCGACGGATTCATGTACTCGGTGGGCTGGCTGGTGGCCTACATCACGGTCCTGCTGGTGATTGCGGAGCCCTGTCGCAACATTGGCAAGTACACGCTCGGTGACATTCTCGCCTTCCGTCACAGCCCACGGATCGTGCGCGCCTGCATGGCGGCATCCACCATCACGGTGGCAACCTTCTACCTCACCGCGCAGATGGTGGGCGGTGGTGTGCTGGTCAAAACACTGATCGGTATCGACTACGAAATCTCCGTGATCGCGGTCGGGATGCTGATGCTGGGTTATGTGCTGTTTGGTGGGATGGTGGCGACCACCTATGTGCAGATCATCAAGGCCGTACTGCTGGTCTTTGCATCACTGATTATGGTGATCCTGGTCTGGTCGCAATACGGTTTTGCGGGTCCGGAATACTTTCAGCACGTGATCGAGGATCCGAAGATCCAGGCCCGCGTCGCCAACCTGCTGGGCGACGCCGCCAAGGGCCTGCAACCGACCGAACTCGGGCAACGCTTCCTGGAACCGGGTTTGTACCTCAAGAGCCCGATCGACCAGATTTCGCTCGGCATGGCGTTGGTACTCGGCACCGCCGGCATGCCGCACATCCTGATGCGCTTCTTCACGGTGCCCACCGCGCAGGCGGCGCGGACCTCGGTGATCTGGGCGATGGGGATCATCGGCGGGTTCTATCTGCTCACGCTGTTCCTGGGCACCGGTGCCGCCATGCTGGTCGGCCCGACCGACATCCTTGCGGCGGATCGCGGCGGCAACCTGGCCGCGCCGCTGCTGGCGCAGTCCTTGGGCGGTGGCCCGGATGCGCTGCTTGGCAATCTGATGCTCTCCTTCGTGGCTGCGGTCGCGTTCGCCACCATTGTGGCCGTGGTCGCGGGGCTGGTCCTCGCCGCCGCCGCCGCGATGAGCCATGACATCTGGGTCGGTGTGATCAAAGGCGAGCACGCGACGGACGCGGAAGAAACCCGCGCGGCGCGCATCTGCTCACTGATTGTGGGTGCACTCGCCATCACCATCGGCATCCTCGCCCAGGGCCAGAATGTCGCCCACTTGGTGGCGCTCGCGTTCGCGGTTGCAGCTTCGGCCAATCTGCCCGTGATTCTGCTCACGCTCTATTGGCGGCGGTGCAACACGGCGGGGG
>JAYTEX010000068.1:0-3595 GCA_043734785.1 Pseudomonadota bacterium | reverse complement strand
TTCGTAGGCCAAGCCTTTCTCGGCCAAATAAGCCCGACACTTCCGAACATAGGGCGACACATTCGCGCCCAGCAGCTTGTATCCCATACTCCCCTCCTCATCCATTCCAACGATAGGCCGGGAGCCTACGCCAAGCGGCTGCCGGCTACCAGTGTGTGACGGTCGCACCCTAATTGGATTGTCTGCCAGATCAGGCCCGGCAGATCAGGCCCTGCCAGATCAGACATGGGCTTCCGCCACCCGCGCACCCGCTTTGTGGCGGCGCTTTTCCGCGTACATCACTTCATCCGCATCCGCCACCGCCGCGTACAAGGTCGACATCGGCGCGCGCACCGCAAAACCGACCGAAGCCTTGATCTGCTCCTGCGCGAGGCGCGTATGGAGTCGTGTGACAAGCTTTTCGGCATCTTGGGCACGCGCCTCGATCAGCAGCACCCCGAACTCATCGCCCCCCAATCGCGCCACGACATCGGTGCTGCGCACGACCTGCAGCAGACACCGCGCAGCCGCACCGATCAGGCGATCGCCAGCCGCATGTCCCTCGGCATCGTTCACCTGTTTCAAATCATCGAGATCGATGGAAACAATGGCACCCGAATTGCCGTAACGATAGCAGCGGGCTTCTTCACGTTCGAGCAATGTTTCCCAGCCCCGTCGATTGTAAAGCCCGGTGAGGGGATCGAGTTTTGATTCCGCTTCGATGCGATCCGCGCGACGGGTAGCGTGCTGAGCTTTGAGTTCGAGGTCCAGCAGGGAGGCAAGTAGGCGTGCGCACAGTTCAACCAACGGCAATTCGTCGATCTGGTGCTGATCCGGCGGCTCTGGCGCGATCGCGCACAGCGCACCGAACAAGTCACCATCGGCAAGATACAGGGGCGCACCGAGATAGGCGCGAACGGGTGCGAAGCCCGTCAATGGTATGGCAACTCGCGGTACGCAATCCTCAACCGTGCAGATGATGGCGCGGCGCGTCGTGAACTGCGCGGATAATTCACCTTGCCAATGACACACCTGCCCTGGCACCACGCCATAGCCGTGATCATCAACGGACAGCACGACCCCGGAATCTCCCTGATCACGAATCACCATCCACGACCCGAGCCCTAGGCGCGAGTGTAAGGCGTCCAACACCGTGCACGCCGCCTCATCAAAACTCTGAAACGGTTGTAATGACAGACCGCTCTCGTTCATTAACATTAGGTGCTCCTTCCTAATTGCGATCGGCAATTCCCTGCCTTATTGCGCGGCGGCGGTGGTCCCCAGACCAGACTCTACCGTGCGCGTGATCACTTGGTCGCCGCCAACGCGACCACCGTGGTCCTGTCACCAACCTTAGCAGCGCCAGCCGCCTGCTCAAGCACCCCGAGCGCTTTTCGGGCATCGGCGTGACACTGTTCTCAAACTTGCCCCATTCCCGCTTGTGCTAAAGGAGCTCCGTGGCTACCACGCGCAAGGCCTGTACGTCCTGTGAGATCACGACCATGGTGCCCAGATGTCCGGCGGCACCGGCTTGCTTCCAGACTTTCAATTGTTCGCGGATCCGCGCTTCGGGCCCGACCAGCGAACATTCATCGACCAGGGAATCTGGCACCGCAGTGATGGCCGCGACCTTATCGCCGCCAAGATAGAGATCCTGAATCTTGTGCGCGGCATCCGTATAGCCGAGACGGCAGGCATAATCGTTGTAGAAGTTCTTGCCGCGCGCGCCCATGCCGCCGATGTACAGCGCGAGAAACTCCTTAATCACCTGGCGACAGGCCTTGAGGTCGTTACCCATCGCAATGCGCACAAACGGGGCGAGATCGAACTGGGCCCGCGTTTTACCGTTGCCGGCCTTGGCCAAGCCCGCCTCCAGCGCCGGCGCGAAGATGTCCGGTCGCGCGGGATTCATCCACACGACGAAGGTGCCGTCCGCCACTTCTGCTGCCAGTTGCACACCGCTGGTCGTGACCGCTCCGGTATAGATTGGAAGCTTCGGATTGCCGTGCAGAATGCTCTTCAGCGGCTTGCCGAGGCCGGTCGAACCCGCCCCGGTATTCGGAATGTGGTAGTGCTCGCCTTGATGAATAAGCGGATTCTCGCGCGCCAAAATCTGCCGGATGATCGCAATGTATTCGCGCTGCCGCGAAAGGGGTTTGCCGTAGAGCTCACCATGCCAGCCTTCGACCACCTGCGGACCGGAGGGACCTACGCCGAGCACGAAGCGGCCACCGGAGAGATGATCGAGCGTCATCGCGGTCATCGCGGTCATCGCAGGCGTGCGGCCTGCGAGCTGCATGATCGCCGTGCCTGCCTTGATCCGTTGAGTATTCGCCAGCACCCAGGCCACCGGCGTAACAGCATCTGAACCGTAGGCCTCCGCCGTCCATACCGAATCGAAGCCAAGGCGCTCCGCTTCGAGCACGAGTTCCAGGGGCAGTTTGTAGCGGGCGCCGGAATAACCGAGCATTAATCCGAGTTTCATAGAGTGACCTTGCAATTAGGCGTCAATGACATCGACGTTATCTCGCCTGCGGCAGGATTTCGCCAAAGCGCTCGATCACCTCCAAGCACTCCTGTCGCGAGGGATAGTGCTGGCCGAGATTGATCGGATTGCGCGTGCGGATACAGATCCAGTCCGGATTCACCTGCTCCTTGATTTCGCCGAGGCGATCCAGCCATTTCTGTCGATTGCCCAGGCACAGGAACATGTCTTCGATGGCGGTCAATTCGTCTTTGGCTTTGGCATCGGGCGACAGCCCCTTTTCGGCGTAGAAACCCCATTCGCGCACCCACCGGTGTCCGTGCTTCTGGCGCAGATCGGGCTCGTCGCCGAGCCATCCTTCGAAACCCATGGTGAACTGCCAATTTTTTTTGCCGAGCTTGTAGGCCTTTTCGCGCATCGCTTCGACCTGTGGCTTCAAGATTTTCACATTCGGGGGGAACCACAGGCACCAACCATCCCAGCGTAAGGCGCGTTCGAGGGCCTTGTCCGCGAACGCACCGATCCAGACTGGCGGCCGCGGCTGTTGATACGGCTTGGGCGACATTTTTACGCCATCGTAGTTAAAGAACTCGCCTTTATAGTTGACCGTCTCCTGCGTCCAGCAGGCTTCGATAATGTCCATCACTTCCTCGAAACGCTTGCCGCGCTTCGCATACGGCACGCCGAAATGGCGGAAGTAGTCCTGGTGATAGCCGACGCCGGCGCCGAAGGTGAGCCGGCCGCGCGACAGACAATCGATATTGGCAAGCTGTTCGGCCAGGTGCACCGGATGATGGAAGGTCGGTTGAATGACGGTACACGCGAGTTCAACGCGGGTGGTACGGGCCGCGAGTGCCGCCAGTTGCGTCACGGTGTTTGGCCACCAGGTTTCGGGGCGTTGATGTCGTTCGGGCACCCACAGGCCATCAAAACCGCAGCGTTCAGCGATTTCAGCCTCTCTGATGCAATGCTCCATCGCATCGGCCACTTCGGGGCCGGTCGGCAGGGTCGGTTGGTCGTAAGGGCCGAAATGGGTATCGGGCATGAACGCTATTTTCACCGGGCATCTCCTTCGGGCTCGTCTAAGGTCGCACGATTGTAGGGAGGCCGGGATCGGGGAACAAGCCGGAA
>JAYTEX010000067.1:0-2760 GCA_043734785.1 Pseudomonadota bacterium | reverse complement strand
ATCTATCTGACACTCGCGCTGCTGCTGACGTCGTTCCGCGTGGGCTTGTACGCGTTGCTCCCGAATCTGGTGCCAGTCGCGGTTTACTACGGGGCGCTGGGTCTGACCGGCACGCCGCTGAATCTTTCGACCAGTCTGATTGGGGCGATTACGTTGGGCATCGCGGTGGACGATACGGTGCACTACTTTGCGCGCTTCGCGCTCGAGGCCTATCGGTTGGGCGACGAGCGACGGGCCGCCGTGAGCACGCTGCGCTCAGTCATCCGGCCGGTCACGTTCACCACTGTCGGCCTGTGCCTAGGCTTTCTGGCGCTGACCGCTTCGGAGTTGCGCAATCAAGTCGAGTTCGGGCTGCTCTCGGCGTTTACACTGGCGCTTGGCTGGTTACTCGAACTCACGCTCTCGCCCGCGATTTGTTCGAGTGTGCGCTTAGTCACCTTATGGGATCTGCTCACACTCGATCTCGGTCACGAACCCCAAACCTCGATCCCGTTGTTCAAAGGCTTGAGCAAACGCCAAGCGCGCATCTTCGCGTTGATGTCGAGCAGCATCAAACTGCCAGCGGGTCAACGACTCTTTTCGGAGGGTGACAAAGGAGGTGAGATGTTTATCGTGATCGACGGTGAACTTGTCGCCAGCATTGATCAAAACGGACAGCGTGTGGAGTTCGCAAGAATGCGGCGCGGCGACGTGGTGGGCGAAATTGCGCTCTTCACTGAACATCGCAGCGCGGATGTAGATGTTTTGCAGGATGCACGATTGTTGCGCTTCGGCGAGACGGATATTCTGCGGCTGAGGCGGCGATATCCCTTTATCGCCGCCACCATCTACGCCAATCTGAACCGAGTGCTGGCCCTGCGTCTGCAGAACACCGTGCGGATACTGCGCTGAGTAGGGCCGTTGATGACGCGCGGCGGACTCAAATCGACCAGACCCTGCTGGCAACCCGCATCCACTCGGCGAGATTCAACGGTCGCCCGGATCGATCCCCTGCTGATTACTTAGTCTTCCCTGAAAAAGTCGCTTCTAGCGCCGCCAAAGCGCATGCGGGCAGCGTGTTCAAGGTAGGTTGGGGTGAGTGCCGTGAACCCCAACATCCATTATCCGCCGAGTGACCGCGTAGTCGCGAATCTGAGTATCCGCGCGAGCTGGTCTACTCACTGTTGGGCTTCGCAAGCTCACCCCAACCTACTCAATCGGGTCAAGCTCACCCCAACAACCCGATCGGGTTTCGTGTCTCCGCGCGATTTTGCAAGCTTTCGCTCTGCTCAACCCACAAATCTTGCAAAATCATCTCGCCACTTATGCGATCGGTTCCCGATTTCCACCGCGCAGAATGCTTTTTTCAGGGACGACTACTTGCCGGCGCCGAATTTCGTGGCGCTGAAGAAATTTTCTGCGAGTTCCGGATCAATATTGATCTCCTCGACGATCAACTCTGTGCGACTTTCACGTTTGTGATCGTTCAAGATCACGTGGTGCGGGATCCAGCGCGTTCCGATTTGACGAACATCCTCGTGCGGTACCACCAGATCTTTCAGCAACGTGCCGTTCTTCGCGAAGAATTCAATCTTCGATAGCGCGCATTGTTCACGATTGATATAGGAAACAATGCGGCTGTACTTCGATCCTTCGCCGCTCGGCACGGTCTCAAGCACGAAATTCTGCATACCCTCCAGCGTTTGATCTGCGAGCCGCGTCGTCTTGTTTTCGGTCGCCAGGCCCTGAAAGTAGGCAAAATCTTCGTAGCTGAAATCGGTGCCAAACATCGATGCATCGATCGTCTTGCCGGCCACGCGTCGCGCCTTGCGCGATTCCGGCAAGTAAACCGAAAGTTCCGGATCGCTGCCTTCGCGCTCGATGGCCAGAACCGCAATCCCCGCGCGCTCCGGCGGGGACGTCATGCGGATAATCACCTTCGAGCGACCCGCTTCAGAACGCTTCCAGAAGAGTTCGGCGCCCGAGGTATTGATCAGTTCTGTCCCGTTGAACAGGCGCAACGTCAGCTTCTGGGTCATCGCCTTCTGGGGCAGGGTGCGCGCCATGCAGTCTTTAATGTCGGGATCATCGATCCCGAGATCGAGGGCTCCTGCCGCCACCGATAGCGCGCAAGAAACAAGCGCGCAAAACGCCAACACGCGAACATGAGGGGCGACAGGCATGGAAATTTACCAGGGTGATTGACGGGCCGATGCTAGCGCACCAGCCGCTACCCCGGGAAGGGGTACGCATAGGATTGGGGCAGGGGCCGCGCGGTCCATGCCCGAGCGCGGATCGTTATGTCGCGGCCTCGCGCGCTGGTTTTGCCGCCGGCCGGCGCTTAACCCCGATTGTGGCGGCACTCGCCTTGCCGACGCGGGTCGATACCGTCCTGGCCCGGCGCGCCGAATCTCCGTTCAACAAGCCGGCATCCGCCAGCACAGCCATGGCTTCCTTGCTGAATTCCGCCTGCGGTCCATCCCCGGAGATCACGAACATCAGGGTCGAGTAGGTGCTTTTCGGTCCCTTGGTTACGTTCTCGAAACGCCGGATACAACCGGGCGGAAACGAAATAACATCGAGCGGATCGAGATCAAAATAATCGATTTTACCGTTCGGCTGCTCCCAGCTCGCCCGCCATTTGCCGGTAATGCAGACGAAGGTTTCGTTGGTGTCGTGGTTGTGCATCATCGGGCCCTTGCCCGGCAACGCGCGGCAAAACCCCAGATTAAAGCCTTCGGCAATCTTGACCGCCGCCATGCGGGCAGCCTTGGCGCCGAC
>JAYTEX010000066.1:0-37193 GCA_043734785.1 Pseudomonadota bacterium | reverse complement strand
CACCCGTTTCCCGGTGAAATCCACTTCTGCGTGTGGCCATTGGCCGGTGTGATAGGCGTCTCCCTTGAATGAGTCCCTGCCCTTGAATTCCGGCAGGTTTGTGGAAGACAGGCAGCCACTGGCCATGATGCAGAACTGTGCGTTCAGCGTCTCGCCCGTTTCAGTGGTCACGGTCCAGCGCGCCGTGCGCTCATCGTATAGCGCGGATTTCACTCGGGTATTGAACTGAATGTCTTCACGCAGATTGAAACGCTCGATCACATGGTCGACATATTTCAGGATTTCCGGTTGCGCGGCGTAACGCTCCGTCCAGTCCCATTCCTGTTCGAGCGCCTTCGAAAATTGATACGAGTACTGCATGCTCTCGATATCGCAGCGTGCACCCGGATATCGATTCCAGAACCAGGTGCCACCGGGGCCGCTGGCCGCTTCGAGCACGCGGGCGCGCAGGCCAGCCGAGCGTAGACGATGCAGCATGTAAAGTCCGGCGAAGCCGGCGCCGACGACGATAGCGTCAAAATCGGATTGGGTGGTGGTGGTCATGAATCCATCTCCTACGAGGCTTGAGCAAAAGCCGGCAAGGCGGCGAAGGGCCGGCAGTATACTGAAATCCGCTGCTCTGGCTCTCTGTGGCAGCGCACCGACACACAGATTGATGGTTTGGTTTCGCGTGCGGGTTCCCGGGCCGTGCCACGTTGGTTGCGTGCTCATGCGCTCGCGCTACTCAAACGCGCGAGATGAAGTCTGCTAACGTGCCGCCATGGAACTTTCGTATTGGTTGCTCGGGAGCGCGGCCTTCCTGGCCGGTTTCGTCGATGCTGTGGCGGGCGGTGGGGGCTTACTGCAGCTGCCGGCTTTACTGGTGATTTACCCGGCGCAGCCGCTCGGAACGCTGTTCGGCACCAATAAACTCGCCTCGATCTGGGGAACCCTGGTGGCTGCCAGTCGTTACGCGCGGAGAGTGCGCTTCTCCTATGCGCTGTTGATCCCGGGGCTCGCCGCAGCCTTGCTGGGCGCCTGGTTCGGCGCGCAAGCAGTCACGTTGCTACCGGTGCAATGGATGCGCCCCGCAGTTCTAGTGCTCCTGATCGGGGTTGCGGTTTATACCGTCCTGAGTCCGGAACTCGGTGCGCGGCACGCGCCGCGCCTGAGCATGCGCCAGGAGATCGCAGTCGGGGTGGGTATAGCGGCCCTGCTCGGGTTTTACGATGGCGTGTTTGGTCCGGGCACCGGGGCGTTTTTGGTGTTTCTGTTGGTGCGGGTGCTCGGCTACGATTTCCTGCATGCGTCGGCCTACGCCAAGGTCATCAATGTCGCGACCAATTTTGCCGCGCTCGCGTTTTTCGTGCCCCATGGCTGGGTGTTGTGGACGGCCGCTAGCGTGATGGCGGTCTGTAATGTCGTGGGCGCGCTGGGTGGCAGCCACCTCGCCCTTAAGCACGGCAGTCAGTTCATCCGCCGGGTTTTTCTGGGTGTGGTCGCGGGGTTGATTCTGAAGCTCGCCTACGACACGGTCTCGACATTCACTGCGGTGCGCGGCGCGCCATGAGCACCGCCCCGTCAGTCGCTATTGGGCGAGCGCAGTGAGGCACGCTGCGGCGGCGATACCGTCCTGTTGCGAGGTGCCGCCCGAGGCGCCGACGCCACCGATAATCTCGCCGTTGCGTGTGATCGGCAGACCACCGTCGATGGGTAACAGGCCAGGCAGGGCCAGGATCCGCAGGGCCGCACCCCCTTGCGCGATCAAATCTTCGAAAAACCTGGTCGGCCGCCGGAAGGCGACGGCACCCTGCGCTTTTTCGAGCGCAGGCGCAACAGAACCAAACTGAGTGTTGTCCATGCGTTCGCTCAGCACTGTGTGGCCGCCGCTGTCGACGACCGTGACCACCATCAGCCATTGATTTCTGACGGCCTCAACCTGCACGGCCGCAGCGCAGGTGCGGGCATCGGCCAGCGAAATCCCGGGACCGTAGGGCAAGGGCGGGGTAGGTTGTGGGGGCGGGACCTGCGCGAACGCGCTCGATGCAGCGCATAGGGCAATAACCAAAGCGGGGCAATTTCTCATGAACATGCGAGGCTCCTTTAGATTTCAAACAAACGGAACTTTACTTGGCGCACCGGCCACTTCCCGCACCATTTGCGGCACCAGATAGCCCGGCAGCAGCGCTCGTAATTGGCGCTGTACTTCGCGCGCCTGTCGCGCCGGCACATCAAAATGCGCTGCCCCGCGCACGCGGTCGAGCAGATGTAAGTAATAGGGAAGAACCCCCGCATCGAACAGGGTTTCCGATAATTCGGCCAGCACCCGCGCATCATCATTGACGCCGCGCAGTAGTACGGACTGGTTCAGCAGGGTCACGCCGTGCTGGGCCAGCGCCGCGCAGGCGGTCACAACTTCATGGTCGATTTCCTGCGCGTGATTGACGTGGAGGACCAAACTCGTACGCAGGCGTGAGCCCGCCAGGGTCGACAACAACGACGGCGTGATCCGGGTCGGCAAAACCAGTGGCAGCCGGGTATGGATGCGCAACCGGCGCAGATGCGGAATCGCCCCCAGGCGGCTCACCAACACTGCCAGCGGCTCGTCGTGCAGGAGCAGCGGATCGCCGCCGCTCAGAATAACTTCGTTAATGCTCGGATCGCCGCCGATGTCGGTCAGCGCCGCCGCGATCTGTTGGCTCCCGACGGCGCCCTGATATGGAAACTCGCGCCGAAAACAATAGCGGCAGTTGACCGCGCAGCCCCCGCTCAGCAGCAATAAGACCCGGCCATGATATTTGTGCAGAAAGCCAGGCTGACGCTGGGTCGCCAGTTCGCCCACCGGATCGGCCGTAAAGCCCGTCACGTCAGTGCACTCATCCCGTACGGGCAACACCTGGCGTAGCAGGGGATCCGCCGGATCCCCTGCGCGCATGCGACGCGCATAGGGACGCGGTACCCGGAACGCGAAACGCGCCGCAGCCGCGAGATCGAACGCCACCGCCGCCGGGTCGAGATCAAGATCTCGTAACAAAGCCTGCGGTTGGGTGTAGGCCATGCGGAGTTCGGCCACCCATTCGGACGGCTCTGCTTTTTGAGGGCTTCGCGCTATCATGTGCCGCCTTTTTGATACGAGCTTCATTCTAATGGCGTCCTACAGCACTAACCAATTTAAACCCGGTGTCAAGATCATGCTCGACGGCGATCCCTTCAATATCGTCGAGAACGAGATGGTCAAGCCGGGCAAGGGTCAGGCCTTTAACCGGGTCAGGGTGCGCAACCTGCGTTCTGGCCGCGTGATTGAACGGACCTTCAAATCCGGCGATACAGTGGAAGCCGCCGATATTGTCGAAGCTGAAATGCAATATCTCTACGCGGACGGCGAAGCGTGGCATTTCATGAATCAAAGCACCTTCGAACAGATTCAGGCCTCGAGCACTGTGGTAGGCGATGCCGGGAAATGGCTAAAAGGGCAGGAGATTTGCAGCATTATGCTCTGGAATGGCGAACCGATCGGGATCACGCCGCCGAATTTCGTCATTCTCAAAATCACTCAGACCGATCCGGGCATGCGCGGGGATACCGCGACCGGCGGGACCAAGCCGGCCACCCTGGAAACCGGCGCCGTCGTCAAGGTGCCGCTATTCATCGAGGAAGGTTCGTTGCTGAAGATCGATACCCGCACGGGTGACTACGTCTCACGCGCGAAAGAAGAGTAGACGCAAGAGTCGCCTGACCGTGGCGCGCGATCCCGAGAATCCCCAGGGATCTGTGCACGATGCCTGGCGCCCCAGTGCCAGTCTAGATGCGTTGCGACGGCGCGCGGCGTTGCTGCACGACATCCGCGATTACTTCGCACGCACCTTGGTGCTCGAAGTGGAGACCCCGGCGTTGGGCCACTGCGGCACCACCGATCCCGCGCTGATGAGTTTTACGATTGCCGATCCAGAGGGCGGCACGCGCTATCTACAGACCTCCCCCGAATATGCCATGAAGCGCCTGCTCGCCGCCGGCAGCGGGGATATTTATCAGATCTGCCATGCGTTCCGACGCGAAGAAGGCAGTCGCCTCCATCGAGAAGAATTCACTCTGCTCGAATGGTATCGGATCGGCTTCGATCACCACCAACTGATGACTGAGGTCGGTGATCTGTTGCAGGCCGTTGGTTTCAAGCACGTGCTGGAGAAACACAGCTACGGTGCGCTGTGCCTACAGTACGCGGCGCTAGACCCGCACACGGCCTCGACGGCGACCTTGGCCCGCTTTGCGGCGGCCCAGGGTGCAACATTCGATGCCGCGAGCGCCAGCGATCGGGCGCTACTGCTCGACTGGGTCTTTGGCTGCGCAGTGCTACCGAAATTGCCGCGCGACCGTGCGATCATCATCTACGATTTTCCCGTCGAGCAGGCGGCGTATGCGCGGGTGCGACCAGGGACGCCTGCACTGGCCGAGCGCTTCGAAGTGGTGGTGGGGGAGATCGAACTCGCGAACGGGTTTCATGAAGTGACGGACGGCGCGGAACAACGCGCGCGGCACGCCCGCGAAAACGGGCGGCGCGACGCGCTGGGATTACCGCACATCCCGCTCGACGAGAAACTGCTGGCGGCACTTGCTGCCGGCCTGCCAAATTGTGCGGGCGTGGCGCTCGGCATTGATCGACTCCTCATGCTGCTACTCCAGGAGCCCGAGATTGCCGCGGTCGTGGCCTTCGCGGATTGACCCGTCGCCAAGGTGGAGATTGGCGCAATGATCAGAACCGCAAGCCGGGATCGGCGCCTGCCTCGGCCTCAGTGCTCTTCGACAGGCGGCGCAGCAGGGCGCGCGCTTCATTCGCGGAATCGAATTCGGTCTGCTTGACGAATAAGGCTTCCAGCAGTTCGCGAGCCTTGTCCTTGTGGCCGATTTCCGCCAGTGCGTACGCATGATGAAACTGGATGTTCGGTTCGCTTGGCATTGCCGCGTGGGCCTGCTCGAGCAGCGGCAGGGCTTTCTGTACTTCCTCGCGGCGTACCATAATCCAGCCCAACGTATCCGCAGCCTCTGGGCTGTTCGGCAGTGCGCGGTAAGCCCGTTCGGCCAAGCTCAGCGCACGCTCGTCATCGGCCTGATCGTAGAGCCAGGCCAGGTTGTTGAGCGCGATCGCATTCTCGGGAGCGTTTTTCAGTGCGACCTCGAAGGTCGCCTTCGCTTCGCCCGCCATGCCGGTCATGAGTTCGAAGGTGCCGAGTCGGAGACGGACGGCGGTATCTTTCGGATGTTGGGTGAGCCAACTGTTCATGGTTTTGCGCGCGGCGGCGGTGTCACCCTTCTGCTGCTGGGCGTCGAGCAGGCGCATGAGTGAAGCGGTGTTGGGTGAATCCTTGAAAATTTCCTCAAAAATAGCCACTGCATCCGCAGGTCGGCCCTGCGCCGCCGTCAATTCTCCGCGCGCGCGTGCCGCATCCTGCGTCGTGGGGTGGTGGTGACTCATGGCGTCGATCACATCCTCGGCTTGCGGATAGTCTTTGGCGCCGAGTTCGACGGCAAACAGCGCCCATAGCATGTCCAGTCGTGCCGGCGCTGTGCGCAATACTGATCGATACTGGATTCTCGCCAAATCCCACTGGCCTGCCGCGCGCAACGCGTGGCCTAGCGCCGCCGTCGCCGGCAGCAAGTCTGGGACTTCCTCGTGTAACGCCGTCAGGATTTTGATGGCGTCTGCCGGGCGCTTGGCCTGCAACAGAAAAGCCCCCCACATTAGGCGCGATTGGACGGCTTTCGGTGCCAACCCATAGGCCGCCGTGGCCAGTTTCAAAGCATCTGCGGTGCCGCCCGCGCGCAGGCGGCGCTCCGCGAGTAGCCATTTGGGCTGTGCGGCCTGCGGTTGGGCCGCGATGGCGTCCTCCAACAGCTGGGTCGCTTCTCCCATTTGCCCTTTGCGTTCGGCCAGGGCTGCCAGCGCGAGGGACGCTGCGGTGTATCCTTTATCCGCAGCCAGAGCCTGTTGCAGATAGGCTTCGCCCGCGTCCGCCTGGTTATCCGCGAGCGCAAGAAAGCCCAGATTGGCCAAGCCGGGCGCGAACTTGGGATTCAGCGACAGCGCTTTCTCGAAGGCCGCGCGGGCGGCAGCCGGGTCGTTATTCTTGGCGTGCGCAATCCCGAGCAGGTTGTGCGCCATGGGGTCTTTAGGCTTCAGTTCGAGGAGCGCGCGTGCCGATTCGAGCGCGGCCTCTTTATCGCCTTTCAGGAGGTGAACATAGGTCAACGCCTGGCGCGAAGGCTCGCCCTCTGGGCCCGTCGCAAGCTTTTCGAGGCCACGGATCCCAGCCTCTTCGTGACCCGCAGCAATTTCGCCGAGGGCTTCCTGCGTCTGCAGGAGTTTGGATTCCGGCGCCAGAGTCTGGGCCTGCTGCAGGTAGGCCTTCCCCTTATCCGGCTCGCCGGCCGCGTAGTGCGCATAACTCAGTAAGGCGAGGGTTCCCGCATCCGGCTCGCCGCGAGTCGCCAGCGGTGTCATGATGTTGATCGCATCGATGGCGCGCCGTTGCTTGAGATACAACGCCCCCAGCATTTTTAACGCCTGGGGTTGATCTGGGAAATATTCGTTGAACGCCTTGAGATGGGCCTCGGCCTGATTAAATTTGGATTGTCGCAAACAGCTATCCCCGAGCATCAACAGTGCCTGCGGGTGTTTCGGGGCCACCTTAACCACCCCAAGCAGGGCGTTCTCGGCGTTAGCCCACTCCTGTTTTGTATAAGCGAGCCAGCCTTTGAGAAATTCGACGCCCACAGTCCCCGGTGCACGTTCCTCAAGTTGACGAATCGTCCCGGCTGCGTCCGCGGTCTTGCCATCCGCCAACAGTGCTTCGGCGAGGCCAGCAAGCCCCTCGTTACCCGTCGTCGTCAATTCAGTGGCGCGGCGATAGGCGGCGACGGCCTCTGCGGAGCGACCTTCCAGCAGGTGCACGCGGCCTTGCAATAACCACCCTTCCGGGCTGTCAGGGGCGACTGCGAGCGCTTTGGACAGGGCGACTTCAGCCCCTGCGAGGTCGCGTTCCGACAGCGCCAAGCGCACGGTGGCCAGATGAAGACTCGCGGCCTCGGGATCGCGCGCCGCGGCCGCAGACAGCAGCGCCTTCGCCATGGTGGCCTCGCCGAGGCCGAGATTGGCCCGTGCTTTCAAGGCTTCGACCTCGGCCCGGGCCGGCCCGGCATAGCGCGTGAGGCTGCGCAGGCTGTTCTTAAATTTGCCGGCTTCGAGCTGCGCCCGTGCCAGGTCGAGCCAAACTTCCGGCTGTTGGGCGCCAAGTGCGCGCGCGCTATCAAGCGTCGATACTGCCTCTGGAATCTGTTTCAGCGCGAGATAAGTTTGGCCAAGGCGCCAGCGCGCTTCGAGGTTGCCAGGCGCCTCAAGCAGGACATTTTTATAGTGGATCACGGCGACGCTGAAGGCATTGGCTTTGCGCGCGGCCTCAGCAGCCTTGAAATGGTCCGCCGTCGTGGGCGCGTGCGCTACGCGCCACGCCATGAGGGAGATGCCCAGCGCCGCTAACAGGCCAAGTGGAAGCCACACAATCTTCCAATTGAATTTTTTTGATCGCCGCCGCCGCCGCTCACTCATCGGGATTACGACCTCGCTGACTGGTGGATACCGTAGACTCTACCAGCAGGATTATGCCTCGCGGCGATCATAAGCCGTACTGGTTGTGACATTAGTTCATCAAGATATAATTTTTGCGTCGCGATGCCGCAACCCATTGGGGTGCTGGGAACTCACGGCTACTCACCGTAACGCGGGGAAAATTTAGGACATGAATATCTACGCGGTAGACAAGTTGATAGCCGAAGCGCGTCGCCTGGCAGCTGAATACCGACGAGTGACCGGCAAGACTCTGCCGCTGAGCGGCGAGATTGCGGTCAACGATGCCATTCGCCTGCTAGGCCTGGAGGCGATCGGTGCCGCCGATTCGGGATATGACGCATTCAGAGGCACCGGCACGACCCGCGAACGTTTCCTGATCAAGGCCCGAGTAGTATTTGACGCGCAGAAAGGCGCACACCGTCTCAGCGAGCTAAAATTCGACAAACCGTGGGACACACTGTTGCTGGTCTTGATGGATGCCTTCTATGAGACAGCTGAAATTTACGCCGTGTCCCGTACTGAGGCCGCCGCAGCGCTAGCGGAAACCACTTCCAGTAAAAAGGCCTCGTTAAGCGTGCCGCGGATCAAGATTATCGGCGCGCGGGTGTGGTCTCGCGAAACCGCGTTACCGGTGACCCCAGCGCGCGTGGCAGATGCGCGTTAAACGCGCTTCACGCGTGCCTGTTCCCTGCCGATGATTGCCTCTGAGATCCTGGGGCCGGTGGGGCCTTTTGCCGAACTGCTCGCCGGTTTCCAACCCCGCCATGCGCAGCAGTCAATGGCCGACGCAGTAGCCACGGCGATCGCTTCGCGCGCGCAACTGCTGGTCGAGGCGGGAACCGGCACCGGCAAGACCTTTGCGTATCTGGTGCCGGCGCTGCGTGCCGGGCTGCGCACCTTGGTCAGTACGGCCACCCGTACGCTGCAGGATCAACTGTTCTTTCAGGATCTGCCCCTCGTCAGTCGCGCGCTCGGCAGTGCATTGACCTGTGCGCTGCTGAAAGGGCGGGCGAACTATCTGTGCCTGCATCGCCTCGCGCAGGCTGAGGGTCAGCCCGAGCTATGGCCGGAAGACGAAGTACTCCTCGCCCGTATCGCGGCTTGGTCGGGCCAGACCGATCAGGGCGACATTGCCGAACTGCGGGAAATTCCCGAAGACGCACCGCTCTGGCCACACGTCACCTCGACGGTAGACAACTGTCTCGGCCAGGCCTGCCCGAGTTTCGATAGCTGCTTCGTGGTGAAGGCGCGTAGGCGCGCGGTGGCCGCCGACGTCGTCATCGTGAATCACCATCTGCTGTTTGCCGACATGGCGCTGCGCGAGGAAGGCTTCGGTGAATTATTGCCGACGGCGCGCGTGATCATCGTCGACGAAGCCCACCAACTTCCCGAGCTGGCGGCGCTCGCGTTCGGGCACGCCATTTCGAGTCGTCAATTGCGCGATCTCGTGCGCGATGCAACGAAAGGCTTGCTGAGCGAAGCCCCCGATATGCCGACCCTGCGCGACGCCCTGCGTGCGCTCGAAAACGCTACCCAATGGGCACAGACCGAGTACGCGCGTTTTCAAGGCAAGCAGGATTACGCGCAGCTCGCCGGCCAGCGCGCGGTCACCCAGGCGCTAAACGGGATCGGCGCGACATTGACGACGGTTGGCACGAACCTGGAGGCGGCCGCCGCGCGTGGTCCCCAACTCGAAACCTGCTGGCGCCGCTGTGCCGAACTGCAAACTCGCTTGACCCAGTTCACAGACCCCACTGACGACGACTGGGTGCGTTGGCTCGAAGCCTCGGCGCGTGGGTTCGTCTTGCACACCACGCCACTGGCTGTTGCCGAGCAGTTCCGCACGCGTCTCGAACAGTACGCCGCGACCTGGATTTTTTGCTCAGCCACCTTGGCGATTGATGGGGATTTTGGGCATTTTCGGCGCGAACTGGGCTTGGAGGAAGCGCAGGCGGCGAGTTGGGAAAGTCCGTTCGATTTCGCACGTCAAACCGTGCGGTACCTGCCGCGGCTGTCAGTCGCACCCAATCAGGAAGGATATCTTGCGGCGGTGGTGGAAACTGCGCTCGCGGTCATTGCCTTAAGTCGCGGGCGGGCCTTCCTACTGTGTACGAGTTACCGTGCCCTGGACTACTACGCCGGGCCGTTACGCGCGCGCTTATCTTTCCCTGTGCTGGTCCAGGGGGAAGCGCCGCGTGCCGCATTGCTCGCAGAGTTCAAGCGCCTTGGCAATGCCGTGCTGGTCGGCACGGCGACGTTTTGGGAGGGGGTCGACGTGCGTGGTGACGCGTTATCATGTGTGATCATCGACAAACTCCCGTTCGCGCCGCCGGACGATCCGGTCTTCCGCGCGCGCGCCAAGCGGCTCGAATCCCGCGGCCACGACCCCTTCCGCGAGTATCAACTGCCGGTGGCGGCGTTAATGTTGAAACAAGGGGCGGGCCGTTTGATTCGCGATGTCGGGGACCGCGGCGTGCTGGTGTTATGCGATCCACGTTTGAAGACCAAAGGCTATGGCCGGACCTTCCTTCGCGCTTTGCCGCCGATGCCGGAGACGAGTCAACTAGCTGATGTCGCGGCTTTCTTTGCGCTCGAAGCCAACGCTGGCGGCACCGTTCACGCCAAGGACTGGGCCAGGGATTAGGCCAGGGGTTATAGTGAGTCCTCGGGTCTGCCAGGTCGTGGCAATAATCGCGTGACGCGCAAGAAGATTACCTAAATGGCCTCGCGCCGGCTAATATCCGCCCGTCAATTATCACCCACCACAGAGGATGAGCACGCATGAGTAAACGGAAAATCGGTGACCTCCAGGTCGACTTAGCAATCGAGCTCGCAGTGGACGACGGTTTCCCTGCTGAGGTGCTGGTACCGAACATGCAACAGGAAGTGGTCGACGAAAATCGCGATCTGTTGATTCCGTTCTGCATCAATCCGGTCACCAAAGGGCTCAAGCTGAGCATCCACACCTGGATCCTAAAGACGGCCCATCACACCATTCTGATCGACACCTGCTGCGGAAATGACAAAAACCGGCCGACCTTTGAACTCGCGCATCAACTCAATACACCGTACCTGGATAAGCTCGCGGCGGCGGGGGTGCGTCCGGAAGAAGTCGATATGGTCATGTGTACCCACCTGCACGTCGATCATTGCGGCTGGAACACGCAACTCAAGAACGGCAAGTGGGTGCCGACCTTTCCCAACGCAAAATACATCTTCTCGCGCGCGGAGTACGACCAGTGGAATCCGGCCGACACCCGTTATCCGAAAGCCGCCATCAACGACGGGGTATTCAATGACAGCGTATTGCCCGTGATCGAAGCAGGGCAGGCGACGATGATCGAAGGCACGCATGCCTTGGAAGACGGCCTCATTATCGAGCCGGCCCCGGGCCATACCTACGGCCTCATCGTGCTCAAGGTCGAATCAAAAGGGCAACACGCGCTGTTCGCGGGCGATGCGCTCCATCACGCCGTGCAAGTGTTGCGCCCCGAGTGGAGCAGTGGCTTCTGCGATGTCCCGGAGCAGTCGGCAAAAACCCGCCGCCGGCTCATGGAATATTGTGCGGAAAAAAATGCGCTGTTGATGCCCGCGCATTTCCCACCGCCGCATGCCGTGCGCGTGCGCGCCAAAGGCGACAACTTCACGTTCACGACTGAGTGAGCCACGCGAATGCCGCGCCTAACGCGCGGCTGATGGCGAAAACGAGCGCCATGCTGGCGCTGCAGGCAGAAATCAACTCGCGCGTCGATCCTGATTGGCAGGCGCGCGGGCGAGAATGGTACCGCGCAATCTGGATCGAATGCGCCGAACTGATGGATCACTACGGTGGCTGGAAGTGGTGGAAGGCCTCCCACAGGGATGTTGAGCAGGCGATGCTCGAGATCGTGGACATCTGGCATTTTGGGCTCAGCATCCGCATTCGTGCCGATCGCGATCACGCGCGCGCGGCGGCCGCAATCGTCGAGGAATGGCTGCAGCCGCAGCCATCACGAGGCTTTCTGTGCGATGTGGAAACCTTGGCCCGTCACGCACTGGAAACACGCGAGTTCCTGGTTGCGATGGTGCCGTCACTGCTCGCCGACATCGGGCGCGATTTCGATGCCCTGTATCGTGCCTATATGGGTAAAAACGTACTCAACTTCTTCCGCCAGGACCATGGGTACAAGACCGGAACCTACCTGAAAACCTGGCATGACCGGGAAGACAATGCACATCTCGTCGAGATCCTGGAGGGACTCGACAGCAACGCGCCGAGTTTCCGGGATGACGTCTATCGCGCGCTCGTGGCGCGCTATCCGTGCCCTATTTAAGACCTTCCAGATAACGATCCGCATCCAGGGCGGCCATGCAACCTGAGCCGGCCGACGTGACCGCCTGTCGATAAATTGGATCCGCGCAATCGCCCGCAGCGAACACGCCGGGCACGCTGGTGGCGGTCGCAAAGCCATCGGTACCGCTGCGCACCTTGATGTAGCCGCCGTGCATCTCGAGCTGGTTCGCGAAGATATCCGTATTGGGTTTATGGCCAATCGCGATAAATAGGCCGTGCAGCGGAATTTCTTTGGCCTGCGCGTTCTCGAGGGCTCGGATGCGGATACCGGTGACCCCGCTCGCGTCACCCAGCACTTCATCCAACTCATGGTTCCACTCGATAGATACCTTGCCAAGCGCTGCTTTCTCGAACAGACGCTGGCTAATAATTTTCTCGGCGCGAAATGAATCCCGCCGATGCACGACAGTGACATGAGAGGCGATATTAGAGAGATACAAAGCTTCTTCGACCGCAGTATTCCCGCCCCCGATCACGGCCACCGGTTTGTTGCGGTAGAAAAATCCGTCGCACGTGGCACAGGCCGAGACGCCTTTGCCCTTGAACGCTTCTTCCGAAGGTATGCCCAGGTACTTGGCGGACGCGCCGGTCGCGATGATCAACGTGTCACAGGTATAGATGCCTTGATCGCCTTCGAGCACGAATGGACGCTGGCCCAGGCGCGCGGTGTGAATGTGATCGTTCAACAGCGTGGTCCCAAAACGTTCCGCGTGCCGCTGCATGCGCACCATTAAGTCTGGCCCCTGCACGCCATGGTCGTCACCCGGCCAGTTGTCGACCTCGGTCGTGGTGGTCATCTGTCCGCCCACCTCGAGACCGGTGACCAGGACCGGCTCGAGCGCCGCGCGTGCGGCGTAGACGGCGGCCGTGTAGCCGGCAGGCCCGGATCCGAGAATCAGCAAACGTGTGTGACGAGTGGTCGGCATGGGATCGCTATCGGTTGGTATACTGGTGGGGGAGTGTAACAAAACTCCGCACGAATACTTTTTCAACGTTGAGACTGATGGGGCTGCCAGGCTCCGTCGTGAAACCCCCAAGAGGATTCTCTCGATGACTATCCCGTCCCGCATGCAGGCAGTCGAAGTGTCCACTCCGGGCGGTCCCGAAGTCCTGCGCAAGGTCACACTCGATGTCCCAGCACCGGGACCCGGCGAAGTGCTGGTGCGGGTGCGTGCCGCCGGCGTCAACCGCCCGGATTGTCTGCAACGTGCGGGGCTCTATCGCGTGCCCCCCGATGCCAGCCCATTACCTGGCCTAGAAATTGCGGGTGATATTGTGGCACTTGGTCCGGCGACACCACGTTGGCAGGTGGGCGATCGAATCGTCGCGTTAACGCATGGCGGCGGTTATGCCGAGTACTGCCGCGCGCAGGGGTCGCATTGCCTGCCCTGGCCACCTGGATATTCAGCGGCGGAAGCGGCGAGCTTGCCGGAGACGACCTTCACCGTACAGTACAACCTGTTCACGCGCGCCGGTCTGCAAGCTGGGGACTGGTGCCTGATTCATGGCGGCAGCAGCGGCATCGGCACGACGGCAATTCAACTCGCCAAAGCGGCCGGCGCGACCGTCATTACCACCGTCGGCAGTGAACAGAAGCGCCACTACTGCTTGGCGCTGGGCGCCGATCACGCGCTTGACTATCGCGATGACTGGGTTGACGCCGTGCGCAACTTGAATGCGGGGCTCGGGGTAAACGTGGTGCTGGACATGGTGGCTGGGCCCTACGTCGAGAAAAACCTGAGTCTGTTGGCCGCCGATGGTCGTTATTCGATGATCGCGTTTCTGAAGGGCCCGAAGGCAGAGGTCAATTTCGCGCCGATGCTGACCAAGCGTTTGCTGATCACAGGCTCGACCCTGCGCCCGCAGTCCATCGCACAAAAGGCGGCGATCGCCGCCAGCGTGGAACAGGCCGTATGGCCGTTGATCATTTCCGGGCACTATCGAACCCACGTCTTCAAGACTTTTGCGCTGAGCGACGCCGCCGCCGCGCACACGCTGATGGAGTCGAGCGCCCACATGGGCAAAATTGTGCTGCAGGTCGCGGACTGACCTCGCACCGCACGAGGTGCGAGGCTGAAGTGCGCATCTATCCCCAAACTGCGGCATAATCCCGCGACGTTGCCCTGAGGCCCAATGAATGCAGAAGGAGGAATCCGCGCGTGCGAGCGTCCCATTTTTTTACCAGTGAATCCGTGTCGGAAGGTCATCCCGATAAAGTCTGCGATCGTATTTCGGATGAAGTGGTCGATGCGTATTTTCGCGAGGCTGCGGCCGTGGGCCTCGATCCGGGGCAGGTACGGGTGGCATGCGAAACGCTCGCCACCACCAATCGAGTCGTGATCGCGGGTGAAACACGTGGCCCAAGCACGGTCACACCCGATCTCGTCACACATCTGGCACGACTTGCCATCAAGGATATCGGCTACGAGCAGGAAGGCTTCCACTGGGAGCGCGCTCGGATCGAAGTCCTGCTGCATGCGCAGTCAGCGGATATTGCGCAAGGAGTGGACGCTGGCGGTGACAAGGACGAGGGCGCGGGGGATCAGGGCATCATGTTCGGCTATGCATGCACCGAGACGGCAGATCTCATGCCCGCACCGCTCTATTATGCGCACCGCATTTTGCAATTACTGGCGACGGCACGTAAGTCCGGCGAAACCACGCTGCTGGGGCCGGATGCTAAGAGCCAAGTCACGGTGCGCTACGAGAATGGCAAACCGATGGCGGCCACCCAGATTGTCGTCTCGACCCAGCACCTCGATGTCAAGATGACCTCGCACGATGTGCGCTCCGTCATCGAGCCGTACGCACGCCAGGCGCTGCCGGACGGTTGGATCACGAAGGATACCGTGTGGCATGTCAACCCGACGGGTGCCTTCGTGATCGGCGGACCGGATGGCGATTGCGGCCTCACAGGCCGCAAAATTATTGTCGATACCTACGGCGGTGCCGCCCCTCATGGCGGCGGCGCGTTCTCGGGCAAGGACCCCTCCAAAGTCGATCGCTCGGCCGCCTATGCGGCGCGCTATCTCGCCAAAAATGTGGTGGCAGCAGGCCTGGCCGATCGTTGCACGATTCAATTGTCCTATGCGATCGGCGTCGCGAAACCGCTGTCCTTGTATGTCGATCTCCATGACACGGCGAAGATTGACGCGGCAAAACTGGAATCTGTGTTATTAGAGGTGATGGATTTAACGCCGCGCGGGATCCGTACCCACTTGAATCTCAATCGCCCGATCTATGCACGAACTGCCGCCTACGGTCATTTTGGCCGCAAAGCAGACGCCGACGGTGGATTCTCCTGGGAGCGAACCGACCTGGTGGAGGTGCTGAAAAGCGCCATTAATTGACCCTCTCGACTTGCGCCCCAATGAGAAAACGGACCTGCATTTTCATTCATGTTGCGTAATTCGGCACAGCGCTATGGACTGGTGACGAAGGTGTTGCATTGGTGGACCGCTGTGCTGATTTTTGCACTGATCGGGCTCGGCTGGTACATGGTCGATCTCACCTACTTCGATCGCTGGTACAACGCAGCGTTGTCCTGGCACAAAGCCTTAGGGCTGCTCGTGCTGGTCCTGGGGTCGCTGATGCTGTGCTGGAAAGTGATTTCCGCGTCTCCCGACTATCCGGCTAGCATCGGACGATTCCAGCGAGCGGCGGCGACGGCCGTGCACCATATTCTGCTGCTCATGCTGCTGCTGATCCCGATCACGGGCTATCTGATCTCGACTTCGGCGGGTAAACCGGTCGACATCTTCGGCTGGTTCGAGATCCCCCCGGTCATTGACGTGAACACCGCATTGCGCGATGCCGCGATTCAGATTCATTTCTGGTCCGCCTACGGCACCGGGGTTTTGGCATTGGCGCATGCGGCGGCAGCGTTCAAGCATCAATTCATCGATCGCGACGGTATTCTCGCCCGCATGCTCTGGCGCTGAGCAAGCCGGTCAAAAAAAACCCGCCAGCAGACGGGTTTTTTTCATAACCGCGCGCAGCCTATTTCTGACGAACGCCTTCGATAAACAAATCAAAGTACATGGTCTCGGAAGTCGGCCCGAGGTCATAACTGATGCCGAAATCGGAGCGCTTGAGCATCGTCGTGCCAGAGAAACCGGCGCGATAGCCACCCCAGGGATCCGCGCCTTCGCCGACCGCTTTAACCTCCAAGGTCACGGGCTTGGTCACCCCGTGTAACGTGAGGTCTCCTTCGAGCTTGCCGGCGGTCGCATCGCCCGTGAATTTGGTGCTTTTAAAAGTGGCTACCGGGAATTTTTCCACATCCAGGAAATCAGCGCTGCGCAGGTGTTTGTCGCGCTCTGCCCAGTTGGAATCGATGCTGGTGGTCTTGATCGTCAGCGCGATATTCGCATCAGCTGGCGCCGCCTTATCCCATTTGAGGGTGCCCGCGAAATCGTTGAAACGGCCGTTCAGCACGCTATAGCCCAGGTGGGATATTCGGAACTGGATGAACGAATGACTTAAATCCAGCTCGTAATCGGCGGCGCTCACTGGCCCGGAAAGGACGATGGAGAGGGCGAATGCGGGGATTCCCCAGTGCTTATTGCTCTGCATAGATCAGGCCTCCGGTGTGGTCTAGAGAATGATGGGGTATCGGCCGTTTTTAAGCGGCATTTCCTGAACTGTCCGTTCGGTCGCATAGATTCACTGATTTCGCGGTTATCCGCAACGAGCCAGGGGAATTCCGGGTACAATCCGTGCCCGCCAGGCCCCTTGATGAATCAAGCACCATGCCGTTATTTCTGCACAATTCCCTGACTCGTCAAAAAGAAGAATTCATCCCGCTCGATCCTGCTCGGGTCACGATGTATGCGTGTGGGCCAACGGTCTACAACCCGCCCCATATTGGCAATGCACGCGCCGCAGTGGTCTATGACGTGCTGTATCGCGTGCTGCAACGTCACTTTCCCCAGGTGGTGTATGCGCGAAACATTACCGACATCGACGACAAAATCAACCAGGCTGCGCGTGATGAGGGTGTGCCGATCGCGACGATTTCGGCGCGTTACACTGAGATTTATCACCGCGACGTCGCCGCACTGGGCGTGCTCCCGCCCGTGATCGAACCGCGCGCAACAGACCACATCCCCGCGATGATCGCGATGATTCAAGCCTTGCTCGGCAGTGGCCACGCCTATGTCGCCGAAGGCCATGTGTTGTTCGAGGTGTCAACGTTTGCGGCTTATGGTCAGCTGGCGGGCCGCACTCGCGATGAAATGATTGCGGGGTCAAGGGTCGAAGTGGCGCTGTTCAAACGCGATCCGGCGGATTTCGTGCTCTGGAAACCCTCAACCGAAGGACTGCCCGGCTGGGATAGCCCCTGGAGCTACGGGCGCCCCGGCTGGCACATCGAGTGTTCGGCCATGAGCGAGCAACACCTCGGGCGCACGATCGATATTCACGGCGGTGGGAACGATCTCAAATTTCCTCACCACGAAAACGAGCTCGCGCAGAGCACCTGCGCGCATGGCGGCGAGATATTCTGCCGTTACTGGGTGCACAACGGCTTTGTCGAAGTCGATGACGAAAAAATGTCGAAGTCGCTTGGCAACGTCCTGCTGGTGCAGAATCTGGTAAAGCGTTTCCCAGGAGAGGCGCTGCGCCTGGCGCTGATTAAAGGACGTTACCGGGAGCCTATCAGTTGGAGTGACGATCTGGTCAATCAGGCCAAGTCACAGCTCGATCGCCTGTATGGCGCGTTGCAGCGGCTCGCTCCCGTGGAACACGTCAAGCGGGCGGCGCCTAGCGCATTCACCACCGCGATGGATGATGACATGAACACGCCGAGCGCTATCTCCGTGCTGATGGCGCTCGCGACCCAGGCCAACACGGCCTCGGAAATCGCCGATCAGCGACGTTGCAAAGGAGAGTTACTCGCCTGTGGCGCAGAGCTAGGATTGCTGCAACAGACGCCCGCAGCGTGGTTCTCGACCACGCACACGGGTACCTTGGATGTGGCACGGATTGAGGCCTTGATCGCCCTGCGCATTGTCGCGCGCGCAGCGCGAGACTGGGCCACGGCGGACCGGGTGCGCGCCGAAATAGTCGCCATGGGGATCTCGATCCAGGATGGCCCCAGTGGCACGCAGTGGCGCGTAGAGTAAGTACAGGACTCCCGAATGAACATTGCCTCGAATTTACCCCAGCTGAGCACGGCAACCGAACTGGTGGCGGCGCAGGATGAAATCGTCGAGACCTTCCAGTTGCTGGAGGATTGGACGGACCGGTATCAGTACATCATCGATCTCGGCCGCCAGGCGCCACCGTTTCCGGGGGAATGGCAAATTGAGCAGTACCGCCTGAAAGGATGTCAGTCGCAGGTTTGGATCGTGACTGAGATGCAGGAAGGTCGCTTGCAGATCCACGCCACCAGCGATTCCGCAATTGTGGCCGGGCTCATCGCGATGCTGGTTAAGGTGTACTCAAATCGTCGACCGGCAGACATCATTTCGACACCGCCCGAATTCATTCGCAAAATTCAACTCGAGGACCACCTCTCGCCCACCCGCAGCAATGGTCTGTCGGCGATGGTGCAGCAGATCCGACAGATGGCGGTCGAGGCGCTGGCCGGATTGCATCGACAAGGCCCTCTAAAATAACGCGACTTGACGCGCGTGATTGCTGGCAGCCTGGTCATTCCAGAGTGCTTCTCGCGATTTCCGGAATGAAGCGCTTCAGAGTTTTCACCACCGCATCTTTTCGCCCCATCGATTTTCAATCGTGGAGCCGATCCCAGATCCGCGCGAATTCCTCGTGATGCCGACCAAACAACTCAACGAGCGCCGGGTCGAAGTGGGCGCGGGGATCAATGCGTTCATCGCCCATCGTAATAATGTCAACGGTCTTCTGATGGGTGAAGGCGGGCTTGTACGGGCGCACTGAGCGTAGGGCGTCGTAGATGTCGGCCACTTGCACAATGCGCGCAGCAAGCGGGATCTCCGTGCCCTTTACGCGGTTAGGGTAGCCGGTGCCGTCCCATTTTTCGTGATGGTGGAGCGCGATCTCGGCGCCCATCTTGAGGCGCGGCGAGGAGGCCAGAATACGGTGGCCGTATACGGTGTGGTTGTTCATCTCGGCGCGCTCAGCGGGATCCAACGCGCCTTGCTTCTTCAAGACCGCCGAATCCACACTCATTTTGCCGACATCGTGGAGTTGCGCACTGTACCGGATCTCGTCGCACCAGGCCTGCGACTCGCCGAGTTGCTTGGCGATAAAGAAGCTGTATTCGTTGACCCTCACGATGTGTTCGCCGGTTTCTGCATCGTGAATCTCCGCCGCGCGCGCCAGCAATTCAATCGAGAGTTGGAACGCACCTTCGGTTTCGACTTGCAAGGTGGCAATGTGCGCTTGCTGGTCATTGAGCTGGCGATTCCGATCGCGGAGCTTGATATTCTTGGCCTTGATTTCATCGAGCAGCGCTGCACGCTCGATCGAATGCCCAATTACACGAGAAATGAGGGCCACCAGATCGACTACGCCGGGGGCGAATGGTCCCGGTAGGGCACCGACACTCGCACGACAGTTGATTAGTTGTGCGATCCCGACGACTTCATCCTGATAATTCTTGAGCGGGAAGCAGAACATTGAGCGCGTCTTATAGCCCTTGTGTTCGCGTACCGGATCGAACTTGAACGGCGCGCCTTGCGGGATCTGATAGACGTCCTCGATGAGCAGCGTTTTCCCGGTGTACGCGACCTGTCCGGCGATTGTGCCCGGTCCGATTGGCACCACGAATTCGGCACGTTTGACGGGTACCGCGTCATTCTGCACGCTAACTGGCTCGAGCCAGCGCTGATTGCGGCGTCGCCGGGTGATGAAAATCGTCCCCGCCTCGGCTTTGGTCATCAGCCGGCTTTTCTGCAGGACCTTGTCCAGCAGTCCCTGGAGGGTCTGATCTTTCTGTCCTTCGACAAATTCGAGAAAATCCAGGACCGGGGAAGCACTCATGCGAAGGGGATCTCTGTGATGCGCATTCAATTACCAAGCATTACCCCGGGACAGCGGCCGTGGCAGACCCAAGGCTCGACTCACGCGAGCCCAGAAAACATAGCACAAAGTCGCGGTCTGGCGGCGGTCAATTCACCGACCGACAGCACGGCAAACCTCCGAATACACCGTGCCATAGGCTATACTCGCGCCCTTCCGTGAGCCCAGCAATAGCGCGATGTCCCAGCCCTTCCCAGAAATCAAAAATCTTTCACAACCCGCGTTGGAGCAGGCGATCCTGGCCTTTTGGGAACGTGAGAATATTTTCGAACGGTGCCTCGAATATCGACGCGAGGGACCCACCTTTACCTTCTACGAAGGTCCACCCACCGCCAACGGTCGGCCCGGCATCCACCATGTCCTCAGCCGTACCATCAAGGATTTGTTCTGTCGCTATAAAACCCTCAAAGGTTTCAGCGTTGAACGCAAAGCCGGGTGGGACACCCATGGTCTGCCGGTCGAAATTGAAGTCGAGAAAGCGCTCGGGTTAGACGGGCACGCGCAAGTCGAGGCTTACGGCATAGCTGCGTTCAATCAAGCCTGCCGCGACAGCGTCAATCGCTATACCGCAGAGTGGAATACGCTGACTCGGCAGATGGGTTACTGGGTCGATCTGGAACATCCCTACGTCACCTATCACACCCCGTATATCGAATCTGTGTGGTGGCTGATCAAGCGCATATTTGAACGCGGCCTGCTTTATAAGGGCTACAAAATTGCCTGGTACAGCCCGGGTACCGGCACTGTGCTGTCCTCTCACGAAGTCAGCCTCGGCTACAAGGAAATCACTGATCCCAGCGCCTACGTCCGATTCCGGCTCGAGACGCACGAGCACACCTCTCTGCTGGCCTGGACCACCACGCCCTGGACACTCATTTCGAATGTCGCCTTAGCGGTCGGACCGGATATTCAATATGTCAAAGTCGCGCTCACGCAGGCAGGCATCCAGGAGCAGCTGATCCTGGCCGAGGCGCGCTTGGATTGCCTGCGCTGTGACTATGAAATTCTGGCCCGAATGACTGGGCGCGAACTCGCCGGGCTGCGCTACACGCCGCTCTATGAAGTGCCAGAAACACCGCGCACCGGCGCACCTTGGCGCGTGATCACGGCCGAGTATGTTGCGATTGAGGACGGCACGGGCATCGTGCATATCGCGCCCGCCTTCGGTGCAGAAGACTACGAGGTCGGGCAGCGCGAGGGGCTGCCGCTGGTCAATCCGGTCGGCGCGGATGGCAAGTTTCTCGCGGCCGCGCCGCTGGTAGCCGGGCTGTGGTTCAAGGATGCCAATCGGGTCATCAATCGAGACCTCACCAGCCGCGGACTTCTGTATCGACAGGATTCCTATCTCCATAACTACCCGCATGATTGGCGCAAGGGCACGCCCTTGATGAGTTACCCGGTAGAGAGCTGGTTTATCCGCACCACCCAAGTGAAAGAGCGCCTGATTGCGCTCAATCAAACCATCAACTGGCAACCGCCCGCGATTCGCGATGGGCGGTTCGGCAACTGGCTCGAAAACAACGTGGACTGGGCGTTGAGTCGAAGACGCTTTTGGGGCACCCCCTTACCGATCTGGGTGTCCGACGCCCCGGACTCCGAATATTTCGAGGTGATCGGATCCATCGCGGAACTGCGCGAGAAGTGTGGCACTAGCCTGCCGGCCGATCAGGCGCTCGATCTGCACCGCCCGTTCGTCGATGCACTTACCTGGCCCGCGCCGGACGGTGGCACGATGCGCCGCGTGCCCGATGTGATTGACGTGTGGTTTGACTCCGGCGCGATGCCGTTCGCGCAATGGCATTATCCGTTCGAGAACAAAGCCGTGTTCGAGCGGAACTTCCCGGCCGACTTCATCTGCGAGGGGGTAGATCAGACGCGCGGCTGGTTCTATACCCTGCACGCGATCGCGACCCTGACGATGGATAGCATCGCGTTTAAGAATGTGGTCGTCAACGGACTGATTCTCGACGAGAAGGGCGAGAAGATGTCCAAAACCAAGGGCAATACCATCGACCCCTTCAAAACGGTCGCGGAACATGGGGCGGATGTAGTGCGTTGGTATCTGATGGCCAATTCGCCACCATGGGACAACATGAAGTTCGCGCCACGCGGACTCACCGAGACGCGTAACAAGTTCTTCAGCACGCTCGAGAACTCCTATCGCTTCATGGCGAGCTACGCCAATATCGATGGATTCCGCTATGCGGAGGCGCCGATTCCGCCGGCCTCCCGCCTGGAACTCGATCGCTGGATTCTGAGTCGCCTGCACTCGACGATCCTGCAGGCAGACACCGCCTACGCCGAATACGACGCGACACGCGCCGCGCGTGCGGTTGAGAGTTTTCTCGATGAATTCTCGAACTGGTATATCCGACGCTCGCGTCCGCGCTTCTGGGCGGCGAAGAAATCTTCGGATGCGAGCAGCGAACACAGTGCACACGATAAACTCTGCGCCTATCAGACGACCTACGAATGTCTAGACGCAATCGCGCGCATGATGAGTCCGTTGGCGCCCTTCTTCGGTGAATGGCTGTTTCGCGCGTTGAACGAAGGGTCCGGTCTCGCCAAGGTGCCTTCAGTGCATATGACGGATTTCCCGCCTTACGAGGCGACCATGGTTGATGCGGATCTCGAAGCACGCATGGACATGGCGCGCACGGTGGTCTCGCTCGTGCTGTTGCTGCGGAACAAGGCACGCATCAACGTGCGCCAACCGCTGCGGCGCATCCTGCTGGTCGAAGGGGTCAGCGGCGTACGCCGCGAGCTGGTAGAGGCCGTGCGCGAGATTATTCTGGACGAAGTCAATGTCAAGGAAATCGAGTTCATCACGGACGCGAGTAGCGTGGTGGCGCGGACTGCCAAGGCTAATTTTAAGACCTTGGGCCCCCGACTCGGTAAGGATATGAAGGCGGTAGCCGCGCGTATATCAGGCCTGGACAGCGTGACTCTCAATGATTTTCTGCTTAAAGGCAGCCTAACCTTGGCCATTGACGGGGGATCGCTGCTGCTGGGCCCAGATGACCTCGAAATCATCAGCGAGGAGGTCGGTGGCTGGTCCGTGGCGCAGGAAGGTCGCGTGACTGTGGCCCTCGATACTGAGATTTCACCGGCGCTGCAGCGTCAGGGCTATGCGCGAGAACTCGTCAATCGAATCCAGCAGATGCGCAAAGCGATGGATCTCGAATTGACCGACCGGATTGGGCTTGAGGTTGCGGGCAACGACGAGTTCCTCGCCGCCGTCGAAGCACATCGCTCATATGTGATGGCAGAAGTGCTGGCCACCACTCTATGCTTCACCGAGCATCCGATCGGCGAGAAGGTAGAATCATTCGAGATCGGAGATTATGTCGTGCCAGTCGGCCTGACGAAATTGGTCGGCACCTAGCAACCGAGACAAGGACATCGAACACACCATGCACAAGCATCTCTCATGGCGACAATGGGGCGCGATAGTTCTGATGTTCGGATTTGTCGCGCAGGCATTAGCCAACACAGGACCGACCAGGACGGTACGCGAGACGGTCGAGAAGATCATCTCTATTCTGCAAAGTAAGGCGACTACCCGCGAGGAAACCTGGACCCAAATCGGACAAACCATCGACGCCCGTTTCGACTTTCGAAGCATGTCGCAAAGCGTACTCGCCACCAACTGGCAGGCGGCGACCAAGGAAGAGAAGCGGCAGTTCGTGGAGTTTTTCTCACAATACCTTGAAGACACCTACCGCACGAGGATCGAGTCCTACACCAATCAGCGCATCGATTACGCTAAAGAAACCATCAAGGGGGACCGCGCGGTCGTCGAGACTTTTATCGTGACCGATGCGAATCGCATTCCAGTCAACTACAAGCTCAAGAACAATGACGGCGAGTGGTTCGCCTACGATGTCGTGATCGAAGGCGTGAGCTTGGTCAACAATTATCGCAACACCTTCGATGCCATCGTCAAATCGCAGGGCATGGACGGCTTATTGAAGGATCTCGAAGGACGCATCACGAACTACAAAGCGACTCACGGTGGGGCCGTGCCGACCGTCGGCGGATAAAGCCGGCCGCTAGCCCCTAAATCGAGGATGGATTCCAGATAAGTGCGGGTCTGGGAATGACGGGGTGTGGCCGCGCTCGATGACTGCGCTCGCGCCGAGAACTGCGCCGCAAGCCTCTTGCGACAGTGGATCATTCTAGCGGTGTCTGTCCGGTACCCTTCGTTTGCCCCTCGAATATGTATTTGCTAATCAGTTCTTCGAGGCTGATCGACGGCTCGGTCTCGGTAATTTCTCCGCCCGAAGCGATGATCTCGTCGCCGCCGCCCGGTGCGAGTTTGATGAACTTGTCCCCTATAAGTCCCGCAGTTCGGATCGAGGCGATCGTATCGGTTTGCAGACGGACCTCGGGATCGAGGTGCATTTCAACCACGGCTTCATAGGTCTCCGGATCAAGCGTAATCCTGCGCACCGCCCCCGAGCGCACGCCACCCACTTCCACATAGGCACCCGTGCGCAAGCCGGAGGCAGAGGTAAAGCGCGCCGTGATCCGCAATGGGTCATTTTGGCCGAGCTCAAAATCGCCAAGTTGCACAGACAGGTAGGCGAGGCAGGCCAAGCCTAGCAGTACAAATGCCCCCACGCTGAGTTCGGTCACTGGTCGTTGCATGATCTGGCGCGCGGCGGACAGTTACAGCAGTAATGCACTAAGCACATAGTCCATGAACAATACTGCCAGGGATGCTATCACCACGGCATTGGTGGTGGTATGACTCACCCCTTCAGCACCGTTATGACCTGCGCTCAGATAACCCGTGCCCAGGCATAACCAGCCGATCAGTAATCCGAAAACGAGCGATTTAATCCCACTCATCACGACGTCGCGCGTTACCACGCCATCGGCCATATTCCCGAGAAATTGATCGGGACTTTCGCTGAAACTCGACCAGGCGACCGCCACCCCGCCGCAGATTCCGAACACCTCGAAGATGGCCGTCAAGAGCGGCAGCGCGATCAGAAACGCGAGTAGCCGAGGTGCGAGCAGGTACGCATGCGGATCGATCGCCATACATTCGATCGCATCGATCTGTTGATCGCTACGCATGATCGCCATCTCCGCACAGCTCGCGGAGCCCGCGCGACCAATCGCGATCAAGGCGGTCAGCACCGGACCCAGTTCGCGGATCAGGCTCAAGCCGACGGCTGTACCCAGCAGGCCGCGCGACCCGAAGCGCACCAAGGTATCGAAAAACTGTACGGCGATGACCATGCCTGTAAACACACCGGCGACGGCGATGACCGGCAGCGAGCGAACGCCAATTCGGTGAACCTGCACCAGCAGCGCGCTGAACTGCCCCGGGGAACGGAAGAGGGCGCGAACGACTCGCGCCAAAAACAGCGAGTATGTGCCCCATGCCCGCAGTAAACGGATAGAGCCATGTGCTGGCATAGATATTCGCAAACTCAATCCTCGCTGGCCGTCAGCCGCGAGACATATTCATCCGCATCCGGTGGCGGCCATAAGGCCATGCGGCCAAGCAGCGCCTGGACTTCTGGGGCTGGATGCGCGCGGATTTCCTGCGGGCTGCCGAGCGCGACCATGCGACCGCCGTCCAGCACCAGCACCCGATTGGCGATCCTGAGCGCCGAGTCGACTGCATGGGAGACAAACACCACGGTGAGTTTGAGGGTATCGCGCAGTTTGACGAGCAGCGTATCGAGCTCCGCCGCGTTGATCGGATCGAGGCCCGAAGTGGGTTCGTCGAGTAGGACGAGTTCGGGATCCATGATGACCGCGCGCGCGAGGCTGACGCGTTTCAACATGCCACCGGAGAGTTGTGCCGGCAGCAAATGATCGATGCCAGACAGGTTCAGTAGCTCGAGTTTCAGGTGCACCATGATTCGCACCGTCGCCGGATCGAGGTGCGTGTGGTAGCGCAGCGGGAGTTCGATATTCTCGCGCACGGTCAGCGAATTGAGCAGGGCGCCGCTCTGGAAGGCGACGCCTACGCGTTTCCGCATCGCGATGAGTTCGGCGCGCGTGGCCGTTGCGAGGTCGGTCCCCAGAATACGAATACGCCCGGCGGTGGGAGGAGTCAGGCCGGCCAGATGCCGTAACAAGCTCGATTTTCCGCCGCCGCTACGACCGATGATCGCGAAAATTTCACCGGCGTGGACATCGAACGTGAGTTGTTCAAAAAGTGTGCGGCCGCCGACTGCGCCACGCAGGTCTTCGACCGAGACTAGCGGAGAGGGCGCTGAGCGAACAGAGTGCGGCACTGAGGAATTGACCCGCGGTAGTCAACGAAGTGGTTCGGACTATACGCCAAACCTCATAAACGGAAATGCCGGGGGCTAGCCCTCGGCATTACGGCAGAAATGAAAGATCAGGTCGCCCTAGACGCCGAGCTTACGACGGCCCACAGCGACCAAGCCAACCAGGGCGGAGCCTAACATCCAGGCGGCTGGCGGAAGTGGCACCACTGTCGCCGCTTCGGATATCGCCCAGACTTCAACTATTTTCTTCGTGATGAAGACAAGCCCGATGCTCTGGCTGCCGTTATTGACGGCAAATAGGTCTGCAGTGAGCAGGTTCTGGAGTTTCACGTTCGTTAACGCAACGTCGTTTAAGCTCTCGCTGACAGCGATGTCCCATGGGGTGCTCTTGGTAGCCGGGGTGCTAAAAAGACCCGAATCGAGCTCAGTTGGCGTGCCGTCAACGTAAAACTGTCCTTGTGCGCGCACTTCGTGAAGCGGCACCGTTCCAAATGCCTTGATGAGATAGTCGCCTTTCTCGTTTAAACCGATCGTGGTGAGATGGAAGCCGTCCTTTGCGGTAATCGTTATTGTCGGCGTCTGGCGCTCGAGGAGACCAAACCCGTTGTCAGCGCTGCTGAGCGTGAATTCCGTGGGATCAAACGAAAGCTTGTCGCCAGCCACCGAAAAACCACCCCAGAGTGAGTCCAGCGATGTCTCGTCGAACGAGAACCACATCGTGGCACCTTCCAAGGTGACCGCGTTTGCTGCCGTAGCTGCACCCATCATCACGGCGCCTGCCAGTGCAGCGCGTGCAAAAGTGATCTTTTTCATAGCTTGAATCCTTCCTTGAAATTTTCTAAGTTGTCTGCTGCCACGTATTCACATGAATGAGAGCTTGTGCCGGCTAGCTTCCTTACCGATTCGGTCATGAGCCTCCGCGTGGCTTGGCGCGGATTGTGACGGAAGTCCGCTCAATTGTGAAAGACCGTAATCTTGGTTTCGTGGAATATGACCGAAAATATCCGGAGGTGCCGATGGTCACGGTAATTCACCACTTTTTGTGACCTTGCAAGGTTAGCGCGTGCAGATTGCAAACGCATGACAGTAACGTGACCGTAGCATGATCATTCCGGGCCCCGGAAACGACTCGGCGTTTGCCGCGAGCCGAAGAACGTGCGCAGGTCATCGAGCGGCTGGGAGCGCGTGTCAAAAGCGGGTGCTAGAGCCCCGAGTTAATTTATAACCAATTGTTTTGGATGCGCTTAAACGCAGAAATAATGATGCGGGCAATGACTCCGCCAGGGCTGGACTGAAACGGATAGGGGTAGCCGACGGCCTCTGTTTAGGCGACCTGACGCTCGAGGCGTTCCATCAATTCGCCGATGGCCCGTTCGAACAGTGGATCAGGCTGGGCGGCAATGCGGACCACTTCATCCGCGCGGAATCGGTCACAGAGCACGCTGAGGGGAAAGTCGAAGGCTTTGCGGCCTTGCCGGTCGGTGAAGAGGTATCGTCCGGTGGCGGGACTGATCCAGGTAAATCGAGAGCGCACCACGGTTTTATCGGGGAGCGTGAATTCCAACCAGTCGCCAAGGTCAAGTTCCATCACGCTTTCCAGAAACTCATCCTCTGGTACCGGCACATCGGGGACAGGTTCGGCGGCTACTTCGGCTTCGAGCGCGGCGAAATCGAAGTCGAGCCCGGTAGCCCCCACCGAATTGCGCGCGAACAAGCGATCCAAAGCTTTCTTGACGAACACCTCCTCACTGGGTGCCGCCGCGTGCGCCTCCACGGCCACCTCGCGGTGGGTAATACGGCGTTCTGCCAGCGAGGCCTCTTCTACATTTTTGACCGACACCACGTGCACGCTCGCGAGCATGGTCAGGAACTGAGAGCAGACTTTCGGCTCGATCTCGAGCTCCCTCATCCCCGCTTTCAGGGCTTTCACGAGTCGCGGCAGACGCTTGGTCAATTCTCGCTTTTCGTCAGGCGTTGTTTTCGTTTGTACCGACCACACCAGATCATCGATCACGATCAGTTGCTGCGTCCAGGCCTCACTGGTCGGGCCTTGTTCGATATAGGTCACGATCAGTTGCTGGCGCCAGTAGTCGCGCACGAACTGCAGGATGAATTCTCGCGTGCCGGGGGCTACGAGGCGCGATTTCACCGCCTCGTCGACCGCCAGCTTAGCGAGCACAATGCGCTCCTTCGTACGCAGGGATTTGGCGGATCGTTCGACCTGTTGCTCCGAATGACGTTCGTCTTCCGCCAGAAATCCGTTGAGCTCGGCGAGAAGCTGGGAGAACAATCCCATGTCCTTATCGAATTCCTCAACCACCCGGTAGACCACGTATTGGATTTTCTCGTAGAACGCATCACTCTGCTGGGAGCCTTCGCTCCAACCTATCGCGGCCGCCGCAAGCGCATCCAGCAGTTGACGTGCAGGGTGGGTTTTTCTGGAAAATAACGCCTTATCGAGCAGGGCCACTTTCAACATCGGGATCTGCAAGCGACCGATCAGCGCTTTGATGCGATCGGGAATACTGGGATCGTCCAGGATGTAGTCGAACAACAGAGCGACGATATCGAGCGTCAAGTTGTCGGTCTGGTTGAGTTCACCTATCGCACCGCTATCACGCAAGGTGCGCAGCACATTCACCATACCAACCGGTGACATATCAGGATCGAGATTGGCGAACTGACCAGAAACCTGTCCGTGTTGAAGCTCGGTCAGATTGGTCAGAAATCTCGCCGTGGATTGCGGTGCGCCGCTCGGCACTGGGACCTCGGACATTCCGCCGTTTCCAAGCGCGGCTCGCTTGCTGCCAGCGCTGCGCCCGTGGCCAGAACCAGGCAGTCCCGGACGCATTAATTGCTCGAGGGTGGAGAATATATCGTGCCCGATCGCCTCTGTCGTGCCGTTATCGGTTTCGATGATCACCCGGGTGCGCGACTGGCCGGCGCGTGTAAAAGTGTGTGCTAAACGCGGTAGTACGCCTTCACGAATCAGAAACTCATTTAGCCCACGGTACAACTCGTAAAGTCCGGGGCCTAGACAGCGATCGCTGAGCTTAAGCAGCGTGAGGCGCGCTTCGACATTTGCGTCGAGGAGATGACACATGGCGCGCAAGGCCTTGCCCAGTGCGTCTGGACCGAACGGATTACCCATCTCGGCCAATTGAGGATCATTCAATAAATGGCCGATCCGTTGGTGCAAGCCAAATAATTCCTGTTTGCAGCGGGATTTGATGCTTTCTACGAAATTTGTCGCGGCGAGAGATTCTTCTACGTCATCCGCCGCCACCAAGGTCAATTCAGAACCAAAATCATCATTCGATCGCACGCGCGCCCGCGGCGCCACCGCACAAAAGCAGGCATCGAAGTCGGCTTTCAGGCCATCGAACAAATTAACCTCGAGCCGCGGCCGCTTTAAGCGCAATTCGCGCATGGCATCAAAATAGAGTTGCTGACGGCACGAGGAGTCGGCCTTATTCGCGAGCTCGAAAAAGGTATCGTCGGTCTTATCGAGCAGCACCTTGAGTAGATCGCTCAGCCGTTCGCTCACCACTTTATGGCATTCGCCCAGCAACTGGGCCGCGCGAGGGGGGACAAGACGGGAGACCGTGGCCATGCTAGTGACGCTCATGATGCATCCATATCGGCAATTTTTTCCGGAAACTGATGCTTGCCCCTGAAAAAAGGGGGCTCAAGTAGTTAATTAGACGCCGCAGGGAGCCTCTGCAATGTCAGAGTTAGATGACTGTGACGGAGTTCCAGTTCGAGCTGCGGCAGTGTGACTTTGCGCGCAAAAGCAGGCGTAGGGGAGTGCAGGAAAGGCTCGTCTCGTCGGGCACTTAGGACACACGGCACTATCGTTCCCAGCCGCGTTAGGGACGCTCAGAGCAGCGCGAATTCGGTAATCGGTAGAGGGCGCCCAATCTCGTAGCCTTGCGCATAATCGACACCAATCTCGCGCAGCACGTCGAGAATGTCGCGATTTTCCACGAATTCGGCGATGGTTTGCATGCCCATTACATGACCAATTTCGTTGATCGAACGGACCATCGCGAGGTCGACCGAATTACGCGTGATTTCGCGCACGAAACCGCCATCGATTTTCACGAAATCGACCGGCAAGCTTTTGAGATAGGCAAACGAAGAAAATCCGCTGCCGAAGTCATCGAGCGCGAATCGACAGCCGCGCGACTTCAAGGATCGAATGAACCGCGTGGCATGCACGATATCCGAGATAGCAGCGGTTTCAGTGACTTCGAAACAGAGTTTGCCCGCTAGCTCGGGGCCTGCCTGGTCCAGCTCGTCGAGAATCGAGCGCAGGACGCCGTCATCGCCGAAGGACTGACCCGACAGATTGATGCAGCACAAGTGCAGGCGTTGCAGAAGGTGCGGATTCGTGCGTAGCCAATTCAATGCGTGATGAATCACCCAGCGATCAAGTGTGCTCGCGAGATTGTAGCGTTCGGCAGCGGGCAGGAACTCCCCTGGCATCACGATATTGCCGCACCCGTCACGCATGCGAAGCAGGAACTCATAGTGATCCCCAAGCGACCGGACTTCCCGGATTGGCGTGATCGGCTGTAGCGATAATTCGAATCGGTTGTCGTGCAGGGCGTCGTTAATCCGGGTCGCCCAGCGCATCTGGTCCTGATGGTTCACGGCGCTGGCGTTGTCTGTGCAATACACATGAGAGCGATTGCGACCCGCATCCTTGGCCGCATAGCACGCTGTATCGGCCATGCTGAGCGCCGCAGTCACGCTATCGCAGTGGGCGTCGATCCGCACCAGCCCGACACTCGCGGAAATTCGGTGTACCGTTTGGTTCCACTCGAACGGATAGGTGGCGAGTGCTTCGCGTGCTGCTTCGACCGTGTCGCGAGCTTGTTCCAGACTGCAATCCTCAAATAACACGCCAAACTCATCTCCACCGACGCGGGCGAGGGTGTCACGCTTGCGCACCACGTTACTGAGCACGCGCGCGGCCTGCTTGAGCAGTGCGTCGCCGGCGTCGTGACCACAGGTATCGTTAATAATCTTGAATTGATCGATATCGACAATGGCCAGAGTGTGCTGGCTCTGCTCCGCATGGGCGCTGTCGATCACGCGACTCAGACGCTCTTCCAGCACCTTGCGATTCGCCAGCCCAGTGAGTTCGTCGTGCGCGGCATGATAGGCAAGTTTCTCGGCAAGCTTGTAGGTATCGTCGATGTCTTCGCAGGTCATCAGGATCAAGGCGTCTGCGCCGCGTCCAAGTAGGCATGCGGTCTCGCGCATCCAGCGTGTGGTGCCGTTGCGTTTGCGACGTCTGATTTCCCAGCGATGCACCCGTGCGGGTTGATCAAGCACGCCCTGCAAGTACTGAAGCGCAAGTGCCTGATCGGTCTCGGCATAGAACGCAACGCCCGCGCGTCCGCGCAATTCATGCGCGCCATACCCAAGAAATTGCACGCCAAAGCGATTCGCGAAAATAATCTCGAGATTGCAATTCAAGGTGAAGCACGTCATCGGCATGTTGTCGTAGAGCAGGCCATAGCGGCGATCTAGCGTGGCGTCATGTCTACGCGACCACATGTCTTCGAACTCGCCCGCATTCAAGCCATCAAGACCTACGGTCGGCTGCTGACTGCCGACCATGGGATTGTGGGCCCTAGTATTGTGAGCCCTGGTATTATGAGTGATAGTCAGTTCATGTTGGTGCAGACGCCAAGCGGTGCTTCTTAAAGACAACTGTGTCTTAATGCGCGCCAGAAGCACGGGCAGGTCACCGGGCTTAATCACGTAGTCGTTGGCCCCGAGCGCGAGCGTCTTGGCGATATCCTGCTTGTCGTCGCTGGCTGCCAGCATGATGACGGGCAGTTCGGTGTCTGAATAGCGATCACGAACGAGTTTCAGAACTTCATCGCCGCGCATGCCAGGCATCTGCAGATCGAGCAGCATCAGATCAAATGTGTGCTTATCGAGTGCGGCCAGCGCCTGACTGCCATTCTCGGCGGTGATGACGTTATAACCTTTGGCACCGAGCCGCATCGCAATGGCGCGACGGATGGTGGCGTTATCGTCAACCGCCAAGATAGATGCAGTCACCAGGGACAAGGAGTACCTCCAGGCGCACCGCCGGACTTGGTGGCGCGGAAAAACGGGTGGCGTACTTGGAGTCTAGGAGGCAAGTTCTACCCGAATCAAGCGAACTTTTACCGCATTAGTGCCAGCACCAACACCAGTGGAAAAATTCGCGCGCGAATGGTGATTCGGCGCACAGGCTTAACCGGCGAGCCTAAAGATTTTCGGCAAAGTGTCGGGGGAGGGTGTCCGCGCCGGCGCGAACCTCGCGTGCGCGGTGAACGCAGCCGCCAAGGTTTCGCCCTGCCAGCTAAGACCCGAGCGACCGTACAGTGCCGCGTCCAGCGCGAGGATAGGTGCCGCGAGCGGGGGTTCGACGAGGGCGGCGAGCGCACCCAGGGTGATCGGCGCCGCGCGCGACCAACGCGCGCTGGCCCAAGTCAACAGGGCTGCACGGGTGGCGAGCGGGTCGTGACGCCGACAACTGTTGAGCACAGCCTCGCGCGCGACTCGCAGCCTAGGCACCTCGCGCGCGTGTTCCAGGGGGATGGCAGGTGACACTCGGCCGCGCGCGTAGCGCAGTATCCAAATCAATGACACGGGCCAACCGATCAGCGCGCAGAGGGCGACTGCGAACCAGCCCCGCCACGCGCGCCAGTCAGGCGTGGCGGGCGTCATCAAAGACGACGGTGGCGCTTGCTCAGCGTTCGGCAAAAGCGCGCTAGGGATCGCCGCCACTGGCAGTTCGGCGGGCGCGGGATCGGCGATCGCACTCAGTATCCTGGAGGGCAGGCGCGCATGTTCCAGCGTGTTCGTGTCGGTATTCCACCACGGGATGTCGAGCGCCGGGAGTTCATGCTCGCCACCGGCCGGGATCAGCGCCACCTTCTCCTGGCGCACCGCCGTGATGACGCCATCCTGCTTGTCTTCTTTCAACTGCGGCTGATCGGGATAGGCCTTCAACCCAGGTACCGCAGGCGGCAGCATCTCGGGGAGTTGCCCGGAGGTCAGACCGCTCACCCATAATGAGACGGTGCGCGTCACCGGATCACCCACCTTAGCGCGCAGATCTGCCGGCTCCCAATCTTCATTCAAGCGCACCTTGCGGGCTGGCAACCAAGCCGCATTCGGCGGAAATTCCGCGGGCACCGGCCGCACATTCAGCTCGATCGCCTCCGAACTGATGCGCCGAGTTTTCACTGATCGCCCGAACATCTCGAACAATGACGTCACGCGCTCCAGCACCTGCGCCGTCACAGTCACCGGCTCAATGGTGTGCTTGCCGCTGGCCTGCGGAAAAAGTGCAAAGCTGCGTTCGATGATTTCATAGCGTTTGCCGTTACGTTCCGCTTCGAACTGGCGATCCTCCCCGAGCGGACGCACGATGGCATCGCTGCTCAGGTGAGGTTCGGACAACGATGCATTGCTGAGTTCGTAGCGCCGCCATAACCGAATGGTGTAAGTGACCTGCTGTTGGATGTAAGGATCGCGCGGCACCGCGTCGATCTCGAGAAACAATCCGTCGTCGGTGGGAGTCGCCTTGGCGTTGCCGGTGATCGGTACCTTGAGTGGCGCAGAACGTGTGTCGCCGAAGGTAATCGCCGGGATTTCGAGCGGCCCGGCGGCCTTTGCAAGCACCTCAACCACCCATGTCGAGGTACGGGTGTGTGTGCCATTCACCCAGGCGATCGATGTTTGACGGTTTCGACTGAGCACCTCGAATTGATTTTCAAGCGGCGTGAAATCCGGTTCACCGTCGATCTCGCCCGTGACGACGAAGGCAAGGCGGAAAGATTCACCGCTGATGGGGGGATTCGGGTCGATGCCCACTTCAATTTCGACCGCCAGCGCAAGCACGCACCACAGGGCGAGGCCCACACTGCACCATGCGCCGCGCCAGCGCGCGGTGGCGCAGAATTTCGTGCCATATAATCGCTTCACCATGGTTCTGCCTGTGCTGGTTCCTGGTCATGGACACGACCGTACTGGTAGAGAAACTTGCGCCGCAACAGACCGCCCGGATCGTCCGGAATCTGCCGCAACCACTGCTCGGTCGCCAGCGCCTTTTCGGGATCGCCGGCGGCTTCTTTGCGGGCATCAGTATCTTGTTGCAGAGCGGCCTCCTGCTGCTCAGCATCGGTGCTCGAGGCATTCGGGCTCGCGCTGCTGCTCATGTTACGTTCGCGTTTGCCTTGCTCGGTCTCGCGGTCATTTTGTGCCGGATCCTCGGTCGGTGAGGGCGGTCGCATCTGGGTGTTGCGGCCCGCTTCGTCCGCCTGACTTTGCCCTTGTTCGCCCTGGTCGGCTTGGTCGTTTTCGGCTTCGCCGCCGTTGCCGTCCTTCTTTTGAGGGGGTTCTTGCTTATCCTCTGGTGCGTCATCCGGATGCTGCTGATTGACGATCTCGCGCAATAGATCCCGGTTGTAGGTCGCGTCGGCGAGCTCGGGCGCAAGTTTCAAGGCCTGGTCATAAGTCTCGATCGCCGCTTCAAAGCGCCCGAGGCGCGCCAGAGCATTGCCCTTGTTGTAAAGCTCGGGCGCCAATTGGGCGTGTTTCAGCGTTGCGAGCATGTCCGCAAAGTTGCCGGCGCGGTACTGGCTGGCTGCGCGCCAGTCCTCCCTCTCGAAGATCTTCGCCGCTTGCGCGTAACGCTCGGCACGGAAATCCCGCTGTGCGGCCTGATCGGGCGTTCTAAACCACTCAGCACGCACCGGGCTGCTGTGGCCGAGACCGGTCATCAACAGGATCATGATCAACGCACCGCTGCGAAACGCGAGTCCGCCACACACGAGCACGGGCAGCAGCAGCCAGGGACCAATTTCACGCCATTGGCTCGCACTAAGATCGGTTGCCGTGGCCTCGGTGTTCCGATGCCCCGCCGCGAAGAACCCCTGTAACGCCGCAATTTCTGTGCTGTGCGACCCCGCCGCTTGATATAGGCCACGGCCGCGTTGTGCGAGTTGCCCGAGCGAGGTGGGTGTCAGTTTGGACAACACGATCCCGCCATCTCGATCGGTCACGAAACCGCCGTTGGCGAGCGGAATCGGCGATCCCGCGAGCGTGCCCACGCCTAGCACCGAGAGACGAAACTCTCCACCGACTAGCTCAGCGAGCGCCGGATCGATGTCGCGTTCGTGGATTCCATCGGTAATCAATAACAGGTCGCCGCGGCTGAAACCGGCTTGTTGCAACAATTCGACGCCTTGGTGAATCGCCTGTGGAATATTGCTGCCCTGACTCGGCATCAGCTCGGGCGCCAGTATCGCGAGCTGAGATTCGATCGTTTTGACGTCGTCGGTCAGGGGCGTGACCGTAAACGCTTGGGCCGCAAACACCACCAGCGCGGTCTGTCCAATCTCCCGGCCAGCCAGCAGATCTTTGATCTTGAAACGCGCCCGACTGACCCGCGAGGGGTTAACATCGGGCGCGCTCATGGAGGAGGAAAGATCGAGCAGCAGGACTAACGCTGCCTGATCACGGAACACTGGCTGTGGGACGCGCTCATAGGTCGGTCCGGCCAGGGCCAGGATCGCACACAGGCCGCCCAGCACAAACGGCAGCACGCTGCGCCGGCGCACTTGCCCGCCGGTGTTCACCACCACGAATGGCAGCAAGCCAGGATCACAGATCTGCTCCCAGAACCCGCGCCCCGGATCATGTCGCCAGAGCCGCCACACGAGATAGCCGAGTGGCAATAGCAGCAACAGCCACCACGGTCTCAGGAAATGGAACTCAGCCAGCACGCCGATCATGCGGCGCTGCGCAGAAAGCGCCAAGTCGCGGCGGCAGCGCAGACCAGCGCCAACCCGAGTGGCCAGGGAAACAGTGCCTGGACCGGGCGGAAATGTTGCTCGCCTCGCTCGGTCGGTTCGAGTTTATCAAGTTCGCTGTAGATCGCCTCAAGCGCGGCAACATCCCGCGCCCGGAAATAGCGCCCGCCAGTCGCCTTGGCGATCCCTTTCATGGTGACTTCATCGAGATCCGTCGAGGGATTCACGCGGATCGATCCGAACAATTGTTTGACCAACATTTCATCCGCGCCGATGCCGATGGTGTACACCTTGAGTCCCGCCGCAGCTGCGAGCTCTGCGGCGCGCAGGGGCTGCAGCTGGCCCGAGGTATTCGCGCCATCGGTCATCAGAATCACCACTTTATGCGTCGCGTGCTGTTCGCGCAGACGTTTAACGGCCAGGCCCAGCGCATCGCCAATCGCGGTGCTGCGCCCGGCCATGCCGATCGCGGTTTCATCCAGCAGTTGCACCACGGTCGCTCGATCAAAGGTGAGCGGCACATTGAGATAGGCCTGTTCGCCGAACAACAGCAACCCAATGCGATCCCCGGCGCGGCGCGCGACGAATTCACGCGCCACCGCCTTGGTGGCCGTCAGGCGATCGACGTTCTTGCCCTGCAAGATAAAGTCCTTCACCTCCATACTCTCGGATAGATCGATGGCGAGCATGAGGTCACGCCCGGTGTTGGCGACGCCGAGCGGCGCGCCGAGCCAGCGCGGATTGGCCGCCGCGAGCACCAGAAGGCACCACCCGGCGAGCAGCAACCAGCGTTGCTGGTGACGCCCCAGGGCCAGTGAAGGACTCCCCGGCAAGGCCTTGAAGTCCTGAATGTCGGGCACGCGCAGCGCACCGCGCGAGACGGCCTGCACCGGTGGCAGGAAACGCCGGGCCAACCAGGGCAGGGGTAATGCCAGCAACAGCCATGGCCAGCCCAATTCAAACATGGCCAAATTCAAACATGGATGATGTCCTCAAACATCGGCATGGGTGCTCGAGGCGGCCGGTGGCAGACGCCGTAGCCAATGCTCGAAGCCCGCGATCAAGACGCTGGAATCAAAGGTTATCGCCGTACGGTCGTACGGTGCTGCAGTCAGGATGCGGCCAGCGCCCTCACTGAAAAATCGGCGATCAGTGCTCGTATCGAGACG
>JAYTEX010000065.1:0-7218 GCA_043734785.1 Pseudomonadota bacterium | reverse complement strand
AGGCAGGCGCACTTCGGGTTTCGCAAAAGTCACCCGCACGATAAGGTCTGCATCAGCGTCGAAGTTATTGTCGACCTTCATCTCGTAGCGGATCTCATGATCGAACGGGAAATAGTTCGGGCCATTCGACGGCTGCAAGAACGGATCGACATTGAGAATCATCGTGACCTTGGTGGGGTCGTTATAACTGACGAACGCATACCAGTCCGTGATGTCGGCTTTGGTATCAATGGCTGTCAACGGCGCTTCGCGGTGATTGGCGGCTTGCGCGACCGAGCCGACGCCTGCGCTGAGGATTGCCGCTATCGCCATGGTCAGCGCGCGGGATTTAGGTGTAGTCGTTGAGTTACTCATGGTTATCTTCCTTATTTGTTCGTTAGCGCTTAACGGGTGTAGCCAGGGTGAACAAGGATTTTTTACGGTGCGCGCCAAGCAGCGCGAGACCAGCGGCCATCAGTGCAAGACTGGCGGGCTCGGGCACTGTGGTCAGATTGGCCGCGCCAATGACGCGATTACTGGCTAGATCGGCGACGAATAAAGCATCCTGGTAAGGCACCGGGGCATTCGGAGCGTCCAGATCGGTATCGAACAGACGGAAGTTCGCGCTGTCGAGTAACTCGCCGATGACGAGATCAGACGTCGCATCCACGACACTGTTAAAAGCGTTAGTGAAACTCAGATCGAAAGACAGAAACGAGCCTAGGGTGAGCTCCTGCAAGAACTCGCCAAAGCCATTGCTGTCGTTAAGGACGAACGGTGGCACATTGTCGCAGCCTGCGCTGCTGCTGCATGTCGTTGGGCCAAACGTACCGCCGACAGTCTGCAGGTTACTGATGGTCGCCTGGTTGTTCGGGGCAAAGTCACCATCGAACAAGGCGATGCTCAAGGTAGCAATCGTGCCCACCCTACTTGAGGTATCGATCCCGATTGGGATGGCGGCTGCTGGCAGTGCAACGGATGCGAGCGCCATTAGCGCAAGACCGTTGAGTGCGCGCGATCGCGCTCGTGTGGCCGGCGGCTTCTGCCGGGGGTGCCTCTGACTAAGCATGGTTAGATCCTCCATTAGGTCATATTGTGAACAATTGTTATCAGTGCCAAGTGAGTTAGTCGCACCCCGGATACGCAGCGGCGTCCGTTTTGGATCACCGGAAGAGATGCGGGGGTTTCACACTACTGCGCTCATTGGCCGCGAGGCTTAACTCGCGTACGAGACACTTGTATCTAGCGAGGAGGAATCGCTCTGTGCGGTAAGCCACACAAAAATTTGGGCCTCGGAACGAGACTCAAACACCGACAGGCCGCTAGTGCTCTGCCTTACCGGCCTTGCCGGTCTGCTGCATAAGATAGTCCGTCCACGCAACGCCAATCGCAGACAGAATAAAGACCGTGTGGATAATGGTCTGCCACATCACGCCGGTTTCCGTGATGCGCGCGCCTTCGAGGCCGATCGTCCCGGCCTCGATAAAGGTTTTGAGCAAATGAATAGACGAAATACCGATGATGGCCATCGCCAGTTTAACTTTTAGTACTGACGCATTCACGTGGCTCAGCCATTCCGGTTGATCTGGATGACCTTGCAGGTTAAGTCGCGACACAAAGGTCTCATAGCCACCCACGATGACCATCACCAGCAGGTTGGAGATCATCACCACATCGATCAAGCCCAGCACAATCAACATGATGTCCTGCTCGCTGAGGCTGGTGGCGCCGTGGATGAGATGCCACAACTCTTTGACAAACAACACCACGTACACGCCTTGCGCGACGATCAAGCCGAGATACAGTGGCAACTGCATCCAGCGCGAGCTGAAGATTAGATTCGCCAACACACCGCGATTTACGACGACATTGTCATTTTTCTGTGACGGCATAGAAGATTAAACTGGTGAGAACTGGGGAGTGGAATGTTACCTAAATCGGCGCAGCAGAACGAGGGCGCTGGAGAATTTACAGATTCTTGGGATTGCCCACTACGCTACCGCCCTGCTGCAGCCACTCTATCATTACTGCTGGTTCGCGCTGCTGCGACACACGGTCGTAGCATTCAAGGCTCGCGGCGGACAACTCGGCTCGCCACTTGCCGCTGGTACCACTATGGAAGAAACGCGAATTCTCTCGCCAGATATGGAGATCGGTGTCGGGCGCCGTGCGATCGGCATTGCGCTTCATTTCCTCGAAGGTCGCAGCCTTGATCAGCGCGGGCCAACGCGTTTCGTCCACGTGAATTCCGAGAATTGTCGCGACGCTTCGCATCTGGCCTTCGAGATCGGCACTGAGATCCGCGTAATGCAGGAAATGCACATTCGGTAAATGGCGAAATTGCCAGAAGGTCTCCAGATGATGGAATACAGACCAAAATGGGTAGCCATCCTGCTCCCATTCAAAACTGCCTTTGGTCATCCACAGCTGGAAGGCCTCGTTCAAGTCCGCCGGGGATTCGGGCGTTGGCGAAAGTTCCTCCCCACGCGCATGCATCATCTCAAGGAGATGCCCGATATTCTGGTTCGCCTTGTGCTGCTGCATCGAAAGAAAAACATCGCGTGGATCGCGACCGCAATAAAGATAGGTCGCGTCCTTAAAATACGGCAGGCCGTCCAGTGGCGTATGAGTCTTGATAAAGCGCCGGTGCCCTTGCGCCTCGTAGCGCGCTACTAACTCCTCGAGCGGATAAGGCCGCATGTCGAACCACGGCGAGAGCTCTGCCAGCGGGAGTGGTAACTGCGGGTCCTGGAAAATGAGCAGGGCACAGATCATCTGCGTCCATGTCGTGCCTGCTTTATAGGGCGTGCACACGATGATGTCGCCCGCACGCACCGCGAAATCATTCCAGCGCGCGCTGTCCATGAACGTGTTCCAGTACCGATGCCGGACTTGCGGCAGCGTTTGATCCATTACCGTATCCTTTGAATGGCGTAAAATGTTGGCCCTGTTACTCTAGCAAGCTGCGGTCTCAGGAGGAACCTACAGCGGCCCACCTCGGTCGCGACGATGGCCCTTGGCACCGTTAGACTTAACCCCCAGATGAGCATAAGAATCCACAAATAATGCGCGAGACAGCGCACAAACTGGTGGATTGCCGGTAAGAACCGTGATTATTCCGCACGCCACTCAATCAAAACCCGATCAACTTGTGTTGACTGAACGCGCGCCGGCGTGGCGACGCCATCAATAACCTAAAGAGGCTATTAACCATGCAGATAGAATTCGGAATGTCGATGACCGGCTTGGATGATGTCGCGGGCAATGCGCAACGACTGGAAGCACTAGGCTACGATTATGTCGGCTGCGGCGAGCACGTGAGCTTTCACGGACCGACCTCCAACAGTTTCATTTCGCTCAGCGTCGCCGCCGGAGCCACCCGTACCATCAAGCTTATCTCCGCGATCGTGTTGCTACCGCTGTATCCCGCCGCGTTGGCCGCCAAGCTCGCCGCCACGCTGGATGTCGCATCGCAAGGCCGCTACCACATGGGCATCGGCGTGGGCGGAGAAATGCCGCGTGAGTTCGAAGCCTGCGGCGTACCATTGCACGAGCGAGGCGCGCGCGCCAATGAAGCCCTACAAGTGATCCGGCGGTTATTGAGCGAAGAGAAAGTGACTTTCGAAGGGCGCTTCAACACCCTGCATGAGGTTTCGATCGAACCGCAGCCGCGCCAGAAACCGCTGCCGATTTGGGTCTCCGGCCGCAAGGGTGCCGCCATGCAGCGCGCCGCGCGTTACGGCGATGGCTGGATGCCCTATATGTATACGCCGGAAATGCTCAGCGAATCGATCACCAAGATTCGCCGCTGGTCGCTCGAGGCCGGTCGTGCCGAAGACGCCGTGCAACCCGCCATCTTTATCTTTACGTGCTGTCATCCCGACCGCGACATCGCCTTCGAGATGGCGATCGCGCGTCTGAGCAAACAGTATGCACAAGACTTTGCAAAAATCGCCGATAAATACGTGATCATGGGCAACCCGGCAGACTGCCGGCAGCGGATTCAGCAGTATGTCGCCGCCGGGGCACGCACGATATTCCTGTCCAGCGCATGCCCCGCAGACTATCTACAGGCGAACGAGGCGATCCTCGCGAAGGAAGTGCTCCCGGCGTTTCGCTAGCACTTCAAGGTGCCTGCGCGCTACACCGGGTCCCAACTAAAAATATCGCCAGAGCGGTGCAGCGGATAGAAATCATGCTGAAACTGTGGGAACACGCGCTCGGCGATTGTTTCGGGTGTCCATCCATCCGAGGTGTGCGCGGTCTTGAACGGGCGACTCTGCGAGAACAAGAAGATTTCATTGTTGCGCACGCCAAAGATCTGCCCGGTCACCGCAGCCGCCGCATCGGATAGCAGGGCAATGGCACACGGCGAGACCTTCTCCGGCACCAGCTTCTTCAACCTTTCCACCCTTTGGGCCTGTTCGGCGCCCGTGATCGGGATCGAACTCACCATCCGCGTCCACGCGAACGGTGCAATGCAATTTGAACGCACGCCGAAACGCTGCATATCGAGGGCGATGGATTTCGACAAGCCCACGATGCCGAGCTTCGCTGCCGAATAATTCGCCTGCCCGAAGTTCCCGATCAGACCTGAGGTGGAAGTCATGTGGACAAACACACCGCTGTTCTGATCCTTGAAGTGATTGGCGGCGGCGCGGCTCATATTGAACGAACCAATAAGATGCACATTGATGACTGCATGAAAATCGTCTTCGGTCATTTTGTGGAAGATAACGTCCCGTAGATTGCCGGCGTTGTTGACGACGGCGTCGATACCGCCCAGGCGCTCGACCGTTTCGGCGACCATTTCATGCGCATCGTTCCAGGAAGCCACGCTCTTGGTTAACGCGATTGCGCGGCCGCCCATGGCTTCGATCTCGCGCACGACGTCCTGCGCTGGGCCGGCGTCCTGGCCCTGGCCGTCCAATGCGACGCCGAGATCGTTCACCGCCACAGCCGCGCCCGCGCGTGCTGCCTCCAACGCAATGGCCCGACCGACACCGCGGCCCGCACCGGTCACGAGCACGACTTTTCCTTGCAGAATCATAGAATCTTATCCTTTAAAAAGGGGGACGGAGGGGCTGAAGTTTAATCCCTCCGTGCCTTTTTGCCACGCCTTCCCTACGCACTGCACCATCCGGCAGACTGTGGTCAGCATCATCCCCGACTCAGAATCCTCACAGGAGATCCCATGTCGCAGTTCCAAACGATTATTAAAGGTGGCACCGTCATCGATGGTACCGGCGCTCCCGCGCGTACCGCCGATATCGCGCTCGCAAATGGTCGAATCATGGCGATTGGCCACCATCTTGGCAGTGCAGCCGAGACAATCGACGCCGATGGACTGCTGGTCACTCCGGGCTGGGTGGATATTCACACGCATTACGATGGCCAGGTGACCTGGGATCCCGTGCTCGCCCAGTCGCTGTGGCATGGCGTGACGACGGTCGTCATGGGCAACTGCGGCGTCGGTTTTGCCCCTGCGCGACCAGATCGCCACGCTTGGCTAATCGGTCTTATGGAAGGCGTGGAAGACATTCCCAGCAAATCCCTGGCCGCGGGCCTGCCTTGGAATTGGGAGAGTTTTCCGCAATATCTCGATGCCCTGGCTGCTACCCCGCGCACAATCGATATCGCCGCGCAGGTTACGCATGGCGCCTTGCGTGCCTATGTCATGGGCGACCGTGGTGCGCGTAACGAAGCTGCCACCGCGCAAGATATGGCGGCAATGGCAGCGTTGACTCAAGAAGCCATCAGCGCTGGCGCCGTTGGGTTTTCGAGTTCGCGCACCTCGGTGCATATCTCCGTCGACGGTGAGCCGGTGCCCGGAACCTTCGCCGCCGAAGAAGAACTCATCGCGATTGGTCGCGCGGTGCGGGCCACCGGCCGAGGCCTGATCGAAATCGTCAACGCGGGTGTGGCCGGCGAGGACAACGCGGCACTGGACCGCGAGATGGCCATGATTCGGCGAGTGGCGGAGCAAGCGAACTGTCCGGTCATGTTCCTGCTGGTGCAGCACAACGGTGATCCGCAGCAGTGGCGCCGCCAACTCGCAGTCTGCGAAGAAGCCGCCACCCAGGGCGTGACCCTGATCCCGCAAACCGCAGGGCGCCCAATCAATATTCTGTTCTGCTTCGAAGGTGAACATCCCTGGCGCTTCATGCCGAGCTACCAGGCGATCAAGGATTTGCCCTTCGCGGAGCGACTCACGCGCCTGCGCGATCCTGCACTGCGCGCGTGCCTGCTCGCCGAGCAAGATCCCAACAACATCGGGTTTTCGCTGCTCTACAAGAGTCCGTCGCTATGGTCACAAACCTTCGCGACCGGCGAGCAACTAAACCACACACCCGAGCCCAGCCAAAGCATTGCGGCCATCGCGATCCGCGAAGGTCGCAGCCCGTGGGCAGTGGCTTATGATCGGTTATTAAGCCAGAACGGCCGTGCGTTCCTGATGTACACCATCACCGGCTATGCCGAAGGCAATCCCGATTCGGTCCACGAACTGCTCCGCCACCCACAGACCTTGCTGGGTTTGAGTGATGCCGGTGCGCACGTGCGTTTCGTATGCGACGGCGGCGTGCACTCTTATATGCTGCGCCAATGGTCGCGTGACTGGCCAGCCGGTCACCGCTATCACCTGCCGCTCGAATTCGTGGTTAAGAAACTCACCAGCGATAATGCGAGAGTCTATGGCTTTCACGATCGCGGTGTGCTCGCACCCGGCAAGCGCGCCGATCTGAATCTGATTGATCTGGCGCGGCTACGCGCCCACACGCCTGAAATGCGCTATGACCTGCCGGCTGGCATGCCACGTCTGGTTGAACGGGTCGACGGCTATGTCGCTACCTATGTCAAAGGCGAACTCGTAGCGGCTGAAGGCCGTGAAACCGGGGCCAGACCCGGTGGCTTGGTGCGCGGCGGAAGCCTCACCGAAGCCGCAGGGCGCTAAAGGAGGGCAGCCGGGTTTATAGGCCAGGCCAAATCGCCCATCGAACGCCGCGATCACCTGCCGGCAGCGTGTTCAACGTAGGTTGGGGTGAGCGCCGCGAACCCCAACCTCCATGATCCGCCGAGTGACCCCCCCTGTGTCAGGCGAGTTGTCGCGAATCTGAGTATCCGCGCGAGCGGGTCTACTCACTGTTGGGCTTCGCAAGCTCACCCCAACAACCCAATCTTCTAGCGCCGCGATCACCTGCCGGCAGCGTGTTCAACGTAGGTTGGGGTAAGCGCCGCGAA
>JAYTEX010000064.1:0-10080 GCA_043734785.1 Pseudomonadota bacterium | reverse complement strand
CGAACGCGCGCCAAATCCTCCGCGGTTTGAGGCGCGCTGGTCTCGGCTCGATGATCACCGACAATCGGACCGACCATGGTAGGCAGTGCGTGGCGCGCGATTGCGCCGGCCTGTTCGCGTGGCAGATAGGTCGCCGTCATCGCGCACCCTCGCACGTCATGCGAGAATTAACCGGGCATATCCGCGACAAGAATTTCAGAGGTTGCATCACACCATTGCCTCGGCGCCAGCGCCGCCCAAGCTGATTTGACCTTCTTCGGCCAGACGTCGGGCAATGGTGATGATCTCTTTTTGCGCGCGCTCGACGTCGGATAGCTTGACGGGTCCGCGGTTCTCCAGATCGTCGCGCAGCATGTCGGCCGCGCGTTGCGACATGTTTTTGAATATCTTGGTTTTGGTCACGTCGTCAGTCCCCTTGAGCGCCAGTACCAGATTCTCGGACGACACCTCGCGCAACAACGCCTGGATCCCGCGATCATCGATAGCGCCAAGATTATCGAAGGTGAACATCAAATCCTGAATCTTGGCGGAGAGCTCGGCATCCACGTCAGAAATAGTTTCCGAAATCTTCGCCTCGACGCTGCGATCGACAAAATTAAGAATGTTCGCGGCACACTTCAGGCCACCCAACCCAGCCGTGGGCCCGCCATTGCCGCCACGCAACTGAGCCTCGAGCATGTCGTTCAATTCCTGCATGGCAGCGGGTTGCACGCCATCCATTGCCGCCACGCGCATGGTGAGATCTGCACGCGAGTTTTCCGGCAATTGGGCTAGCACCTGGGCCGCATGATCACTGTCGAGGTAGGACAGCACGATCGCAATAACCTGCGGATGCTCGAAGCGGATCAGTTCAACGATACTGCGGGCGTCCATCCATTTTAGCGAATCGAGTCCCTTGGTATTCCCCCCTAAAAGAATGCGGTCGATCATGACCTTGGCTTGCTCTTCGCCCAGCGCAGCGTTCAATACTTTTCGGATGTAGTCATCGTTGCCTATCCCCAGCGACGTCTGCTGCTGCAGCTGTTGAATAAAATCCTCCACGGTTGACTTGACCATTTCGCGGGACACGTTCTGCAACGCCGCCATTGCTGATCCGATCTTCTGCACTTCGCGTGGACCCAGATGTTTGATGATCTGGGCGGCGCTCGCCTCCCCGAGCGTCATCAGGAACACGGCGGCTTTGTCGATACCCGTCATCGGCGCGGTTGCTTCGGCCATGACTAGTCTCCCACCCAGCCCTTGATGACCTGCGCCGCAACGCGCGGATCCTGGGCGACGAAAAGTTTCACCTCCTCGATATTTTCTTGCGAGGAGCCCAACCCGAGTTGCCGCGCTTCTTTACTGCCAGAGCTCCCCGGCAGTGCGAGCATGGCGCCCTCTGCGCCTGGGCCCGACAAGGCTGCCTGCCCGCCAGGGCCGGTCAGCGCCGCAGCACTCGCACTGCCAGTGGCAAGCGGCTTGGCTAGCATTGACTTGATCGTTGGCTTCAGCACTCCAAACACCAGAAATAATACGAACGCTCCACCGGCCGCCTGTTTACCGATATTCCACACCCATGGTTGCTGCCAAATCGGCGGCTCAGGCAGCATTTCCGGGACCGGTGGCAACAGGAAGTTCGCCCCGCTCACGCTGACAGTATCGCCACGCGCTGCTTCCAGGCCGAGCGCTTCTTTCACCAGCTGCGTCATGCGTTCGATCTGCTCCGGGGTAAACTCAACCGGAACCGCCGGCTGCGCCGCGCCTTTTTTCGCCTTGCCTTTGTCATCCTTTTTCGGGGCGCTCAAAGCCGGCATTGCATTGCGGACCACTACCGCCACCGACAGTCGACGGATTGCGCCTTCCGAAGGCTTGGTGTGGCTGATCGTACGGTCCAGCTCGTAGTTCCGGGTGGTTTGTGTGCGGCGATTCTGCTCGTTACCGGCCGCAGCGTCCTTGCCCTTTGCTGGCACGGCCGCACTGTCGGCGCCCGTGGTTTCCGGCGCTGCTGCGTTGCCGGGTGGCGAATTGGACAGCGCTCCAGGCACCCCACCGGGGCCACCTCCCGTACGCGCCTCCTCCAGTAATCGTTCGCTGCGCACCGCCGGCAGATCGGGATTGAAACTCTCACGGGTTTGCTCACTCACGGTAAAATCCAGATCCGCATTGACCTGCGCGCGCACGCCATCGGCACCCACCATCGGGGCCAGAATTTCTTCGATGCGCACCACATAAGATTGTTCGAGACGACGCGTATAGTCAAAACGTTGCGCGGTGATCGCCATGTTCTGATCGCTATTTTCAGTGACTAGCAGATTACCGCGACTATCGACGATGGTGACTCTGCCGGCGGGCAGATTAGGCACACTGGCTGCCACCAAGTGGGTGATTGCGCTGATCTGTTGCGCCTCGAGCATACGGCCCGGATAAAGATCGATGATCACGGAAGCACTCGGCTCGCGTCGGTGGCGCGCGAACACGGTCTCTGCGGGCATGGCGAGATGCACGCGCGCGCCGCGCACATTATCAATTCGCGCGATCGAGCGTGATAATTCTCCTTCGATTGCGTGCTGGTAACGCGCGCGTTCCAGAAACTGACTGGTGCCGAAGGTGGTCTGTTCTTCGAGCAACTCGAAACCCCGTGCCCCGCCCTTGGGCAGCCCGGCTGCCGCCAAGGTCATACGTGCCTCATCAAGTTTGCGGGCATCCACCAGGATCGATCCGGCGCCTGACTCCACTTGATACGGCGTCTGGGCAGTCTTCAGCGCCGCCGCCACCTGGCTCAGGTCGCGCTCCGAGAGATCGGTGTATAACAGCGCAAAGCTAGGCTTCTGCGACCACATCACCACATACACCCCGAGTGCCACACTCGCCGCAATTCCGATCAAGACCACGAGCTGACGGACAATAGCCGCAGGCGAAGTCTGTTCCACATAGACCGTCGCTTCAGCCATGTCGAACCCGCTTTTCGTGTGTGGTGGTTGGTGGTTTATTCATTCCCGGTCCTCTGCGCCGCTTGCGGCTTGCTGTACATTGACGCGCCAGACAGGCGCTGACGCATGCTCAGATCGGCATGTTCATGATTTCCTGGTACGCCGATACCAGTTTGTTGCGCACTTGCGTAATGGCCTGGAACGACACATTCGCTTTTTGCGAGGCGATCATGACCTCGGAGAGATCAACCTTCGGATCGCCGCGATCGAAGCGGCTGGACAACACGCCCGCTTCCTGCTGGGTCTGATTCACGCTCGCCAACGCTTTAGTCAGCACGCCCTGGAAGTTCCCGGGCCCGGTAGCTGGTGTTTCCGGCATGCTCTGGGCGCGAGCTGCAAGTGCGCGCAACTGGACAAGCAGCCCATTAGGATCTATCGCATTCATGCGTATTCCCTCTTTATTTGGTGATTAGTGACTGGGCACCGACAAGCCCTGATCGCGCATGCGCGCCAGCTTGTAGCGCAAGGTACGCGGACTGATGCCGAGCTTGTCGGCGGCATATTTTCGGCTGCCATGTCCTGCATCCAATGCATCCAGGATCAAACGCTGCTCGTGATCGCGCAAATCTTCACCCAGCGAATCTCCTAGGTCCTGCTCGACTGTGCGAGCCCGCACCGCCAGCGCCGTCGATTCAAACAAGAGATCCTCCTCTTCGAGCGTGGTCCCCGCGTGCACGATGAGCGCGCGCTGCATGACGTTGTCGAGTTCGCGAATATTGCCCGGCCAGTCATTCGCCTGCAGCGCGATACGCGCAGCCGCGCCGATCACGGGCACCGTGCAATCTGCGCGCTGCGCCGCGCGGCTCAACAGAAAGCGTGCGAGTGGCACAATATCCAACCGCCGTTCGCGCAAGGCAGGAACCTGCAACGGAAACACGTTCAAGCGGTAGTAGAGATCCTCACGGAAGCGGCCCGCACGAACCTCGCTTTGGAGATCGCGATTCGAGGTGGCGATAACTCGCACATCGAGATCGATCAACGTATTGCCGCCCACCCGCTCAACTTGGCGCTCCTGTAGCACGCGGAGCAGTTTAGCCTGCAAAGGCAAACTCAATTCGGAGACTTCATCGAGCAGCAACGTACTTTTCTGGGCCTGTTCAAACTTGCCGGAGCAGGACTTGTAAGCCCCGGTGAAAGCGCCCTTCTCGTGGCCGAACAAGACCGCCTCGAGCATATTGTCTGGAATCGCCGCACAATTGATCGCGACCGGTGCTTGGCGCGCGCGTCGCGAGGCGCGATGAATCAAGCGAAAAAACACTTCTTTTCCGACACCCGATTCGCCCGTAATCATCACGGAGGTGTCGGTTTTGGCGACTCTTCGCGCGAGGTCAACCACCCGTTGGGTGACCGGGTCTTCGGCAATCATTTCCAGGGTTTCATCGCGCGCGGTCGATCCCAGCCACTGGCTCAGGCTCGCCACCAGCACTTCGGCCTCGAAGGGCTTGAGCAAATAATCGGTGGCACCCTGCTTTAGGGCGTCGATCGCGGTCTGCACCGAACCATACGCCGTCATCATTAGCACCGGAATTTCGCGGTTGCGCCGCCGGATTTCGCGTAAGAGCTCAATACCGTTCATGGGTGACATCTGCACGTCGCTGATCACGAGATCGATATCGCCCACCTGTAGGGCCGCAAGACAACTGGCACCATCCGCGCAAGCGCGCACCCGATACCCGGCCAGCACGGCGGTTTCACACAGGGCCTCAAGCAATGCGCAATCGTCCTCGACAATGGCAATCTGGGCAGCTTCGGTCATGGCAAGACTTCCTCGGATAATACATGTTCAGTCGGCGCTGCCACGGCGGTGGCGGGCAAGGTTAATCGGAAGGCCGCACCACCGGTGTGTGTGCAATCGAGGCTTAACTCTCCGCCATGTGCGCGTGCCACGGCGCGAGCCACCGATAGCCCGAGGCCAGTGCCGTGTGGGTGGGTGGTGAAAAATGGCTCAAAGATTTGCGCCTGCAAGGCAGCGGGAATGCCAGGGCCGTTGTCGCACACCCGCAGTTCGATTCCGCCGGCGACGGTAGTCGCGGACAACACGCAGTGGCCTGTGCCGACGAGCGCGCAACGGGCGTTATTGATTAAGTTGAGCAGGATGCTGACCAGCGCGCCCTCGTTGCCGGTCACAGTGAGCCACTCGGCGGCTGGCTGTAAGGTCAACTTAAAAGATTCGAATTCTGATCCCTCGTCTAGCCCAACTTCTTGGGCGGCGACCGCTCGCGCGACTTCGCGCTGCAGGTGAGCCACGTTGATCGGTTGCGGATTGACGACAGTCCCGCGCGCAAACGACAACATGTCATTGACCAGGTTTTCGATCTGTCGCATAGCCTCCAACGCGCGTGAACGCGCGCGCTGCTGGGGCGTGGCAGCGACGCCCGAAAGATTCAGGTTGCCGAGTTGCAGCAGGGCGGTGGCAAGCGGCGTTCTGACCTGGTGGGCCAGCACTGCCGCAAGTTCGGTCTTGGCGGACAAGCGCCGATGGTGATTGAGCTGCTCCTGCAGATGACGCGTTTCGCTGACATCATTCATCAGCAGAATCTGTCCAGGCTCGTGCGGCAGCGCTGCGGTCGCCACGTTAACTCGCCGGCCGTCACCGAGCGAGATGTCATGCCCATCGTCCCACCGCGGCGCAAACGCGCGTTCCACGACAGCGATCCACGGCTCGTCCAAGGTCAAGGATCCCAGTAACTCGGTTGCCGCCGGATTGTACTGGCATACTTGGCCCTGGCCGTCCAACACGATCACGCCGCCAGGCAACGCCTCCAACAGCACGCTAAGACGCGCGGCCAGACGCTCCTTCTCGACCAGTTCGGCTTCCAGCGCCCGATGCGAACGATTCAGCGCCTCCGTCAGCTCTACCACGCGCTGTTCGAGGGTCGCGTAGAAATTCGCGAGCTGGTGCGAAGTCTGTTCGAACTCGGCAAACGCCGCTTGCAACTCCGCCGGCTGCCAACGCGCAGGACGATATTCAGTCGGGCATTCGTGAGGGCCCATGCAGCAGGGTCTCCGTTGCGGTTATTTGACGCACTCAGCGCCTTAAACCAGATCGGAGCAAAGACCATGCCATGGATCTCAGTAGTGGCTTGGTAGAACCGTTGAACCCGGACTAGCAACCTTCGAGATTTGAAAAGTGCGCAAAGAGATTGCGCTTATCCGTAGATTTTCAATGCATTGCGATGATCGAAAAAGGCGACCTATGCCCCTTGCCTAGCCCATGACTGGCTGTACTGCAGCACGCTTGGTAACGGCAGCGCGGGCGCTAGCCTCTGCCGTGCCCCCCTGACGTCAAAGGTCGGCCACCTCTTCCTGACGGTTGAGACCCAGTTTGCGCATCTTCTCGACCAAGGTCGTGCGCCCCATCTGCAGCCGCTTCGCCGCATGCGCGACCACCCAGGATTCCTCTTCTAAGGCCTGCATGATGAGCGCACTTTCGATCTGAGTCAGGTGTTCTTTGAGATCGAGCCCGGCACGGGGCAATCCGAGAGCCGCAGGGAGCGCCCGATCGCTACCCACTGGCGGCGACCGGGACTCTGCCACCCGCGGCAACAACACCACGCGCGGACTCGCGGAGACTTCGTCAGTACGATATCTCTCCGGCAAATCGTGCGTCTCGATCACGCCGTTAGGGTAGAGGATCGATAACCGTTCGATCAGATTCGCAAGTTCTCGCACATTGCCCGGCCAAGCATACTGCCCGAGCGAGTCGATGCAGGCGTGGGTGAGTCGAATACTGCCGCGACCCTCCTGTCCCAGGCGCTCCACCAGATCGTTAACCAGCAGCGGCAGATCTTCGGCACGCTCGCGCAGCGGCGGCGTCTCAATTGGAAACACGTTCAGTCGGTAGAATAAATCTTCGCGAAACCGGCCATTGGTAATCGCCTGTTCGAGGTTCACGTGGGTGGCGGCGATGATGCGCACACTCACTGAAATGCTTTTGCTACTGCCGACCCGCTCGAACGTACGTTCCTGTAGCACGCGCAGCAGCTTCACCTGCATGGACAGACTCATGTCGCCGATCTCATCCAGAAATAAAGTCCCGCCGTCCGCCATCTCAAAGCGTCCCTGACGGCTGGTGATGGCGCCGGTAAACGCTCCCTTTTCGTGTCCGAACAATTCACTTTCGAGCAGATCGGGCGGAATCGCGCCGCAATTAAGCGGCACAAATGGCTTGCTGCGTCGCACGGAAAGATAGTGGATGTGGCGCGCGACGACTTCCTTGCCGGTCCCCGACTCACCCACCACCAGAACATTAGCATCGCTCTTGGCCACCATCTCGATCATGGAGCGCACCTGCAGAATCCCCGGGCTGCCCCCTACCAGGTTACGGAACAGCTCCGGATTACGCGCAGATCCCGCCTGATCGCGGGTTTCGCGATAGACCTCGACCTTCTGCAGCAATTTCTCGAGCTGTCCATGGCGCATGGGCAGACGGATCCGGGCCAAGACGCCACCTTCGATTTCAGTGCCCAGTCCGGAGTCGGGATCGCCCCGATCGATCAACAGCAATGGCGCATACGGGTCGAGATTTTTGAGCGCATGGTAAGTCGCGCGACGGGCTTCAACGCCACCGCAATGACCGAGCAAAATAAAATAGGGGGACTGTTGAAGGTCGAATTGACGCGGCCAGAGACCATCGGCTGGAAATGCGAAATTCGGGAGGCCCAGGTAGGTGAGAATTTCGACGATATGGCGAACGACTTCGGCGTCGTTCTCGATCACCAATACAGATCTATTCCCCTCCATAACCCCCACCCTTGGTCGCCAAGAATCTGACGCTTTGATGCGTCTTAGTCTAGTTTGTGTCGCCGTCAATCCCAAGCTTTTCCGCTATTCGGCGCATTTTCTGACGCTCGTGCACAGTGGACCACCCTTACCGACCGGCAATGCCATTAATCTGGCGAATTCGCCTCGCCGTACGATCAGGGTGCGGCATTCTCGAGATAAGTCAGCGCGCCCTGCCGGCCTGTGCGGATCACACGAAGTGCATTTTGCGCAGTCGCTTGGCACTGCCGGACGCGCTCCGAGATGCGTTGGGTGGCCTCCAATGCTTGGCGCAGAATCACCTCCATGGTGGCCGTATCCGTGCCCACAGGTGCCGACGTAAGCGCGCTCAGAAGTGCAAATCGCTGCCCCTCGAGGGAGCTCACCATGGTCCAATCATCGGCGTCGCTGGCAGCGAGCATCCGCGCGGTTAAGGCCGCGATTTCTCGCAGATCCGCTGCTAGGCCCGCGGTCAGCGCTACTGGAGACGGGGTATCGGGCAGTGGTGCCAACATTCGGTCACCGGGACTGGGAATTCTGGTCTTGACCGGGCTGTTGGCGGATGCCGTTCCAACCCAAGCGAATTTCGTTCAGCAGCCGCGCTACCTCATCGAGCACCGCGACATCATTATCGAGATTCGCGATCACCAAACGGCGCATAAGATAGTCGTATAGCGCATCGAGGTTCGCGGCAACCTCGCCACCGGCCGTGAGATCCAGCGCGCCTTTGAGGCCGTCAATGATCGCTAAGGCCCACGAAATCTGTTCGCCTTTGGCCGCTATCTGCTTTTGCTCCATCAAGCCGCGCGCGTGGTGGAGTTTGCTGAGCGCGCCGTCCAGGAGCATTTCGATGAGCTTATGGGGAGTCGCGGTTTCGACATTCGACTGAACGCCCACTTTGCGGTATTGGGCGGCACCGGCAAGCGCACTGTGCGGCATTGGATTCATTCATCACCCCCGTGATTGTTTCATCGGTATCTGTGGGTTGCGCGCGGGCTTGCGCGTTCCAGCGTGAAGATCTAGCGGCCACGCCCACCAAAGCTTTTAGGCGAATGTTTGTAGAACCGCCCTGCGCCCGAGGTTATCGGCTTGAGGCCGAATTGGCTTGAAGCTTGCATTTACCCGGGACAGTGACCTTTTAGCGTCAAAAATCCGCAGGGAGTGACTCCAGACACCCATGAACTACAGCGAAAAACGGGTGCTCGTGACCGGTGGCACGGGCTCTTTCGGCAATTTTGTCGTCCGGCGCTTGCTGAACGCCGGCGTCAAGGAAGTCCGTGTCCTGTCGCGCGACGAGAAGAAACAGTACGACATGCGGGTGTTCTACCAGGGACGTCCGGATCTTGCGCTGGTGATCGGCGATATACGGGATTGTCATGTCGTGGACGAAGCCATGCATGGCATCGATGTGGTCTTTCACGCCGCCGCGTTGAAACAAGTGCCGACCTGCGAACATCACCCACACGAAGCCATCAAGACGAATGTCCTGGGCGCTGAAAATCTCGTCGATGCGGCGATCCGCCATGGCGTGGAATGCTTCGTCATGATCAGTACCGACAAAGCCGTTAAACCCGTCAATGTGATGGGCATGACCAAAGCCCTGCAGGAACGTATCGTGCTGCGCGGAAATCTATCACGCGGCAATCGGGGCACCCGGCTGTGCTGTGTCCGGTATGGCAACGTGTTGCGCTCGCGGGGGTCGGTGGTCCCGTTTTTCCGTCGCCAGCTGGCGCTGGGGCACACGATGACAATCACCGATGAACGCATGACGCGATTTCTGCTGACCTTAAACGAAGCCATCGATCTCGTGCTCTACGCCGCCGAGAATACCCAGGGCGGCGAGATTTTCGTGCGCAAGGCGGCGGCAGCACGCGTGACCGATATTGCGTGCGTGCTGGCCGAGGAAGCAGGTAGAGCCTGCGACTACAAGGTCATTGGCATTCTGCCCGGCGAGAAGCTGCATGAAATACTGGTGTCTGAGGAAGAACTCGTACGGGTGCGTGATTGCGGAGCGTACTATACGGTCAACCCGTGGTGGAGCACGGCGCGCTATACCGAACTCGAGCGCGAGTTCGGCTCTGCTGAACATGTGACGGAGGCGGGCGAGATCAAACGCATGATCGCACTCGCTGATCATGAATTCGAAACGCTAGAGATGAGTGATGGCGAGTTCGCGAAGTTCTGATCCGCTGCTGCAGATTCCGCTCTTCAAAGTGCATATGGCACCACGCGAGGCGCTGCTGCCACGCCTGGAAGCAGCGCTCTATAGCGGACAAATCAGCGAAGGCGCGCCCGTCGCCGAATTTGAAGTCTGCTTCGGGCGCTTCATTGATGCACCACACTGCCTGGC
>JAYTEX010000063.1:0-21658 GCA_043734785.1 Pseudomonadota bacterium | reverse complement strand
GGCGGCCACCACGACCTTGAGTTCAGCGAACCGACCAGGCACCCGCCGTTTTAGACACGCACGCGCCGACCCTGATGTGGTGGTTGCGACGGTTCGTCAGCTAACCGCGTCGGCGCATCCAAAATGACGCGCTTTTGCGACCCCGGCAACACCACGCTCCACAATTTTTAGGGCGGCATCAGTGCTCGTGTAGTAAACAAATCTTTGGTTGGAATCCTTCGCAGCTTTCTGACGCTTGCACGCGTATGCAAAAAACACTTCCCGCAGTTGTTCCGATTCACAAAGATCCATAAAAGCTCTGCCTTATCTGTAAGTTCGCGTGCGAACTGCCGCTAGTTGTGACTCCGCTGTGATGCGGCCGAGCCGACGGGTCGCGGTCAAGACTTCGCCTGCCAGAGTTGGAATATTGGGATATGGATAGCGAGATGTTATCGGCGTGTCGAGACAACAATTCGCTGGGCGACGACGGATTGCGAACCAAGGGTGACAAGTCACCGTTCACTCGCGTTTCCCTAAAAAACCGCAATCGTGATTCGATCAACTCTCCTGGCGATCCGGATCGGGAAATAATTTCAATGCTTCGCGTGTGGCAGCTAGTAGTGCAGGCACGTGCTCAACGGCGATGTCGTAGACCATGTTGTGATCGAGTTCGGCGTAGCCGTGGGCGAGGATGTTTCGAAAGCCGATGATATCGCGACAGTGAGGAATGCCGTCGGCAATCACCGGAGCTACCTTGCGCAGATTATTCATGGCCTCGCCGCAGATTTCGAGAACGCGCTCGACCGCAGCTTGAGTCTTCTCGTCGGCTAGGTATTGTTCAAGAAGCGCCGATGAAGCGCACCGCCGTAGAAGCATAGCGTTCGATATCTTCCAGATAGACGCCAGGGTCACGCTGCGGCATAGACAGGCAATTTTTCTTTTTCAATGTAATAACGCAAGCGGCGATTGCGAATGGCGCTCAGCTCAACCAAGTCCACGGAGCGACCGAAGAGCGTCGCGAGCGACGCCTTCAGCTGGAGGAAGTTAGAAAAACTGGCGGCGGCTTGCGGCGCAAACTCAACCAAAACGTCAACGTCGCTGCGTGCCGGGTCGAAGTCTTCCCGTAGTATCGACCCGAATACTTCCAATCTGCGCACGCCGTGTTGGCGGCACAAGTCGGCAATCAACTTGCGGTTGTTTTCGATCAACGGGTGCATGGCGATATGTTACTGCTTTTTCCGCCCTCAGGGTGCCGAGTAGCGCGAGCCGATTGCGCTGAACCAATGGGTTGGCGGGCGCGAAATCGAACACGTGAGTGAAAGATTCCGCAGGCAAGCGGTAGGGGCCGCAAAATATTGCCAGCGCGACCAGACAAAAACTCCAGATTCCAGCATCTGCTTGTCCCCATCAAGGACACACGGCTGGTGGGCACGGAAGATTTCTTAATGCTCGGGCATTCAGGACCGATATAATAACGGGCATGTACCGTGGGATACATGGGAATATCCACGCTCCGCGTGCGGCATGGCCAAGTTTAATGACAGGGGAAGACAGCACGTGAAATTCTGGGAGAAGCGTTTCCGGTATGCGACGCCTAGTGCCTCGCTGGTGGTAGCACTGGCATTCGCCCTCAGCGCGCAGGGTGTCAATGCGCGAACCTATTCGGTGAATTCCGATGTGGTCGGCGAAATGGTGCTGACGACGACCATTCGGATGGACACGATTGCCGATATTGCGCGGACCTACAGTCAAGGCTATCGAGAAATGCGCATGGCCAACCCATCCGTTGACCCGTGGTTGACCGGCGAGGACACCGAAGTACTGATCCCGAGTCTGTATGTGCTGCCCGAAGCCCCGCGGGATGGTGTGGTGATCAATGTACCGGAGATGCGAATCTATTATTACCCTCGCGTGAAGAAAGGCGAGCGTCACGTCGTCGCCACCTATCCGATCAGCATCGGGCGACAGGATTGGTCGACCCCGCACGGCGCGACGCGCGTGGTCTCTAAAGTGAAAGATCCCAGTTGGACTCCGCCGGAATCGATTCGCCGAGAACACGCGGCGGAAGGCGATATTCTGCCGAAGGTCGTGCCGCCCGGTCCGCAGAATCCTTTGGGTGCTTATGCGCTACGGCTGGGGCTCAGTGGCTACCTGCTACATGGTACCGACAAACCCTATGGCATCGGTATGCGGGTCACGCACGGATGTATGCGGCTATACCCGCAGGACATCGAGCGGATCTATTACACAGTGCCCGTAGGCACGACGGTTCGGCTGGTCAATGAGCCGTTCAAGGTCGGCAGCGCGAATGGTCGGCTGTATCTCGAGGTACATCCGAACCTCGAAGAAGATAACGAAAAATTTGCGGACAGATTCACCTACGTGGCCAATCTGATCGCTAGCAAATCCACTTCGCACGAGGTGCGGCTCGATTGGCGGGCGCTGCGTGCTGCAATCTATCAACCCGATGGCATTCCGCATGACATCGGCACTTCCGTGTTACGTAATCCCTCGCCGCGGAATACGCTCGCTTCCAGCAATTAAGCCGGCATTGGCGCTGGCCGGTTTTGTCGTCTCGCGCCGTCAGACTTGCCCAAAAAGAAACCCCGCATTGCGGGGTTTCTTAGATCTCTGTGCTAGAGAGAAATTACTTGCGCATCGCCTTTTCAAACATGCTGTCGAGGCGTGACTTGTTGTCGTTGCAGCAAGTCATTGAAGCGTCGGCAGCCGCCTGGGCCGCTTGAGCCGATGCCGAGGCGTCGGTCGCAGCTTTTAGCGCCTTGTCGGCGTTTGCGCTGGCAGCGCCGGCTTTGGACAACGCTTCGCTAGCTTTGGCTTCCACAGCGGAGAGCTGTTCGGGGGTAACGTTCGAGCAACCGGCCATCAGGCCGACGACGCCAGCCACGAGAGCGGCGCGCAGAGCGAGGGAAAGTGATTTGTGCATGAGGTATCTCCTATCGACGTGAACTAACATTCCTAGTGAGGAATTCATTGAATTAACTGCCAAATAATGCACCATATTAGGCATTATCGCAATTGCCGGCGCGGCTTTTCGGCGCGAACTGTGGCGCAATGGCTACGCAGGCGGCCGTGTCATTTGCCAGGAGCGCCGCCCGTTTATTTCCCAAGGTGCTGGTCAAGCGACTTTACGGTGCTCGTTGTTCGGCCGGCGGATGGCCCCAGGTCACCGTTTTTCCCTTAGGCGTGTTCAGTAGGGTAGTCCTCGTTTGCGCCAGCAAAGATTGCACTGCGCGCTCGAAACTGTGCAGAGGATTGGCGCTGCAATGTGCTTGGAGCGCCGTGAGGTTGTCTGTGGTGGTGTTCTTTCCGGTAGCTTGGTAGACGCCGTCCGCCAGCGTGTTGAAGGCCGTCAGATACCCCGCGAGATAGTTTTTGTAATCCTGAGTCGCTTGCTGCGCATAGGCCTGAGTGAACTGGTGACAGGAGGCCTGTCCGACGCCCCAAACGGCATAGTTTCCGTCGGCATCCGCCGCACTGACGAGTGGGCCATAGACCAAAATCCAAACAAGTTGAAAGGCGAGGGGCCGCCGTATGCGCATAAAATGCTCCAGGCGCGAGCGCAGACGCGCGTCGCGAATCAACCGACGAACGCTCGGGTGGGGGACGAGGGTAAGTCCCGGTTGCGGCGTTTGAACTGCGTTTTCAAAAATTCCATCTGGTCGGCCAGGATTCGCCGGTTGGACAGCGCGAGAAACTCGGCCCAATTCGGCGCATACGGCACTGCCAATAAGGGTGTGCGCGATTGCTCAGGTGTGCGCCCTCCTTTGCGAGTATTGCAGCCCCTGCAGGCCGCAACCACGTTCGACCATACGTCCTGGCCACCCGTGGACAAGGGAATCACGTGATCCCGCGTAAGGTGCTCATCAGAGAACTGTGCGCCACAGTACATGCAGAGATAGGCGTCACGACGGAACAATTCATGATTGCTTAACGGGGGCACCGAGCGTTGCACATGCGAACCGCAACCAGAGCGCTTGACCGCGATGATGCTATGGATGATCACGCTTGAACGTTCGCCGGTTGAACGCGCGTACCCTCCGCGCACCACAAACTCGTGCTCGCCCGCTGTCCACGCCACCAGCCCACGACTGTATAGGCAGACCGCGTCCTGCCACGGCATCCAACGCACAGGGTTGCCGGTCACATCGAGTCGCAAAATCAGTGGCGCGCTAGTCATAATTCCATGAGTTCGAGTGCTATCCGATTCATCAGAGGTAAGAGCAGCACTGGCCACCAGTATAGCCAGCTGCAAGCGCCGATTGTTCCCCGAATTTGCCCTGGCGATCAAGTACACTCATCCGGAGCTTGCGCACTAGACACTCAGGACGGCGGAATGGCCATCACAATCTCCGATCTTCTGGCGCTGATGCAACGCCTTCGCGATCCCGCGCGCGGGTGTCCATGGGATCGCGAGCAGACCCTCGGCAGCCTCGTCAAATATACGCTGGAAGAGGCCTACGAAGTTGCCGACGTCATTGAGCGCAATGCGCTGGCCGAGCTACCCGACGAACTGGGCGACTTGCTGTTTCAAGTGCTGTTCTACGCGCAGATTGCAGAGGAGTCCGGGCTGTTCGACTTCAACACGGTGGTCGCGGCAATCTACACCAAACTGAAGCGTCGACATCCTCATGTCTTCGCGACTGCAGTCGTGCATACGGCAAGTGATCAGGCCATCGCCTGGGATACCTTGAAGGCGGCCGAGCGGGCAGGCCAAAATTCCACCCTCGTGACCAGCGAGATGGACGCCGTGCCGTTAGCGCTACCTGCCCTCACCAGAGCCCTAAAACTTCAGAAAAGAGCTGCGCGAGTGGGGTTTGACTGGCCCGCCGCATTGCCAATATTTGACAAGATACTGGAGGAAGTCGCCGAACTCAGAGCTGCCGTCTCGGCAGGTCTCAGCACGGATGAGCAAACGGGCGAACTGGGCGATCTGATTTTTGCGGTGATTAATCTAGGACGCCATCTCGGCCTCGATCCCGACGAGGCCGTGCGCAGCACGAACGCTAAATTCGAACGCAGATTCCGCTACATCGAGGCCCAGCTTAGGCTGCAGGGTCGTCGCCCCGAGCACGCTACCTTGAGTGAGCTTGATGCGTTGTGGGATGACGCGAAATCCGCTGGCCTTTAACTTTGCCAACGGGCGCTTGCGCACCCGTCAGGAACCCAATGGCGTGCCAGCCGTGTCAGCGGTCACGTTTAACGATGTACTCGGCGATCACGCGCAGGGTATCAGCACTGGGCCCGAAACAATCCAAGGCTTCGATGGCGTCACGGCATAGTTGCTGAGCGGTAAGCTTTGCTTTTTCCATGCCGAGCAGATTCGGGTAGGTCGGCTTGTCCCGATGCTGATCGGAGCCCTGGGGTTTGCCGATGGTCTCGGTTGCGCCCTCTACATCGAGAATATCGTCCTGCACCTGGAAGGCGAGACCAATGCTCCGCGCATAGCGGTCGAGGCGCTGTTCGAAATCATCGTTGGTCTGGGCGCTGGTCAGATAGCCGAGTTTGACGCTGGCACGGATCAAGGCGCCTGTTTTATACACATGCATCGATTCGAGCTGTGCCAAGGTTAGCTGCTTGCCGACGGCCCCCAGATCTATCGCTTGACCGCCGGCCATTCCCAGCGAGCCACTGGCGATGGCCAGCTCCTTGATCATGTGCAAACGGCGTTGCGCGCTGCAGGTCAATTGTTCGTCTGCGGCGAGCACCTGAAATGCCAAGGCTTGTAAGGCATCACCGGCGAGAATGGCAGTCGCCTCATCGAACGCACGGTGACAGGTTGCGCGACCGCGCCTGAGATCGTCATCGTCCATTGCTGGCAGATCGTCATGCACCAGTGAATATGCGTGGATCAACTCGACCGCGACGGCACTGGAGTCCAGTTGGCTCAAAGGAGTTCCGAAGATTTCTCCAGTCGCGTAGACCAACACAGGCCGGATGCGTTTGCCGGGGCCGAGTGCTGCATAACGCATGGCTTCATGCAGCGTTGATGGCGGCGCCTGGGACGCCGGTAGCCAATGGTTCAGCGCGGTCTCGATTTGCGTCTGGTAGCGTTGTAGGGCTGATCCTAGTGACATTGTTCAGACGTCGTTCTCATGGTGTTCTTGAAGGGGCTCAAAATCAGCTAGGCGCTCGCCTTGCTCGTCGCGCGTCAATTGTAGGACTTTCTGTTCCGCAGTTTGCAGCGCTTGCTGACAGGCGCGAATCAGCCGGATGCCTTGCTCGAATTGCTGCAAAGAGTCTTCGAGCGTGAGATCGCCGCGTTCCATCCGTTCCACCAGGCGTTCGAGTTCGACAAGATTGGATTCGAAGTTCAGCGGGGCTTTGCGTTTCAAGGGTCGCATCCAAATTCAAGAGGGGCGCACTGTAGCGAGCGCGCCAGCGGATGGTCAACGCGTAATGCTTCCAAGTTGATTTTCGTCAGTGCGACGCCTAGACTGCTTGCAGTTTAGACTTAGTCTAAATTATTTGCGCCAAGCGCGGCGCGCCCAGTCCAAAATCATTCTGGAGGAGCATTATGGCATCCCTTAAAAACACCAAGACACTGGATAACCTGAAGGCGGCTTTCGCAGGGGAGTCGCAAGCAAACCGGCGCTATCTTTATTTTGCGCAGAAGGCGGATGTCGAAGGCTACAACGACATTTCCGCAGTATTCCGTTCGACTGCGGAAGGGGAAACCGGGCACGCGCACGGCCATCTCGAGTACCTAGAGGAAGTGGGTGACCCAGCAACCGGTCAGCCGATTGGCACGACCGATCTGAACCTGAAGGCGGCTATTGCGGGCGAAACTCACGAATACACGGACATGTATCCGGGGATGGCCAAAACCGCGCGCCAGGAAGGGTTAGATGAAATCGCTGATTGGTTTGAGACGCTGGCCAAGGCCGAACGCTCACACGCCAATCGTTTCCAGAAAGCGCTTGATACGCTGAACGGATAGTTCTGTAAGCCTAACGCCAGCACGTAGAGGAAGCCGGGGTTGACCCGGCTTCATTTTGGGCCAGTAGGACAGCGAGGGGGAGCACTTGATGGATACACATGAAGGCGCACGCGAAGGCAGCCTTGAGGCGCCAACACGTCATCCATTGGACTGGAAAAACCCCGAGTTTCATGCCGAGATCCCGCTGTTCAAGGAACTTGAAAGAGTCTATGACATCTGCCATGGGTGTCGACGCTGCGTGAGCCTGTGCAACGCGTTTCCGACGCTTTTTGATCTGGTCGACGAGTCGCCGACTCAGGAAGTGGACGGCATCGAGAAAAAAGATTACTGGAAGGTGGTTGACCAGTGCTACCTCTGCGATCTCTGTTATATGACCAAGTGTCCCTATGTGCCGCCCCACGCGTGGAATGTGGATTTTCCCCATCTTATGCTGCGCGCCAAAGCGGTCAAGTTCGAACGCGGCGATGTACCCTTGCGTGACCGCGTTCTGACCGCGACTGATATTGTCGGGCGCATCGCGTCAATACCGGTGGTGGCGCAGACCGTGAACGCAATGAACAAAATCAAGCCGGCCCGTCAGTTGCTGGAGAAAACGCTGGGCGTGCACGCCGAAGCGCCGCTACCTCGCTTCGAAAGCAACACCGCGCGCAAGCGACTGGCCCAGCGCGATCAGACGCCAGTGATAGCGACTGCGACTTCTACGACGACTGGAAGAGTTGCAATCTTCGTGACCTGTTACGGCGATAAAAATGCACCGCAGGTAGTCGAGGATCTCTATGCCGTGTTGTGCCATAACGGTCTCGACGTGCGCGTGGCCAACGCAAATAAATGCTGTGGCATGCCTAAGCTTGAACTGGGCGATCTGCGCGGGGTAGAAGGCCTAAAAGACGCTAATGCCGACCAACTCGCCGCGCTGGTGGACGAAGGATTCGATATCGTGGCGCCAATCCCAAGTTGCGTGCTGATGTTCAAGCAGGAACTGCCCTTGATGTTTCCTGACGATGCGCGGGTGATGAAAGTTAAGAAGGCGTTCTTCGATCCCTTTGAATACCTGGTGTTGAGGCATAAAGCGGGTCTGTTTAAGCGCGAGTTCAAGCAGTCACTGGGCAAGATTGCCTACCATGTCCCGTGCCATCAAAGAGTGCAGAACATCGGCCTCAAGACCAAGGAAGTGCTCGAACTGGTGGCTGACACGCAGGTCACGCCTATCGAACGCTGCTCTGGGCATGACGGCACCTATGCGGTCAAAGTCGAGAACTATGCATTTGCGAAAAAAATCTGTCGCCCGGTCGTAAAGCGAATTGTAGACGGCGAGTTTGATCACTATCTCAGTGATTGTCCGATGGCCGGAGCACTCATCGAGCAAGGCGTCGAACGTCCGCGAAGCGGCTCCGCGTTCGCGCTGTTAAGACTGGCTTATGGAATCTGATGTCATGCCATCGAGACTGACCCCTGCCGACCTGATGTCTCTGGAGCGCTACTATGCAGAGCGACCCTCCTTCAAATCCCGAGTGCTCGCGCACAAAGCCGTACGCCAAATTCCCGTAGGGCCGCATGTCACGCTATTGTTCGAGGATGCCCTGACCGTTCAGTACCAGGTACAGGAAATGCTCCGGGTAGAGCGTATCTTCGAGGCCGAGGCCATCCAGGAGGAATTGGCGGCTTACAATCCGCTGATCCCGGATGGCGACAACTGGAAAGCGACGATGATGATTGAATACGAAGACGAGCACGAGCGCCGTGTTGCGCTAGCGGCGCTCGTCGATATTGAGCATCGCGTGTGGACCAAAATTGGCGAGCACGCACCTGTGTTCGGCGTCGCAGATGAAGACATCGATCGTAGTCGCGAAGGCAAGACCTCGGCCGTGCACTTTCTGCGCTTCCCGCTGAACGCCGAGCTCATCGCCGCCGCACTGGCGGGGGCCGTGATCGCAATCGGGATCGACCATCCTCACTATTGTCACCAGACAGACGAAATTTCGGGAACCACCCGCGAATCGCTACTCTCTGACCTCGCTTGACGCGACGCACCCATTGCACCACCATCCGCGCCGGTTACGGCAAGCGTGTGGCCGGCGCAGCGAGCAAAGCGGTGATTTAAATTGAGTTCAAGATACGACGCGGCCGATATCGAAGTCCTGACCGGGCTCGAGCCCGTGCGCAAGCGTCCGGGCATGTACACCGACACCTCGCGACCGAATCACCTCATACAGGAAGTCGTGGATAACAGTGTCGATGAAGCGATTGCAGGACACTGCAATCGAATCGATGTCGTCCTGCAAGAAGATGGCTTCGTTGAAGTCAGTGACAACGGGCGCGGCATGCCGGTGGATATCCATCCGGGCGAGAAGGTCTCCGGCGTCGAAGTTATCCTGACCCGTCTACATGCTGGGGGTAAGTTCTCCAGCGAAAACTACAAATTCGCGGGCGGTCTGCATGGGGTAGGGGTATCGGTCGTCAACGCCCTTTCGCAACGTCTTGAGGTTCGTGTTAAACGCGGCGGTGCTGAGTACGCGATGAGTTTTGCCGGCGGTGAGCGGCGGACCGAATTGACGGAAATTGGCAAAGTCGGGCGACAGAACACGGGTACCAATATTCGCTTTCTGCCCGATCCCAGGTATTTCGACACGCTAAAGTTTGCAATCCCGCGTCTCAAGCACCTGCTGCGCGCCAAAGCCGTCCTGTGTCCCGGGTTGACCGTGACTTTCCATGAGGTCGCGGCGAATGATCACGCCACCTGGTGTTTTGAAAATGGCCTGCTGGGCTATCTTTCTTCGGCGCTGCCTGACGCTGATCTCATACCTGTTGAGGCCGTCACCGGCCTGCTGGAAACCGCCCACGAAGGCGCAACATGGGCGCTCCATTGGCGCGCCGATGATGGCGAATTGATCACGGAAAGCTATGTGAATCTAGTGCCCACCCTACAAGGCGGCACCCATGTGAGCGGCTTGCGCCAAGGTTTACTCGATGCGGTGCGCGAGTTCTGTGACTTCAGAAATCTGATGCCGCGCGGGGTGAAGTTGAATGCGGATGACGTATTCGACCGCTGTGCCTATATTTTGTCGGTCAAATTGATCGAACCCCAGTTCTCTGGACAAACCAAAGAACGTTTGTCCTCCCAGTCGTGTACCGCGTTTGTCGCCGGTGCGGTGCGAGATGCCACCACGCTATGGTTACATCAGCATGTTGAGGCGGGGGAACGAATCGCAGAAATTGCAATCGCACGTGCTCATTCACGCCTGAAAGCCGCCAAGGTAGTGGTGCGCAAAAAAATTGCAGGCAGCGGTCCCGCGTTGCCCGGCAAACTGGCGGATTGTTTGTCGAATGATTTGGATGAATCTGAACTGTTTCTGGTGGAAGGTGATTCCGCCGGTGGCTCGGCCAAGCAGGCACGCAGCAAGGAATTCCAGGCCATTCTGCCGTTGCGCGGCAAGATCCTGAATACCTGGGAGGTCGATTCGACGCAGGTGCTGGCCTCGTTGGAGGTTCACGACATTGCGGTCGCCCTGGGCGTTGATCCTGGCACGGACGATCTTGCGGGGCTGCGTTACGGCAAGATCTGCATCCTCGCCGATGCGGATTCCGATGGCGCGCATATCGCAACCCTGCTGTGCGCGTTGTTTCTGCGCCATTTTCGGGCGCTTGTAGCAGCAGGTCATGTCTTTGTGGCCATGCCACCGCTTTATCGGATCGACGCTGGCAAGATTGTTTTTTATGCCCAGGACGAGGCGGAAAAAATCCGTCTGCTCGCGCAAATTGAAGCGGACGGAATTCGCGGCAAGATCAACATTCAGCGTTTCAAAGGGCTGGGCGAAATGAATCCGCTGCAATTGCGGGAAACGACCATGGCACCGGAATCGCGCCGGCTGGTACAGTTGACCGTTGAGGTCGATAGTCCGCCCGATGCGCTGCTCGATATGTTGCTAGCCAAGAAGCGCTCCTCAGATAGACGCGCTTGGCTGGAGCGCAAGGGTAACTTGGCAAGCGTGGATTGATGCGGTATCGCAGCGCTTGGCGATGCGCCGCCTGTCCCCAGGTTTTGGCGAAAATCTCGTGATTGCACGACTTGTTCGAGCGTAGGTAGACCATGGGCGAAAAAGCCACCATCGAACGCAGACCGCTGCGAGATTTCGCCGAACAGGCGTACTTGGATTATTCCATGTATGTCATCCTCGATCGGGCATTGCCGCACATCTGCGACGGTCTCAAGCCGGTGCAGCGGCGGATCATCTATGCGATGTCCGAGCTCGGCCTCAATGCGACTGCAAAGTACAAGAAGTCCGCGCGTACCGTGGGTGACGTGATCGGGAAATTTCACCCGCATGGCGATTCTGCGTGCTACGAGGCGATGGTACTGATGGCACAACCCTTCAGCTACCGCTACCCATTGGTCGATGGACAGGGCAACTGGGGTTCGCCCGACGATCCGAAGTCATTCGCCGCGATGCGCTATACCGAGGCGAAACTGACGCCTTACGCAGATACGCTGTTGAGTGAGCTCGAACAAGGCACCTCGGATTGGGTGCCGAATTTTGACAGCACACTGGAAGAACCCCGTTTGCTGCCCGCTCGGGTGCCGAACGTACTCTTGAACGGTACGACCGGTATCGCAGTCGGGATGGCCACCGATATCCCACCACACAACCTGCGTGAGATCGTGCAGGCCTGTGTGCGCCTCCTCGATCAGCCAGGCACCACGATTGCCGAGCTCTGCGAAAGCGTGCTGGGACCGGATTTTCCTTCCGGTGGCGAGATCATCAGCGCGCCAGCCGACCTTCGCCAGATCTACGAAACGGGTCATGGCTCGGTCCGGATGCGTGCCTGTTACGAGATGGAAAACGGCAATATCGTGGTGACCGAACTGCCGTATCAGACTTCCGGGGCGAAAATCATCGAGCAGATTGCGGAGCAGATGCAGGCCAAGAAACTGCCGATGCTCGACGACATCAGGGACGAATCCGATCACGAAACCCCGATCCGCATCGTGCTGCTGCCGCGTTCCAACCGGGTCGAACTTGAACCGCTCATGCAGCACCTTTTCGCGACCACAGACCTCGAGCGCAGCTTTCGTGTGAATCTCAACATGATCGGGCTCAATGGGCTGCCCGGGGTTAAGAACCTCAAGGTCCTGCTATCCGAATGGTTGGTGTACCGCACGCAAACCGTGCGCCGCCGCCTGCAGTTCAGGCTGGACAAAGTCAATGAGCGCCTCCATATCCTGGCCGGCCATCTCATCGCATACCTCAATATCGACGAAGTGATCCGGATAATCCGCCATGAAGACGAGCCAAAAGCGGCCCTGATGGCGCGCTTTGCGCTGAGCGAGATCCAGGCCAACGCGGTACTCGATCTTCGCCTTCGTCACTTGGCGCGTCTGGAGGAACAGCGGATCCGTGCTGAGCAGCATCAGCTCGATGTGGAACGGAAACGAATTGAGCAGATCCTGGGTTCCGATCGCCGGCTGAAAACGCTGGTCAAAGAGGAACTGGTGGCCGATGGTGAGAAGTATGGGGACGCGCGTCGTACCGAACTCGTGCAGCGCGCCGCCGCGCAGGCCTTAGCTGAAGCCGACCTGGTACCGACTGAGATGATCACCGTCGTGCTCTCCGAGAAGGGCTGGGTTCGAGCGGCAAAAGGGCACGATATTAATCCTGCTGAGCTCGGTTTTCGCAGCGGAGATCAATTTCTCGCCGCAGCGCGGGGACGCAGTAATCAGCTTGCGCTGTTCCTGGGGGCGGATGGTCGTTGTTATTCTCTGCCCGCACATACGCTGCCCTCAGCGCGTGGTATGGGTGAACCGCTAGCCGGCAAGTTGACGCCACCGGACGGCGTGCCCTTTGTCGGTGTGGTGCTGGGTAGCGCTCCGCAGCAAGCGGTCGTGAGCTCGGATGCGGGGTACGGGTTTGTGGCCACGCTAGAAACCATGAATGTGCGCAATAAGGCGGGCAAGTCGCTGTTGAGCGTCCCTGACTCGGCGCGCGCTTTGCCGCTCGCGATGGTGATCAATCCGGCGGATGATGAAGTTGCGTGTGTCACTACGGCTGGCTATCTACTGGTGTTCAAACTCTCCGAGTTACCGCTGTTGCCGCGCGGCAAGGGCCTTAAGATGATCAGCATTCCTGGTGCCAAAGCGAAGCAGCGGGAAGAGTTAGTGCGTGGCATTGCAATCGTCCCGTCGGGCTGGAGTCTTAAGCTTGTCGCCGGTAATCGATTTGTAACGATCAGGTCCCGCGATCTTGACGCCTACCGCGGCGAACGCGCTAAACGCGGCAATAAGCTCCCGCGCGGACTGCAAAGGGTGGATGGACTGGAAGCGGTTGAGTAGAGAGGGCGGGCCGACCCGAAGATCGGCCCGTCAAGCATGAACGGCATACAAGGAGGGGGGGGTATCACCGTTCAAAGAAAGCTAGCGGCCATCAGCGCGCTGGCTTTAGCGATTACCTGGTTGACCGGGTAGCGCCACCCCCGGAGAACGCGCTCGCTTAAAAAAGCGGCGCTTGTAGCGTACCGATGTCAGTAGGTGGCAGAAAGTTCGTCACCCCGACTCCGGCCAGGCGATAGCGGGTGGTCGGCGCGAGATCGATACGCGCCAGCAAGGCCAGCGCGAGACCGATGATGTCTTGCGCGGAATTCGGCGCGACGTGCGGCGTCGCGCTGCGCGTCAAGGTTCGAAAATCAGCAGTCTTAAGCTTGAGCACGACGGTGCGCCCGACGCGCCCGCTTTTTTGTGCCGCCAACCACGCCTTCGCCGCAGTCTCGCGCACGATGGGCGTTAGTTCGCTCAGGAACAGGTCGGATTCCAGCGTCTGTTCGACCGACACCTGCTGCAATGGCCGGTTAGGTTCCACCGAATGCTGATCTTCGCCCAGCGCAAGTGTGTACAAACGCTCGCCAAAACGTCCAAAGCGGCGCACGAGATCGGCGCGCGAAAGCGCTCTGAGATCCCGCACGCAGGCGATCCCCAATAATTGAAGCTGGTGCTCCGTGGTGCGTCCAACGCCAGGCAGGCGCCCGACCGGCAGCGGCGCGAGAAATTCCATCACCTCATGCGGCTGAATCACGAATAGGCCGTTCGGTTTGCGCCAATCCGAGGCAATTTTTGCCAGAAATTTGTTCGGAGCAACACCGGCTGAGGCGCTCAAGGCGGTCTCCCGCGCGATATCCCGCCGGATAGCCTGCGCAACTTTTGTCGCGGTGGCAATGCCAAGCGTGTTCTCGGAGACGTCGAGATAAGCCTCGTCCAGCGAGAGCGGTTCGACCAGATCGGTGTAGCGCAGAAAGATCGTCCGAAGGTGTCGGGAGACTTCGCGATAACGCGCGAAGTCGGGCGGCACGAAGATCCCCTGCGGACACAAGCGCTCCGCCCGGTGGGCTGGCATGGCCGAGCGTACGCCGAATTTGCGGGCCTCATATGACGCCGCACACACGACCGAACGCGCGCCTAGCCAGGCCACGATCACCGGTTTGCCGCGCAGCGTAGGCGCATCGCGTTGCTCGACCGATGCGTAGAACGCATCCATGTCAACATGAATGATTTTGCGCATAAGATTTCCGCTTGCTAGAGAGCAAGCATCGATGCGATCACGTTGCGTGGTATGTGATGTGACGAGGCTCACGGAATGGACACCATAACCTCGCGTTAATCCCGATCGCTCTGTAATACTTCTACCAGTGGCGCGCTGGACTCGCCACTGGTTTTAAAAACAACAAGGTCAGGCAACTTAGCGAGAACTTCAATGCATACCGAAATACACCAACCCCAAAATCCGTCAGTCAAGGCTGGCGCGATCGGCAGTCGAGGTCAAGGGTCGGTGGATTCCGAGCGCTTGCAACCCACGGTGCAGCATCTCCTGGGGGGATTTCATGCGGGATTGTTGGATACCAGCTTCATGATCTCCGATGATCTGGCCATGGATATGACGATGATCGGTTAATGCAACGTAACGGAGCCCGTTGCGGAGGTGTGCCGTACGGTCCCATCTGTGCCTCGCATACCGAATCAGCGCTAAATGGTCCCCTCGCACGAGCTCAGGCGGGCGGGTGGGCGTGACCCACCAGCGCCCAATGACCATGCCCGTCAGGCGCTTCGAGGCGGACTGAAAACCCCCACAAGCGCGCGATGTGTTTCAGAACCTCGTTGGTAGAGGGCCCAAGCGGTCGCCGCTGGTGCGGGGTATGGCGCATCAACAGGGAGCGATCACCGCGTCGCTCGACTGCATGTACTTGAATGTCTGGCTCCCGACTTCCCAGGTTGTACTGTTCGGCCAGGGCTTGCCGTAGACGGCGATAGCCATGATCGTCGTGGATCGCGGCGATCTCGTATTCTTTCTGCTGGTCATCATCGATCACCGCGAATAATCGCAGCTCGCGCATGAGTTGCGGCGAGAGATATTGCGCAATAAAGGATTCATCCTTGAAGTTACGCATGGCGAAATCCAGGGTCTGCAGCCAATCAGAACCCGCCAAGTCGGGAAACCAAGCGCGATCTTCGTCGCTCGGCGCTTCGCAGATGCGGCGGAGATCACGCATCATCGCGAAGCCCAGCGCGTAAGGGTTGACGCCATGGTAGTTGGGACTATCGAAAGCCGGCTGTGCGATCACATTCGTGTGAGACGTCAGAAACTCCAGCATGAAGGCATCATTAACCGCACCTTCATCATAAAGCTGGGTGAGGAGGGTGTAGTGCCAGAAGGTCGCCCAGCCCTCGTTCATGACCTGGGTTTGACGCTGCGGATAAAAATACTGAGCGAGCTTGCGCACGATACGAATGATCTCGCGTTCCCACGGCTCTAGCAGCGGCGCGTTCTTTTCGATGAAATACAGTAGGTTTTCTTGCGGTTCGGAGGGGAATCGTGTTTCGCTGTCCGGCTGCGCGTGAGAGTCCTTTGTGGGCAGGGTGCGCCACAAATCGTTCACCATCGACTGCCGATAATCTTCCCGTTCTCGGCGTTTGGCGGCTTCGCGATCGAGTGAAAGCTGTAGGGGGCGTTTGTAGCGATCCACCCCGTAGTTGCGCAACGCATGACACGAATCCAGCAATTTTTCAACCGCCTCTTCGCCGTGGCGTTGCTCGCAATCCTGGATAAAGGAGCGCGCAAAAACCAGGTAATCGATAATGGCATCGGCCGTGGTCCAGGCACGAAACAGGTAATTGCCCTTGAAAAATGAATTGTGACCGAAGCAGGCATGGGCAATGACCAGGGCTTGCATGGCCATGGTGTTTTCTTCCATAAGGTAGGCAATGCAAGGGTCTGAATTAATGACCAACTCGTAGGCCAACCCCATTTGCCCGCGTCGATAGCGATTCTCAACGGCTACGAATTCCTTGCCATATGACCAATGCGGATACCCTATCGGCATGCCCACCGAGGCATAGGCATCCATCATCTGCTCGGCAGTCACTACCTCGATCTGGTTGGGATAGGTATCGAGCTTGAAGCCCCGGGCGACCCGTTCGATCGCGCAGTGATACGCTTCGATCAGTTCGAAGGTCCACTCCGAACTTGTCGAAATCGGATGCGTATTCATGAGGTGCTTTTTTTAGTGAAAAGCCGCCGAAATACAGGATAAATTTCGGCCACCGTGAGCGCCTTTTGCATCGCGAGCTTAATCTGCGTCGCGGCCAACTCCGCGTAGGCCTGCCATAAGCCTTGCTCTTCCACGGCGCCCACCTGGACATAGGCGAAGTACTGCACATTCGGCAAAATATGTTGCGCTAATAGCGCGCCACATTGGGCAGAGTCGGTATGCCAGTTGTCACCATCGGAAGCTTGCGCGCCATAGATATTCCAATCTCCGTTCTGGTAGCGCGACTGTATGATGTCTTTCATCAAAGTGAGCGCAGTGGAGACGACGGTACCACCGGTATCCCGTGCACTGAAAAAATCTTCTTCGTTGACTTCGGCTGCCTGCGTGTGATGACGAATAAACACCACCTCGATTCGCGCGTAGGCGCGAGTCAAGAAAAGATAGAGTAAGGCAAAAAAACGTTTGGCCATTTCCTTGCGTGCTTGATCCATCGAGCCCGAAACGTCCATCAGGCAGAACATCACGGCTTGGCTCGTCGGTCGCGGTTGCTTGATTCGATGGTTGTAACGTAAATCAATCGTGTCGATGAACGGGACTGCGCGCATTCGGGCCGCCAGCCGCTCGCGCTCTAGTTCGAGCACTTCACGGCGGCTGTGATCGGTCTCCTCTTCCAGACGCGCAGTGGTCTCTCGCAATTGCCGGGCATAAGGCGCTTGCAGGGTACGCCGGCGCATGGCGGCGCTCTTAAGCGAACGCACAATATTGAGGTTGGTCGGCACACCGGTATTGGTGAAGCCGGCGCGAACCCGCGTGAATTCCGGGTCACGCGCCAAGCGCGTCTTAATCAGATCGGGCAGCGCTAAATCGTCGAAGAAGAAGTTCATAAATTCTTCACGGGTCAGGACGAAACTGAAATCATCCTCGCCGTCCCCTGTCGCGCTGGCGGTCTGGCCCTGACCACTCTCGCCGCCCGCGGGGCGCGGTAAACGATCGCCAGCAGCGTATTCTCGGTTCCCAGGATGAACGGCTTCACGCCGCCCGCCCGGGCCGTGATGAAAGAAAGGTTCTCCGGTGTCTTTTCTTGGCAGATCGATCCGTTCGCCACGTTCCAGATCCTTGATCGAACGTTTATCGATGGCGTCGGCCACCACTTGTTTGATCTGAGCTTTGTAGCGACGCACAAAACGTGCGCGATTGACGGCGCTTTTATTGCGTCCATTCAAGCGACGATCGACGATATTATTCATCCGCATTAAGCTGACTTGCGCACACGTAGATACCATTCACAGAGCAGGCGCACCTGCTTCTCCGTATACCCTTTGGTGACCATTCGGCCGACGAAATTCTGGTGTTTGTTCTGTTCGTCAGCGGAACCCTTGGTGTTGAAAGAAATCACCGGCAACAGGTCTTCTGTGTTCGAAAACATTTTTTTCTCGATCACTTCGCGTAATTTCTCGTAACTCGTCCAAGTTGGGTTCTTGCCACCGTGGTTGGCGCGGGCTCGCAATACGAAATTGACGATTTCATTGCGGAAGTCCTTGGGGTTGCTGATGCCAGCCGGCTTCTCTATCTTCTCGAGTTCGCTATTGAGCGCCGCGCGATCGAAGATTTCGCCCGTATCAGGATCGCGATAGTCCTCATCCTGGATCCAGTAGTCGGCGTAGGTCACATAGCGGTCAAAAATATTCTGACCATACTCGGAATACGATTCGAGGTAGGCAGTCTGGATCTCCTTGCCGATCAATTCCGCGTAGCGCGCGGCGAGATAGCCTTTTAGGTGCGTGAGGTATTTTTCCTCGACTTCCTTGGGAAATTGCTCGCGCTCGATGGCCTGTTCCAGCGTGTACATGAGGTGGACCGGATTAGCGGCGATTTCGGTGTGATCAAAATTAAAGGTCTTGGATAGAATCTTGAACGCGAAACGGGTGGATAGCCCCGTCATGCCCTCATCGACGCCGGCATAATCCCGGTATTCCTGATAACTTTTGGCCTTGGGATCGGTGTCCTTGAGATTCTCGCCGTCGTAGACCCGTAGCTTGGAGTACAGATTGGAGTTCTCGGGCTCCTTAAGGCGTGACAGGATGGCGAACTGCGCCATCATCTCCAAGGTGCCAGGGGCGCAGGGTGTCGCGGCCAGCGAGCTGCTGAACAGCAGCTTCTGATAGATCTTGACCTCTTCAGAGACGCGCGTGCAGTACGGTACCTTGACAATGTAGATCCGATCGAGAAATGCCTCGTTATTGCGATTGTTCTTGAATGCAATCCATTCGGACTCATTCGAGTGCGCAAGTATGATGCCCTCGAACGGGATGGCCGCGAGTCCCTCGGTGCCCTTGTAGTTGCCTTCCTGAGTGGCCGTGAGAAGGGGGTGCAACACCTTGATGGGTGCTTTGAACATTTCCACGAATTCGAGTAGGCCCTGGTTCGCGAGACACAAGCCTCCAGAGTAGGCATAGGCATCCGGGTCGTTCTGCGCGAAATGCTCTAGCATTCGAATGTCCACTTTACCCACCAGTGACGAAATATCCTGATTATTCTCGTCGCCTGGTTCGGTCTTCGCGATGCCGATCTGGCGAAGCACGGAGGGATAACGTTTGAGGATTTTGAAACGGGAGATATCGCCGTTGAATTCGTGTAAACGCTTGACCGCCCACGGCGACATCAGTCCGCTCAGGTAGCGGCGTGGAATTCCATAGTCTTCCTGGAGAATCGCGCCATCCTCAATGGGCGAGAATAGCGCGAGCGGCGACTCATTGACCGGTGATCCTTTCAAGGCATAAAAAGGTATTTGCTCCATGAGCGACTTGAGCTTTTCTGCCAGCGACGATTTGCCTCCACCGACTGGCCCCAACAGATAAAGTATCTGTTTGCGTTCCTCCAGGCCCTGCGCCGCATGCCGAAAGTACGCGACGATCTGTTCGACGGTCTCTTCCATTCCATAAAAGTCGCGGAAGGCGGGATACACCCGAATCAACTTGTTGGAAAAAAGACGGGAGAGATGGACGTCTTTGCGGGTATCGATGACTTCGGGCTCACCAATGGCGATCAGCATGCGTTCAGCAGCCGTCGCATAAGTGACAGGTTCCTGGCGACATAGCGCCAGATAGTCGTTTAGTGACAACTCCGTTTCCTGCGCCTGCTCGAACCGCGCCTGATATTTGTCAAAAATCGTCATAGTCGCAGCCTCACTTTTTTAAATAACATGAGGGCCTCGCCACGATCGACCGGTGCCCGTTTGCGTGGGTCTTCATTAGGTCGAACGCTACAGACCTCTTTATCCTTATGACAGTGCAAAGCGTGTGCCAGTTGCATCAGCTGCCAAAAAAATATAGCGTCCCGACACAACCTATCCTGAATATAGGCGTTAATAAGCCATTGAACCACTATATACGGGAAGATTTTGAATTCTGCCTGCTGTTTCAGACGCGACTACCCGACTGGCAGATTAGCAAAACCTTAAATGTCTGAATGGGTACCAACGTGACCATTATCGGCACCAGAATCGCGCCTACGACCGCCGCCATGGGCTTGATATAAAACAACGAGTCACTCACCGCTCACAATCTCGCTGGCTAGCGCTAAGACATCTGGGTCCTGGTGGGTGCAGAATTGGGACAACGTAGCGCCATTGAAGGGTATCTAAATGTCCACAGTGCTGATCGCTCCTAAATCGGTTACAGACCTTTCCGGTCCCAAGGGCTGGCCGATACTCGGCAATTATCCGCAAATTGATTTCCGCGAATTTCACGCCCAACTCGAACGGTGGGCGGATGAATTCGGCGGCGTTTATCGCGTCGCACTGGGTCCCAATCAGTTTGTTATCGTGAGCGATGTCGAGGCATCGAACTTCTTGCTGCGGGAGCGGCCGCACTTGTTCGGACGGCGGGTCGCGTTGGAACACATTTTTGACGAACTCGGCTTCAATGGCGTGTTCTCGGCCGATGACGATAACTGGCGACGGCAACGCAAGATTGTCATTACCGCGTTGAACTCGGCGCATCTGCACGAATTCTATGGTTCGATGCAGGCGACCACGCAACGTTTACAAAAGCGCTGGGAGCGTGCAGCTGATGCCGGGCAGGCGGTAGATTTATGCGAAGAACTGATGCGTTATACGATCGACATCACGACGCAACTCGCATTTGGCATCGATTTCAACACCCTGGAAACCGAGGGTCCCATCATCCAGCAACACCTCGATAAAGTTTTTCCGATGCTCAATCGACGGTTAGGTGCGCCATTTCCCTATTGGCGCTACTTTCGCTTGGCGAAGGACCGCGAACTCGATCAGGCGGTGGCCGCAATCCAAGACCAGATCGCCGAGATTATCGGCAGCTGCCGGCAGCGTCTGGCGGCGAATCCCGCGCTCATGCTAGCGCCAACCAATTTTCTAGAAGCCATGATCGCCGCCAAAGAATCGGAAAACCTGCCGTTTTCCGATGCAGATATTATCGCCAACGTGTTTACGCTGTTACTGGCAGGCGAAGACACCACGGCGAATACGTTGGCGTGGGCAATCAAGTTTTTCACCGATTTCCCCGATCTATTTATGCGGGTCCGCGAGGAGGTGGATAGCGTACTGGGCACGGCGCAGCTACCAGCGAATCATCACGACGCGATACGCCTGCCGTTGGTCGAGGCGTTTGCCAATGAGACAATGCGCTTGAAGCCGGTTGCACCGTTTCTGGTGTTTGAGGCCAAAGCGCTGGTGGAAGTGGCGGGCGTGAGTATTCCGCCGGGAACGGCTGTCATTGTGCTGTCGCGACGGATGGCAACCAGCCCGGAGAACTTCTCGCGTCCGACCGAGTTTCTGCTAGACCGCTGGGTGGAGAAAGGTCAGTCGGAGGATCGGCTCCACAATCAGAAAGCCTTCATCCCGTTCGGCGGGGGACCTCGGTTCTGTCCGGGGCGGAATTTGGCGTTGCTCGAGATCAAGATCGTATTGGCGATGTTGTGCCGCAACTTTGAGGTTGAACTGGCCAATAACGGCCAGTCGGTGGAAGAGCTGTTCGCCTTCACCATGAGCCCGACCAATCTATTCGTGAGATTCAAACGGCGCGGGTGAGTCGTCGCAGTGGCGGATCTCGCGCAGTCTGGCCATGCAGCAGCCGGGGCTCGAATTTTGCCACTCAATCACCCAAGCGATGAAGGTGGCACCGTCACGGCGGCTCAGGCTAATCTTAGGTCTGGTGC
>JAYTEX010000062.1:0-24794 GCA_043734785.1 Pseudomonadota bacterium | reverse complement strand
GATAATCAACAGCGGAATACGGAAAATGTGCGTGAGCGAGGTCAAAGGACTCACGGCATTGCCCAGTCCCGAGTTCTGCATCATCGCGACGCCGTAGTGTCCCCCAATGTAGGCGCCAGCAGCGGCAGCCACCGCGTCTCCTTCGTTCGCTGCCGAGACATAAGTCAGGTCCGGATCGTCAATCACGTAATTGATGAACGGGGTGAGGAACGAGCACGGGACGCCCGCATACCAGGCAAAGCCGCGCGCGCGCGCGGCCTCGATGAACTGTTCGGCGTCGATCATCTGGGGGATCCCCTATCCGGCCGTGAAGGTTCCGGCGGATTCGAGATCCTTGACCGAATTGACATCCAGCCAATGTCCGTGCACATACCATACGTGAACCGGCTTGCCCCTGGCGACCAGGGAATTCAGCAGATCCGGCAGGCCAAGCTGCGCGAAGTTGGCGTGAGACTGGAGCTCATGCAACGCTTCCTCCAGCCATTGCCGACCTTCTCGCTTGACGTGCAGCATGCCGATCCAGCGTCCGTCGACCCGCCCCTGTGCGCGGGGTTCGTGCTTGCTGATTTTCTTCAGGGTGACTGCCTGGCCCCACATCGCGCGGTCATCGGGTTCGCTGCAACAGGCAAAGTCGCCGGTCCCTTGCACGTCCGTCATGTTTGAGTCGACGACGATGGTGAACGCCGCTTTGTGTTCCGTGAGATCGCGCAGGATGTAGCTGCGAAACAGCACATCCCCGTAGATCAGGATCATGTCATCCGAGAAATGACTGGCTGCACAGCGCAGCGAAGCAAGCTCGCCGGTTGAGGCATGCGCGTGGTTGATCAGCAGCCGGATCCCGCTCACGTCGATGCTCTCGGCCTTGTAGCCAGCGACGACCGTGATGTCGTCAATACCGCGTTTTTTGAATTTATCGACGAGATGGCGTAACAGCGGTTTACCCCCGATCGGCAGCATGACTTTCGGCTTGTCATCAGTTAAATCGGCGAAGCCCTCGCCGCGAGTCGCGGCGAGCACGATTGCCTTGGTTTCGTCGCGCAGGCCGGAAAAGTACCGCTCTTCGGCCGCTTCTAGTTCATCGGCACCCTGCAGGCGAAAAATCTCATCGACCGTTGCGATCCGCTCTTCAATCTCAATCAGGGATTGATCGGCGTGAATTTGCTGCGCCACTTTCTGCATTGCGGCGACTGCGCTCCGGATCAAATGATTGGCCCAAATCACGAGGCTTATTCGCGCCTTTCTGAAAACTTCGACGGGCGTGCTGTAGTACTTGGTCGGCACGATCACCAACGGCGCACGATTGGCCCACTCGCGCGCGAATTCCAGAATCTGATCCGGGCGCGAGAGTTTGCTATGGATCAGGATGGCGTCGGCGCCGGCGCGTCGATAGGCTTCCGCGCGGCGTAAGGCTTCGCTGATATCCCAACCCGCGATCAACGCCTCGACCCGCGCGACGACACAGAACTCGGAATCGGTCTGACTATCTTTGCCGGCCGCGATCTTGCCGCTGAACTCGTTCACATCCGCAAGCGGCTGGCGGTCACCGGAGATGAAGCTATTGGTCTTGGGAAATATCTTGTCTTCGATGCACACGCCAGCGATATCACGCTGCTCCAGCTTTCTCACTAGCCTGCGCATGTTGTTGAAGTTGCCGTAGCCGGTATCGCCGTCGAGGAGTATCGGGATACTGGTGATATCCGACATGAACTCCAGCATGTCGACCACCTGGGTCCAGCTTGCCTCGTTGTTATCGCGCACCCCAAACTGCGCAGAGATTGCCAGCCCGCTTGCCCAGATACCGCTAAAGCCCGCTTCCTGGGCGATGCGTGCGCTGATGCCATTGTGGGCTTCGCAGATGAACTCAAGCGTCGGCGATGTAAGCATCGCGCGCAGTTGCGAAGTCTTGCGAGAGAGGGGGCTAAGAGACTCAGACATGAGCGCCATCCAAGTAAGGGAGGACCGTGTTGCGCGCGCGCGCGAGGTCCTCGGGAAAATCGATTTCAAGCCAGGGCATCTGTGCGGTCTTCTCGAATCCCATCGCGTGCTGACAACCGCGAATTAGATCGCGAATCGCCTCTTCGTAGGGTTCATCCAGACGGCCCTGTTCAATATACGCCGCGCAAACGCCGGCAAGTGCCGCCGCGCAGGCGGGATCGAATTTGAAAAACCCGACTGACTCGCCGCAGTAGTCAAAGTGAATCTTGGGGTCGGGCTTTTTGCGGAATTCGACGATCTGATGGTCGGCGACGCAGATCTTCACAGGCTCATCCCCAGGGATAAAATCCTCATCGAGCAGGAAGCAGTTGCGATGCTGACTTTCTACCAGGCGGGTCAACAGGCGTGGCGCGTACAAGACATCCGCGTCCATCAAGAGCACATCCTCACCGCAGGTGAGTGCATCGCGCACGGTCCATAAGCTGACCACGCTACCGCGCCGAAAGCGATCGTTCATCACACATTTGACTGCGAGTGGAGCCGCGGCGACATGTGCGTCAATCTGTTCGGCGCAATAGCCGACACAGATCGTCAGGTGCCCAATCCCCTGCGCAGCGAGATTCGCCAGATGACGTTGCAACAGGGTTCTACCACCGAAGGATAGCAGCGACTTCGGTTGGTGACCGAAGTCACCCAGGCGATTACCGACTCCAGCGGCGAGCATGATCGCGCGCACCTCAGCGCTTCCAGGATCTGAAAACCTGACGGAATCCGAAGTAGGCGATCGCATCCTTCATGTTCGATACGAAGCGTCGCACAGGATTCATGCGGGCACTCGTGACGTACTCCAAGGTTAGTGCGATGCGACGTTCGTTTTCGCCGAGTGGGGTAATGCGATGGTAGAGTTTGTCGCCGTTAAAGATCACCAACGCGCCCGGTGTGAGTTGCAGGCCATCTTCCCGCATGGCGCGCGAGGGATCGTCTCTGTAGAGCTGGTATTCGAGGCGACAACTGGAATTATCGACGATGCCGAGCAATAGGGTGTAGCGCGCGCCCTTGTAGTAGGAAGTATCGTAGTGATAACCGATGTGATCACCGGCTTCTGTGTAGTAGTACAACGCATAGGTGTGGGCATCATTGCCGGGGCACAGCAGTAACGGCTGTCCGGTCACTCGGCCGAGGAAACTCAGCAATGCTGGCGAGCGATAGAGCTCGCCGAATTGAGGTGCAAAAGCATCGAGATCGTATCTGCTGATGCTGCCGCCTTTCTTGTGCAGCGGTAGGTAGTTCCGGTGGACGCGGGGTTCCAGTGTTGGTAGGGCCGCGCAGACGGCCGTCAACCACTCCGGCGGCAAAAAATCTTCAATCGCGAGGAACTCGTTCTGTGCGAAAAAAGTTGCATGGAGCTGGCCGTGGTCCAACTCACCCACACGTTGGGTCATGAACTGTTCGAGATCGGGTGGCATGAAGCTTGAACTCATCAGCGGTGGCGGGCGGCGCGGGATGCTACAGGGCGGGTGTCTGTCAATCAACTGACGGTTCCAGGTTCATTGGCGCGAAACCACGCGACCGCGGCGTCGATGGATTCACGCGCGGGTCGCGTTCGATAACCGAGTTCATGAATGGCGCGCGCGCTGCTGAAAAACATCTGTTTGCGCGACATCCGCAGACCATCCACGGTCGCCTGTGGCTCCGGGCCATTGGTCATCCAGGCCCACCATTGAGAGCAGTACGCAAAGGGGTAAATTAGCCCGCGCGGTAGCTGGATGCGGGGCGGCGCATGGCCGCAGAGCGCCGCGATGGTGCCGAGTATATCCTTCAGGCTCATGTCCTCACCGCCCAGGATGTAGCGGCGTCCGATTTCACCTGCTTTAAAGGCCAGCAGGTGCCCGGCCGCGACATCCTCGACGTGCGCGATATTAAGGCCGGTGTCGACATAGGCCGGTATCTTGCGTCGAATCGCATCGCGAACGACCCGCCCGGTTGGCGTAGGTTTAATGTCGAACGGCCCGATCGGGGTCGATGGGTTGACGATAACAGCCGGCAGTCCGCGCGTTCTGATCAGTGCCGAGACGACCTGCTCGGCCAAAAATTTCGAGCGCTTGTAATGTCCAATCATGTTGGCCAGCGAGGATGACGTCTCTTCGTCGGCGGGCGCGCCGCTGCCGGTCAAGCCCAAGGTGGCCACGCTGCTGGTGTACACGATACGCGGGATCTCGGCGACCAGTGCCGCCTCCATCAGGTTGCGGGTCCCGGTGACATTGCTGTCGTACAGATCTTGGGGGCGCCGTGACCACAGGCGGTAATCGGCGGCGACGTGAAACAGCCCGTCCAGGCGTCGGCAGGCGCGGTGCAGTGTATCCAACTCCCGCAGGTCTCCCTCTATGCACTCGACATCAAGACCGGCCAGGTTGCGACGATCGCTGCCGGGCCGGGCCAGTACGCGCACCTCATCGCCGCGCGCGAGCAACTGACGGGCGACCACACTCCCGATAAAGCCGGTCGCACCAGTCACCAGGACTTTCAAGCGCCGTGCCTCATGCCTGCTGGTGGCGCAGCGCCAGGATTTGGCCAAGGACCACGAGAAACGCCAGTGGCGCGCCGATCGCAGCTGCCTTGAGGAACCAGGTGAGACCGTCGCACAACGTGACCACAGGTAACAGATAGAGAATATCTTCGGCTTCGAAACCGCCGATGCGGGGTTGCGCAGTGGCGCGTTTGCCGTGAGTGCTTTCAATCAAATTGCGCAGATGGAACACGCCCGCCACCGCGAGCCCTGCCGCGAGACCCATGCCGACCGCGATCGGCCCCAGTGAATTTTGCGCACCCCAACCGATACACCCGAATAGGCCAACGGTCACAACTGCATCGGACCACAAATCGTACTGGTGCCCGAATTTGCTGGTTTTACCGCTCATTCGGGCCAGTTCGCCATCGGTGTGATCAAGGAAATTGGACAACGCAATGATCGCGGCGGCCAGATTCGGTGCCGAGCCTGAAGCGAAGAGGTAGGCGCCGTAACAGCCGACCAGCAGCCGGATCGTGGTGAGGGCGTTAGGGCTGATCGCCGTGTTGCACAGCGGGCGTACTAGGGTGGCTGCGAGGCGTGCATCCCAGGGTTTGGTGTTCGCGGCCATCAGGTGTGTTCCGCTTTGAGCGCCGACCACTCGGCGCTTTCCAGGAGGGTGGAGGCGGCGCGAAGTCGACCGAGGGCGCGACGATACCACCATGCGAGCTGCAAGATGGCGCCAAGCTCCCATGGCCTGCGTATTAACGCACCCACGACTCGCGCGACCGAGTGAGCGGGATCTTCAAAGGCGACCAACGCGCTCGCCGGTAAGCGATAGCGCGCGGGATCTACGATCGTGCGGATGACCATGAAAGGCAGATGATAGGCGCGCGCGATTGCGGCGATTGCGACAGATTCCATATCGACCGCGGCGCAGGAATATTGCAGGTGAAGCGCGCGCTTGTGCGCCACGCTCGCGACGGGCTGATCGCTCGTCACGCCGTCACATTCCACGGGATCAAGGGTGCGCAAGAGGCGGTCAATATGCGCTCTAAGCGTAGGGTCGGTATCGAATGTCTCACCGCTCACCGCATCGACACAGCGCACGTAGAGCACGAGGCTGCCGGGCGCCAAGTCTGGTGCCAAAGCGCCGGCCGTGCCCCATGAAATCAATCCCGCAACGCCACGTTCGGCCAGCTGCCGCGCACTGTGGGCGGCAGCTTCGCGGCCGCTACCGCTGCATACCAGGGACCACAGACTCCCTTGCAAGCCACAACTGGCGGCTTCGGCCGGCATCGCCGCGATCACGCCCATGGGGCGTTCACTGAGCCGGGCGAATGCTTGGTCCCTACAACGACGGGCGGTGCGAGCCTGCGTCACAGCGAATGCTGCGCTTCCATCCCTTCGATGAAGGTCGGGCCAAGCGGTGTGATTTCGAACTTTGGCAGGCCCTTTGACGCAGTGTTGAACATCAATTTGAGCAGCCCATCGTGGCGCGCGCAGAGACTGGTCGCAACCACAGTCGATTTGACTTGAAGCCGCGAAATCTTGACGCGCTGGCTGCTAATGAACAGCGGCTCTGCGTTGATCTTGCGCAGCGTCAGGATCGCCATCCCGAGCGCCCACAAACAAAACTTGCGGATGCCCGTTTCCTGCGGTGGAATCTCCAGGGTGTAGGTAAGTGCGTTGCGCAGATGGCCGTGGGTGATTGCAACGAGTGCGCGAATGGCGGCGGTAAACTCGCGCCCGCCCTGACCGGGCTGTAGTTGGCTCAAGCGAAGACCGTGTCGACTGAACTCGGCGCGTGGCAGCCAGCAAGCGCCGCGCGCACGGTCCTCCCAAATGTCCTTCAGAATGTTGGTCATCTGTAGGCCTTGACCAAAGGAGACCGCCAGGCGCATCAAGTCGTGCTTGCGCGAGTGCATGGCAGGACAGAACTCGCAGAATAATTCGGTCAGCATCTCGCCAACGACCCCCGCGACGTAGTAGCAATAGCGGTCCATGGCGATCTGATCCACAACCCCATCCAGCGTCTCCTGACCCTGATAAAACACCATGCCATCGGTCATCACTCGCACACAGCGCGCGAGCGCGGAGCGTTGCGAGTGGTTTAACGAGTGGGTGATTCTCAACACGGCCGGCGTGTTGCTGACCAGATCGCGCTCGGCAGGGGAGTTGTGTGATGCCAGACGCGGCGCCAGATCGCGCGCGAACGCGGCGCTATCGGTTTGACCATGGACGGCACTGAGAAACTGTCGAGAAAATTCGCGCTTTTCGGCAAACGAAAGCACGGCGTCATCTTCGATCGTGTCCGCGATGCGGCACAGCAGGTAGGCATTCGCAACCGCGCGATAAAGCACGGGCGGCAACACAGGAATGGTCAAGGCAAAAGTCCTTGAAACCCCTTGCAGAATCTTTGCTTGATAGGCGTCGTCGCTGGAAATAACGCGTACTCCTCGCTGCGGCCCACCGTTCCCGCTTGCTCGTGGCGCCTGACGGGGCACTGCACGTTGGCTGCAGTGTTCCGTCAGGAACGGCGGGATTTGAGTATGGTCGGGGTGACAGGATTCGAACCTGCGACCCCTGCCTCCCGAAGGCAGTGCTCTACCAGACTGAGCTACACCCCGACAGATCGCTCGCTATAGAACAGGCATCTCAGAAGCGTCTTTCGACCGCAAACCTGGCCAGTCCGTGCAGCACATCCCGATATTGCGAAGGAGGCACCGCAGACAGGGCAGACTGTGCTTCTGCAGCTTCCCGTTCAGCGAGCGCGAGAGTGTAGGTGATGGCTCCCGTTGATTCAATTGCCGCAGTGATCTCTCCGATGTGGTCGCGGCCACCTTGTTCAATCGCGGCGCGGATGAGCGCGGCCTGGCTTGCGGTGCCCTGCCACATGGCGTAGAGCAGCGGCAAGGTGGGTTTGCCTTCGGCCAAATCATCGCCGGGGTTCTTGCCCAGTTGTGCGCTGTCGGCGCAATAGTCGAGTGCGTCATCTACCAGTTGAAAGGCGGTACCGAGATGCCGCCCGTAGGCTGCCAGCGCGTTCTCTTGTGCGGCACTGCCATCGGCCACGACCACGCCGAGTTGTGCCGCAGCTTCAAACAGCTTGGCGGTTTTGAAGCGAATGGTGTCGAGATAGCGCTGTTCTGAAATATCCGGATCGTGACAACTCACCAGCTGCATGACTTCGCCTTCCGCGATGACATTGGTGGCATCGGCGAGAATTTCCAGAATGCGAAGATTTTGCAGCTCGACCATCATCTGAAAGGCGCGCGAGTATAAGAAATCGCCGACCAGCACGCTGGCTTCATTGCCCCAGATCAAATTGGCCGTTTCGCGTCCCCGGCGCATGCGAGAGGCATCGACCACGTCGTCGTGCAGCAAAGTTGCCGTGTGAACGAGCTCGATGATGACCGCGACTTCGATATGCCGGGACCCGGTGTGCCCGGTGGCTTTGGCTGCCAGCAGGGATAGAGCGGGCCGCAGTCGCTTGCCGCCGCCGGCGATGATGTAGGTGCCGAGCTGATTGATTAAGCCGACTTCCGAATAGAGTCGGCTGCGAATCAGGCGATCGACCTCCGCCATATCAGCACCCAGCAGCGCCCGAAGATTCTCCAGTTCAGTCGGTTTAATCGGTGTATGCAAAGCATTATCCTGGCCCGGATGGGGCGATGGCGGGATCTTGTCAGGGGCTGCGCCCAAATACTAATTTGGATCCCGCTCGGCGCAGGCAGCCCGACCCAGCGCAGGCAGGCACCTATCCGTGACTATTGATTATCATAGGCACGCGCCAGTAGAATCGCGGGCTTCGTCTCGCCCGACACGCAGATTACTTTAAGAGTTCCAGCCAATGCACGCGATCATCAGGACCGGCGGTAAGCAATACCGCGTAGCCGCAGGACAGACCCTGCGAATCGAATCTCTGCCAGCGAACCCCGGCGATTCGATCGAACTTAACGATGTGTTGATGATCACGGATGCCGGCCAGACGTTCGTCGGCACCCCGCATATTGCCGGGGCCAAGGTCCTGGCGACGGTGGTGGCGCACGGGCGCGGGCCCAAAATTCGTATCGTGAAATTCAAACGCCGCAAGCACCATCGCAAACAGATGGGCCACCGGCAGAACTTCACTCAAGTTGAAATCCTCAGCATCGTGAGAGGTTAATCGCCATGGCACACAAGAAAGCCGGGGGCAGTACCCGCAACGGACGCGATTCTCAAGCCAAACGCCTTGGCGTGAAGCGCTTTGGTGGTGAGTTGGTCCAGGCCGGCAACATCATCGTGCGTCAGCGCGGAACCCGCTACCACCCCGGACCGAATGTTGACTGCGGGCGTGACCACACGCTGTTTGCCGTCGCCAATGGTCGCGTGGTATTCCTGACGAAAGGTGCGCTGGGCCGTAAATATGTGAGCGTTGTTCCCGCCTGAGCCCACCCTCACCAATGCGTTAAGTGAAACCCCGTTAAAGACGGGGTTTTTTATTTCGGACAGCGCGTCCCCAGGACGCCGAGAGGCGCCGGCGTGCCCCTAAAGGGTCTAGCAAGATGAAATTTACCGATGAAGCTGTGATTGCCGTGCACTCTGGGAAGGGAGGGGACGGCTGTTTGAGTTTTCGGCGAGAAAAATTCATCGAGTACGGCGGGCCGGATGGAGGGGATGGCGGCGATGGGGGGAGCGTGTATGTCGTCGGGACCGCGCGCTTGAATACTTTGGTCGATTTTCGCCATCGACGGAGTTTCAAGGCGGGCAACGGGCAGCCTGGGATGGGCCGGGATCGCATTGGCGTTTCGGGCGATGATCTCGAGATTCCGGTGCCGATTGGCACCCTCGTCAAGGATCTCGAAAGCGATGAAACCCTGGGCGATCTGACTGCCGAGGGCACCCGGATTCTGGTAGGCAAGGGCGGCTTTCATGGCTTTGGCAACGCGCATTTCAAAAGCAGCACGAACCGCGCGCCGCGCCGCATCACGAAGGGCATGCCCGCCGAAAGCCGCCGCCTCAAATTGGAACTCAAGCTGCTCGCGGACGTTGGCTTGTTGGGGCTGCCGAATGCCGGCAAATCGACCTTGATCAGTCGCATTTCGGCGGCGCGACCCAAGGTGGCTGACTACCCTTTCACGACTTTGCACCCGGTGCTCGGCGTAGTCGTGGTGGGTCCTGATCGCAGTTTTGTGGTGGCGGATATACCAGGCATCATCGAAGGCGCCGCCGAGGGTGCAGGTCTTGGCTTGCAGTTTCTGCGGCATGTCGAGCGCACCAAGATTCTGCTGCACATGGTCGATGTCTCACAGATGGATCCCGCGCGCGATCCGAAAACCGATTTCGCGACCGTGACGCGCGAGTTAAAGAAGCACAGTCGTGCGCTCAGCACCAAGGAACGTTGGCTCGTGCTGAACAAAATAGACGCGCTTGCCCCGGAGGCGCGCACGCCGGGTTGTTGGCCTCCCTTCGCGCGACGGGTCCGTTGGAAAGGCCCCTTGTTCGCGATTTCTGGTGCGACCGGTGAAGGCTGCAAAGAACTCGTCCACGCGCTTGAGAAACGGCTGCGAGAACTGCAGGAGGAAACGGCCGATGCCGCTGCCAGTGCGCGGATAATCTCCAAATGATTGAGCTGGAGCAGCCGATCAGCACGCTCGCCAACGCACGCCGCTGGGTGGTCAAGATCGGTTCCTCGCTCACCACCAATCAGGGCGCCGGTCTCAATGCCACGGCGATTGAGGACTGGGCAGGTCAGGTCGCGGCGATCAAGCGCAGCGGGCATGATGTGGTCATCGTGACCTCCGGCGCGGTCGCGGAGGGCGCCGTGCGTCTGGGCTGGCAGGTGCGTCCGCGCTCCTTGCATCAGCTGCAGGCAGCGGCGGCGGTCGGGCAGATGGGATTGATGCGAGTCTGGGAGCTGGCCTTCCGTCAGCATGGTTGTATCGCCGCACAGATTCTTTTGACCCACGAGGACGTGGCCAACCGCGAACGTTATCTGAATGCGCGCAGCACCCTGTGGACGCTGCTGCAATACGGAGTGGTCCCGGTCATTAATGAAAACGATACGGTGGCCACTGAGGAAATCAGGCTCGGCGATAACGACACTCTCGCCGGCTTGGTCAGCAACCTGATCGATGCCGATCTCATGGTGATTCTGACCGATCAGCCGGGGTTGATGACGGCCGACCCTCGAATCGATCCCCATGCGCAGCTCATTACGCGCGCCGACCTCGAGGATCCGGCGCTGAGCAAAATTGCCGGCGATGGCGGTGAGTGGGGGCGTGGCGGGATGCGCACGAAAGTGACCGCCGCGCGGCTCGCCGCGCGGTCCGCCACCTCGACCGTAATCGCGAGTGGCCGGCGTGCGAATGTGCTGGTTGATCTGGCCAAGGGCGAATCGATTGGCACTTTTCTGGCTGCGCCGCCGGCCAAACAAGCGGCACGCAAACAATGGCTCGGCAGTCGCTTGCGGGTGCGCGGAAAACTCTTCCTCGACATGGGGGCCTGTCGGGTTCTACGCGAGCAAGGACGCAGTCTCCTGCCAGTCGGCGTGCTGCGGGTGGAAGGCGATTTCGCGCGCGGAGAACTGGTCTCCTGCGTGGATCCGGAGGGTCACGAAATTGCCCGCGGACTGAGTAATTACAGTGCGCAGGAGGTCGCGGCGATCAAGGGCCAGGCGAGCGCTAGGTTGGAAGCAGTCCTCGGTTATTCACATGAACCGGAGTTGATTCACCGCGATAACCTCGTGTTGCTGTGAGGTGTGTGGGCGCGGGGCCGAAGAGGGCGCGGTATGCGCCCCCTGGGCTTCAGGCCATTGCCTTGATGCGCGTGTTCAGACGCGATTTGTGGCGCGATGCTTTGTTCTTGTGGACCAAGGCGGTCTTGGTCATTTTATCGATTAACGGTACAGCCGCCGCGTAAGCGGCTTTAGCAACGTCTTTGTCGCCTGATTCGATCGCCTTAATGACTTGTTTCAGACGTGTTCGGAAATGAGATTTGCGGCTGGCGTTATGCAGGCGCCGCCGCTCGGATTGTCTGGCGCGTTTCCGTGCCTGGGCGGTATTGGCCAAGTTGGGCTCCATCGGATTCTGATTGGAAGGGGGCGAAATATGCTGACTTACCACAGGCGTGTCAATCCCAAGCCGTCATGATCGCGCCGAAGCCCTCGCGCTCGACTATAATCGCGCGGCCTCGATCGGGGGCTTCCATCCACGCCGGAGGCGTTTCACCCTGAGCAAGAACCTGTTGCGCGCGACCGTGTTGGTGGGGCAGATGACGCTCATTTCGCGTATTTTAGGCTTGGCGCGTGATTCGGTGATCGCAGCGGTGTTCGGCGCGTCCCAGGCGAGCGATGCGTTCTTTGTGGCTTTCAAGATCCCCAATCTTTTCCGTCGATTATTTGCGGAAGGCGCCTTTTCACAGGCCTTCGTGCCGGTGCTCGGAGGTTACAAGGCCGAGCGTCCGCAGGCGGAAGTTCGCGCGCTCATTGATGCCGTGACGGGTGCGCTGGCCGGCATCCTATTTGTGGTGACAGCGCTGGGCGTCCTGGCGGCGCCTGTGGTCATCGCCGTCGTTGCGCCCGGCTTCGTCGAGGATCAGGCTCGCTACGACTTGAGCGTGAGCCTGTTGCGCCTCACATTCCCCTATCTGTGGTTTATCGCGCTGACTGCCCTGCTTGCGGGCATCCTGAACACCTACAACCGCTTCGCAATTCCGGCGGTGACGCCGGCTTTGTTGAATGTCGCGTTAATCGGTTCGGCGCTCTGGCTCGCGCCGCGGCTCGCCCAGCCCATCATGGCCCTGGCCGTTGGGGTGCTGATCGGCGGCGTCCTGCAGCTCGCGCTGCAGATCGCCGCTGCCCATCGCGCGGGCATCCTGCCGCGACCACGCTGGCACTGGCAGCATCCCGGTCTACAGCGCATTCTGCGTCTGATGCTACCCGCCATCTTTGGCGTCTCGGTCGCGCAGCTTAACTTCCTGGTCGATACCTTGATCGCGTCGTTTCTGCGCGAAGGCAGTATTTCGTGGCTGTACTTCTCCGATCGCCTGATGGAATTTCCGCTCGGGATTTTTGGCGTCGCGCTCGGCACGGTGATTCTGCCCAGCCTGTCGGAGCACCACGCCAGACGCAATCATCAGCTGTTCTCGGATACTTTGGATTGGGCTTTGCGGCTGGTGGTACTCATCACGATTCCATGCGCAGTCGGACTCGCGGTACTCGCCGTGCCGATTCTGAGCACGTTGTTCCACTACGGTCAGATGACCGAGTTGGATGTCGTGATGGCCGCCAGAAGTCTTGTCACCTACGCTTTTGGTCTCAGCGGGTTTATTCTGGTTAAGGTGCTAGCACCGGGGTTCTTTGCACGCCAGGACATCCGCACCCCAGTCAAAATTGGTATCGTGGCCCTGATCAGCAATCTCGTTCTGAATCTGATCCTGGTGTGGCCCTTGCAGCATGCCGGGCTCGCACTTGCGACGTCGCTCGCGGCGTTCATCAATGCCGGGCTGTTACTGCGAATACTGCGGCAGCAGAAAATCTACTGCCCTGGGCCGGGCTGGTTGATTTTTACCTTACGCGTGGCCTTGGCGGCAGTGGGCATGGCGTTTGCGCTCTATTTTCTGAGTGATCCGTTGGCCCGCTGGAGCGCCTGGGGGCTGATGGCCCGTGCCATCCATCTGACTGGGTTGATTCTCGCCGGCACTTTGACCTACGTGGGGCTCTGTTGGCTGGGTGGTATTCGCCCGCGTCATGTGGCGCAACCCAAGGCGGCGCTATAATCACCGCGACTTTTCCCGCTCGACACTAACCAAGACTGATCGCAAGCCATGCAGATTATCCGAGGGGTCTACAACGTTCGCCCCGCCCACCGTGATTGCGTCGCGACCATCGGCAATTTCGATGGTGTACATCGCGGCCATCAGGCGGTGATCAAAAAACTTCTTCAGTTGGCGCGTGCGAGCAGTTTGCCCGCCACGGTGATTGTGTTTGAGCCGCAGCCCGCCGAGTATTTCCGCGGTGATGCGACGCCGGCTCGGCTGACCAGCCTGCGTGACAAATGCCTGTTGCTCGCGCACTACGGGGTCGACCGTTTAGTCGTGCTGCGTTTCGACGAACAGCTCGCAGCCCTAACGGCCGCGCAATTCATCGAAGGATACCTAATCAACACCCTCAAAATCAAAGGCCTGATCGTGGGGGACGATTTCAAATTCGGCTGTGATCGGGGTGGCGACTTTTCGACCCTCCGGCATTTCGCCGAGAAATACGCTTTCACGCTCGATCACACGAACTCCTTCCTCTCCAATGACGAGCGCGCGAGCAGCACCCGAGTACGCTCGGCACTGCAGGCGGGGGATTTCACCACAGCGACCGCGTTGCTGGGGCATCCCTATCGCATCACAGGGCGCGTGGTTCACGGCAATAAGAACGGCCGGGCCATGGGCTTTCCGACGGTAAACCTGAACCTCGCGTGTCGACGCTCGCCCTTGCATGGCATCTTCGCCACCTGGGTCCATGGGTTGCGCGACACGCCTTGGCCGGGGGTCGCCTATGTGGGCACTCGGCCGATCATTGAAGGCGAGAAGTGGGTGCTCGAGGTGCACCTGCTGGACTATGCCGAGGACTGTTACGGGCGCTGTCTCGGCGTCGATTTTGTAGAAAGAATCCGCGGCGATCTGCCGTTCACGAATTTCGAGGCGCTCGCGGCGCAGATCCAGGTGGATTGTGCACACACGCGCCAGATCCTGGCGCGGTCGTCGCAATGAGCACGCCGGCCCCGGGGTTTCGCGCGTGGCTCGCGTTGGCGGCGGGGGTCGTCGTCGTCGATCACATCACAAAATTCATCGCGAGCCGCGGGCTTTCCTATGACCAGCCGGTGCCCGTGTTCCCGGGCTTTAATCTCACCCTTCTGCACAATTCCGGGGCGGCCTTTAGCTTTCTGGCCGAGGCGGGCGGCTGGCAGCGATGGCTGTTCTGCGCGCTAGCGCTAGGGATCAGCTTTTATTTAGTGGTCTTATTGCGTGCCGCGTCCCCGCCCGCTTACCGTGGAGGCTTGAGCCTTATCCTCGGCGGCGCGATCGGAAATCTCATCGATCGGATCAACCTGGGGTACGTGGTCGATTTCATCCAGGTTTATTACAAAACATGGTTTTGGCCGGCATTCAATGTGGCGGATTCGGCGATCACCCTAGGTGCCGGCCTCCTGATTTATAGCACTTTCAGCGCACATCCGAGCGCCAATGCTGCGAAGAGTGAGGATCGATGGGTATAATCCGCCCGCTGTCTGGCGGGCAAAAATAGGAAGAAGATAATGGAAATCCACTTGGCAAATCCGCGCGGATTCTGCGCAGGCGTTGATCGCGCAATCGGCATAGTCGAGCGTGCGCTCGAGATCTTCGGCGCCCCGGTCTATGTGCGCCATGAAGTGGTTCATAACAAGTATGTCGTGGATGGCCTGCGGGAAAAAGGCGCGGTGTTTGTCGATGAGCTCGACGAAGTGCCAGACGATGCGACCGTTATTTTCAGCGCACACGGTGTCGCCCAGGCAGTGCGCGAGGAAGCTGCCCGTCGCAAGCTGCGCGTATTCGATGCGATTTGTCCGCTGGTGACCAAAGTGCACATGGAAGTGGGGTGCTACCAGCAGGAAGGCCGAGAGTGCATTTTGATTGGTCATGCCGGTCACCCAGAAGTAGAAGGCACGCTCGGTCAGTACCGCGCGCGGATGGGTCGCGGTGGCATGTATCTGGTCGAATCGGTCGATGATGTCCTCAAGCTCGAAGTGAAAGATCGCAATTTTCTCGCGTTCGTCACCCAGACTACTCTGTCCATGGACGATACCGCCGTGATCATTGAGGCGCTGCGCAAGCGCTTTCCGAAAATTGTCGGACCTAAAAAAGAGGACATTTGCTACGCCACGCAGAACCGGCAGGACGCGGTCAAGACGCTACTTGCAAACTGTGATCTGATCCTGGTCGTAGGCTCTCAGACCAGCTCCAATTCGACCCGCCTCAAAGAGATAGCCGAGAAGCAGGGCATTGCCGCGTATTTGATCGATAACGCGGCAGAGATTCAGCAGGACTGGCTGACGGGTAAACGGAGCGTCGGTGTCACCGCCGGTGCCTCAGCACCGGAAGTCCTCGTTGAGCAAGTGGTGGCGCGGCTCAAAGAGTGGGGTGGGCAGACCGTGACTGAAGTGCCCGGAATCAAGGAACAGGTGGTGTTCAGCCTGCCGCGAGAGCTGATCCGCGCCGCCGGTCACGCGGCGTAAAGCGTTAAGTAGTCGTCCCTGAAAAAGTCGCTTCTATCGCCGCCAAAGCGCATGCGGGCAGCGTGTTCAAGGTAGGTTGGGGTGAGGGCCGCGAACCCCAACATCCATGATCCGCCGAGTGACCGCGTAGTCGCGAATCCGAGTATCCGCGCGAGCTGGCCTACTCATTGTTGGGCTTCGCAAGCTCACCCCAACCTACGTGATCGGGTTTCGTATCTGTGCGCGACTTTGCAAGCTTTCGTTCGGCTCAACCCATAAATCTTGCAAAATCATCTCGCCACAATGCGAGCAGTTCCCTATTTCCACCGCGCAGAATGCTTTTTTCAAGGACGACTAAATAGAAGGCAAGCGCAATCACCAGCGCGCTAGTGGCACCAGGATTGAATGCTTTTCTGAGAATCCTTAATGCGCTTCTGACGCTCTTCTTCGGGGAGATACGAAAGCTCCCCTTTTTCGTTTTTGACCCGCAGGCGGGTTGACGTCTCGAGCTGGGTCAGAATGTCCCGCCCTTTTGCGCAGTTCGCCTTTTTCTCGGCCGCAGTCGGCGCCTTGGGCTTCTCGGCGGTCTTGCCTGCATCCCCCTGTGCACCCTTCGACGGTGCCGTATGCGCCTTCAGCTTCTTTATCGCGGCCGGTGATTCCTTGCCGAACTTTGGCTTGACCACTTTGTGCGCCGCATCCGGGGGCGGGGTTTCCGAGAACACCGTCTGACCGTTGTCATCGGTCCACTGATAAATCTCGGCCGATACAGCGCTGTAGGCCATCCACACGCAGGCACCCAGGAGCAGCTGCGCCAGTCTTCGTCGCAAATTATTCATCGAGAAACTCAGCGCCAACATTCTTCTTCGTTCCCGGATACGTTGGTCCCTGTGGTGCCCCTGGAATCCAGGGTCAATTGATCGCATTTCGGATCGGTGTGGCCACTCGCCGGGGTGGCGCGGAGAAGGTAACTGGTCGCGATGGCGTTAGAAGGGCCCGCTGCCAAGCTCGCCGTGTAGTGATTTTCTGCGGATGTCACCGCTTGGCCGGCGGTAAAACCTAAATCCGCCGGCAGAAGGGTGTAGGTATTGTTGTCGAAATAATAACGCTCCATGCGCGCAGAGATATCCGAGAGCAAAGCCTTGGCCTCCGCGCGCTTGGCACGGCGGGTGTACTCCTGATAACTCGGATAGGCCACCGTGGCGAGAATACCCACGATCACTACGACGATCATCAGTTCGATCAGGGTCATTCCGGCCTGTTTGGCCCGGCCCGGCGCCTGCGTGTATGAGGGTATCGTGTGCATCACCGGTCTCCGAGGCAATGCCCACGCAGGCACCGCGATGAGTGAATGGGCACGATTACTCCGCATTGCGAAGTTCGCGCCAGGAAATTTCACCGTTAAAAATCTGATCTTCGAAATCGATCGCGGTGCAAGCAATTGCTGCCGTAGAAGTGGTGGCACAGGCACGCCCGCCGGTGGGGGTCGGCTGGCTACCTCCACTCCCTGCAGCCCCGCGCTCGGAAAGAGAGCTGGCGTTGCGGGTGACACTCGACTTCTCGAGTTTGCCGTCATAGGTGACCGCCTTGTAAATGCCAGCCTCGTTCTTTCCCATCGGCGTCGGTGGCATCTCCGTCACCCCCTGGTTGCAAACAGAGCAGGGAATATCACCGAACACCCCTTGCGCCGAGGCAGTGCCGGTCAGAAAGGACAGGCCGAGCAGGGTGCTCGCACCTTGTGCGGTACACAGTTTAGTGTCTGGCGTAAACGCCGGCACCAGAATGATGCCACCAATGGCGGTCATGCCGCTGACGCCACGCTGGGAGGGATCCGTCTTGGGATCAGTCTTGTCACTAGCAAAATCCCGCTTCCAGCCGCCGGCAGCGAGCACCGCGGCGCGCAGAGTCTTCTGGGTGAACTCGGTCGAGGTATTATCGTCTATCGAAATGCCATTGGAGAATACGCGCGCATTCGTCACGTCGACCAGGCTTCCAGCCTTGAGAGGGGAAGTAATAACGCTGGAAACGTTGGGGAGCGAGTCGACCACCCCATACAGGGTCTGCTTCGAGAATGTCGCACGGTCGTCACCGATTTCGAAACGACCGCTCGCCGCCATCACCCAATGACGCAGACGGTCGTCCAGTTGCAGGGTCGGCGCCTTCGCAAACGGTTGGTTAATATCCGAGATCAAGGTGAACGGAGCAGACCAATCGGCGGGATTTGCTTTTTCGTTCATGGACACCCGGAACACGCTCCCCTGATTAACGGCAGGGTCATCGGAGACACGTCCTACAGTCCCGAAGTAGATCGTGTCGCTCTTGTAATTGAAATCATAATCGACGCCGGTGATATCTCCGATGTAGACATCCTTGTTCTTCGTATCTCCCGCCAGGCTTTTAGTGGCCACCAGACCGGCCACTTTGCCAAGCGTGGTGTCGCTCAGTTTTGACAGATCGTAGACGAATAGATCCGCGTACCGCTCGGGTGCAGATCCACTTTGATACGAAGCGGACGCCAGATTCGATGCGCCCGAGCCCATGACCAGGAACCACTTGTTCGTCGTGCCACCTGCCTTGGTGTCGTTGATCACGACCGCTTGTGGCTCCGAGGTAGTGAACTGCAGGTTCGGCGGCGTGAGCTCGGCGAGGACCACCGGTGGTTTTTCGGGATCGGTGATATCGACAATGACCACCGCTGATTTTGTCTTGACGTTATCGGCCGGGGTGGCGTCCCCAGCGACGCCGTCGCGTGCAGTGTCCACCGTGATACCGGTTTCGTCTGAACCACCGCCAAAGGCCATGGTCGCGACCAGGATTGTGCCCCAACCCCCGGGGTGGAGGCCCGTTGGGCCATCGTCAGCAAAGATTTTTACGTCAAACACGCGCGCGGCATTATCCACGTAGTACACATGCGAGTAGTCCTTGCGCGCGGTCCACTGCAGATGCGGCAGCAGGTTCTTCGGTACATAGGCCCACAGTTCCGTGCCCAGCGGGTGGGCAGTGTCCGTCGGCTTACCTTTCAAGGCGAACGTCTTGCTGGCGACATCAAAGAAGCCGGCATTGAAGGCATGGATCATGCCGTCGTTTGCCCCGACATACACCACCTGTCGACGGTTCACATATTGGTTGCGGAATAGGCGATAGGAATCATCGCCGAACACGATGTCGATGGCTTCGCGCGGCGCGGATACCGAAATCGGGGTCGAATGGACGATATCGCCTAGCCGCATGACCTCTGGATTTCCATTTGGCGTTACGGTCGAACCGTCGCCTGCGTAATCGAGCAGGCGCGAGCGGAATTCGGTCATGCCGGTCTGCAAGCCACGAGTCCAGTTCACAAGCCTGTCGGCAGCGGCTTCGGTATCGGTATCCAGCCACACGAAATTGCTAGAGGTGATAGCAGTTGATGTGAAGTCGATGGTTTCACCGGAATCGACCACCCCATCGGCATCTCCATCAATCCAGGTCAGAATATGTCGCCCCGTATCGGCCAACGCACCATAGGCACGCTGGGTCGTAATGCCGCTCTCCGGCAGATCCGCGAGCGCGTTACGTGCGTTCCAGATCGTGCGCAAGTTTTTGAGTTCGTCAACTGTACCTGGATCATCTATGGTCTTTTTCACAAAGGTAGCGTCTTGCGTGCTCTCGAAGCGACGCAATTTAGAGCGCCCGGCGGCCTTGTCAAAGAAAAGCTCGACCACCTGATCAATTTTGTAACTTTCGAGTTTACCCTTCACACCGGAATCTTCGCGGATGAACCCCGCGTCGTCGACCCACAGGCCGTGCAGGGTCCCGATCCATTTCGCCTCGTTGGCAGCCGGTGTCGTATCCTTCTTGAAGGGATCATAGACCGCCTGGAACAGCGCGCCGTTACCGATGCGATCGTTGGCGACCACTGCGGCCGAGGTGCCGGAAGAAACACGCTCCAGAATCGTGTTGAAAATGGTGCTCAAGGCGTCTTCGAGCGCGCTCGGGTTGGTCACGAAGAAGAAGTTGTCGGGAATGCCGTCACCACCGGTGACGAACTGGCCGCTGGTGTTCTTGACGTCCCATTCCGCCTGCAGGTTGGGTTGATTGTTCTTATCCTCGTCCTCGAAGCCGCCCCACTTGGCGGCATAGTACAGCGGCGATTCGAGCAGTCCGGCAGCACCGCCAGCGCTCGCCGTGAACGTGAATGACTGGGGGCCTTTCTGCGAGGTGGCGCCGGGGGCAGTAGGACCGACTGCCTGGCAGTCCACACACCCTTTAACACCGGTTGGATCAGTGAAGTTGGCACCCACAGTTTGACCCGCTCTTGTGCCTGAGTAGGCGTGGAAGCCGTCCTGGGTAGTACCGCTGATCACGAACCCGAATAGCTGTGGGAAACCACCGCCGATACCTGAAACGAGGTTGGTGGTGACCTGGATCGTGGCCGGACTGACGTTCGTGTTAACCCGGTACTCGTAAATCCCCCAGGAATCCTGGTCAAAGTCACCGCCCTGCTCGCTGTCTTCCCAGTTCATCCAGAACTTGCCGTAGTAGTGACCGGTGTTGCTGCCGACGACGGCTGGTGTGGTACTCACGGCGCTTGTGACCATGGTATGGGGGGTGATGATCTTGAAATCAACCATGGAGCCGGCGCCGTCGTTAGCCGGATTATTGAGCGCTTCACTAGCGTTATTGCCACCTGCGCGCAAGCGATACGCCGGGAGGATCCGCACGCGAGGGGTGGTGGGGCCAGCGTCGCCCAGGAACGCTTCAATCACCGGCGTGCTGGTCGCGAGCGACACGGCAAAAGTATTGACTGATTGTTTGCCCTCAAATGCGCTGCTGGTGCGCAGATCGGTAATGTGGGCGTAGTGCGCGAGACCGGCCATGTGGAAGGAGCCACGGAGAGTCGGCGCTTCCGGGCACAGACCAAAGGCATCCCCCAGGGACGCGATTTTTTTCGATGAGCAGAATTCGTTGTTATTCCCCGGGGTGCTACCAATGAAGAAATCCTTGCCCGTAATGCCTTCGCCATCACCCACGGTCTTAGTCAACGCTTTTGCATCGCCGAACAAAGTGTTGGTGGTTTCGTTATCATCGTAGGAGCTGACGCTCGCGTTGAAAACGATGGTGTTTAAGGAGGCACAGAAATTGTCCGACGTCAGCGGATCAGTGGTCCAGTTATCCTCGACCAGTCCCGCGATTGAGTTCGAGTCAACATTCGGAGAGACATTCGCCGTGAAGGTTGGAGTCGGCGCTCGCCCGCTACTAATGGCGAAATAGCGCAGCGATTCCAGGTAAATCTCCGACATCGGATTGCCCCAGCTCTTGCAGGTGCCCTCGGTGAAGGTGGTCTGCTGGAAGCCGCAATTGTCGCCGCTTGCCCCAAGATAATTGCCGGCAGCGTAATCGTAGCCATAAATACGCACCGCGTTCAGCGTACGAATGATCCCGGTTTGCGTGCCGGTTTTCGCAATGAAGGTGCCATCCGAGACGTTAACCTCGTCCGTCAACGGACCCACGTTTTTGCGCAACACACCACCCGAGAGGTTCTTGGCGTAACTGCCGGTGATCAGACCGAATTTGACCTGCCCATCCAATCCATACAATTGCAGCAGCCCTTCGGGCTTCAGGTTTGCGCCATAGGCTTTGCAATTTTCAAGGTCCTGGTTGGCATCGAAGAAGGCGGGATCGCAGACCTTCACGCGCGCGATGTGGTCGCGCAAGCCGCTAGGCGTTCTCAACGCATCCGAATCTGGCGGATCGGTGAGCGCGGCATTGATCCCGGAAGCCGCTGCGTTGTTGCCGTTCGGGTTGGCGCCTAATTCGTTCTGCCAAGTACATTGTCGAACTTCGTTTGCGGTCCATAACTGGTAGTTCTTTCTGACCACACGCAACATGGGGGCGGGGTTCGGCGTTTCCACGGGCGTCGTGCCGGTGGTGCCTTGCGAGCTGCCGGTAGCCTTAAAAGAGACGTTACAGATCGTAATGCCTTCGTCGCCGTCGTCGATCCCGTTGTTGTTGCCTCCGTTTGCTCGGTCGACTTTGAGCGCGCCGTAAGACGACGGCACCAGACTGTTGATGTCCGCGCCGTTGTAGTACTTCGCGAAGGCGTGTGCGTCAGTCGGCAAGTGCGCGCGCTCGAGCACGGAGGTGGTGGCGGTATCGGTCGAACGATAACCGCCGTAGAGAATCTTGCGCACAATATCCATGCGCGTCATCGAGGCCCAGTTCAGAAAATTACCACTCCAGGCATTGTCTAACCCGCCATCGCAGTAATGGCCATTGGTGCCGGCCGCGACGCCCACCGGATTGAAGCGGAAGTCAGCATCGACATATTGATAGCAGCGTTTGGAGTGAAAATAACCGTAGTAGTTGAACGTATCGTCGTAGGTGCGCTCGACATCGCCATCGCCCGTGAGATCAGTGAAATCGTTATACGCCTCCTGCCAATACTGATGATCCATGGACATCGTGAGCATGACCAGCGGCGGCACGTTCTGTACGATCTCGATGGGGGCGGCCGCATAAGTTGCCATCGTGGCGCCTGAGAGATTGGCCGTCGCAGACGCAGACCACAGCACGGGGAGGAACGCCATGCTCAATGCGAAGCCCTGGCAGAGTCCGGCGAACAGCTGTCGAGTTTTCATACCTTGCTCCAAAAGTGACACGTGCGCGCGCTGATCAATTCAGCAGTGCACGAAAATCTGCAGTCGTTTCGACCCTGGCATTACCGGCGCTCTGGCCGACCGCGCGAATCTGATAAATGACGTAGTTCAGGGCCGTGTCCTGGCCGAGGATCTTGCCGCTGTCCGGCTTCTCGCCGAGTTTGGTGACCCAGACCTCGGTGCGAATGTCCTCAGCCTTACCGACAAAAGCAGGATCGAAAAAAAGCAAATCATGTTTGCGAACTGGCGGACCATTGAGATCTTTGAGATCGTACGGGTGACGAAACGGCGCTTTGGCCGGGTCGGGGTCTTCGACTGTAATGAATTTCTCAAATTTTCCTAAATCCGGCACGCCGTAATCGACGTCGTTCATGCCACCCACAACCAACGACTCGGGCCATTTGCCCTGATGATAGGTGTGCGCGTCCAGAATCGGACCAATCAGCATGCGCATGCCTTCCGAGGCCTGAAAGGCGCGCCGGTTGAGCGCGGTGTTGGTGGTCATCTTGAGATCGAGCGTGGTCGAGCGCATCGCAACCACCGCGACCATGGTCATGACCAGCAGCAATACCAATGCCACGATCAACGCGAATCCTTGCTGCGCGGCGCGGCCGCGGGCATCTTGAGTTTTCATCAGCGTAGATTCCGAGTCATGTTGCGGCTTTGAACCGAAGTGTTATAGACCTTACGGCGGAAGGATTGGTCGCTGGCTGCGGCTTTATACGCCAGGCCCGCGCCGCCGGCGCCGCCATACAATAGATAGGTTTTCTCGTCCTTGAACGTGACATCCCGCTCCCCGTTGCGCAGCACCAGGCTCACGCGAGTATCGACTACCTTCTCCCATTCTGGGCCGCCGGTCCCTGCTTTGACACTCGTCGCGTCCACATAGCGGTTGGGCGAACGGTCGCCGTCATCGTCCACGCCATAAATCACCTGGAATTGCTCGACCCCGGCCACGACGTCTTCCTGCACCATCACGCCGTCGCGCAGTACCAGACGCGCGAGGGTAGGGGTTGTGTCGTCGGCAGCATCGCATGCGGTTGCGTTACCCTGCGCCTGCGACGCACAGTTTCGGATAAAGTAGATTTCGACAGTCGCAGCGTAGTTGGCAATCAGATCCTTGTTGTTATCGGTGGCAGCAGGCACCCGGATATCGGGGGGCCCTGAGCCGCCGGCTGCGAAGCGTGCGTCGAAGTCGGCACCATTAAAAATATCGGCGCCGCCGGCAGACCTCGCGCGGACGAATTGGCGCGCTGGGAACTTCTTGACGTCGGCATCTGACACGCGATCGGCGCCGGCATAACGCAGCATCAGAACATCCGTGCCCACGCGGTAGTCCGCAGCCGGGATGCAATCGAGCGGCGAAGCATTCGCGCCATCAAAACCTTCGATGCCGTGGGCTACGGCGAGAGTAGGGTCGTTATTCTTGAGGACGGGACTTTGGGTGCAATCGGTGGCCGGCTTGGTTGTCTCAACAGCGACCGATGCTGGTTTGGCGCCGCCCCAGTGGCCCGCCATGCGAATGCTGTATTCGAGCTGATTCAGCGCGTAGCGGGAATTCTCATTCTGGACGTTGATGCCTTCCTGAATCCGATACGCCTGCTTATTGCTCACGAAGAGTTGAATAATGCCTGCGAGCAGGATCAACCCTACCGTGATCGCTACCATCAATTCGATTAGGGTAATGCCGCGCTGCCGCCGGGGCACTCGGTGAGCGCGTAGGGGTATGAGGTTAAATGTCTGCACAATCGTCATCCTCGGCAGTGAGTCGACTTCAAATTCCATCGACAGCCATGTCGGCATAGGGCGTCACGCGAACGAAAATATGCTTGATGCCGGTATCGCCGACTTCCGCATCTCCATCGTCGTCGGTGTCCACCAAATCGTCTTCACCCGTCGAGCGTTCGGTCCATTGCACCTTGATCACGTAAATCACACCGGTGTTGTCACATTTCCAATCGGCTTTGTTCCCATCGTTGGGAGTAGAGTCGAGGCACACGGCACCGGTGCCGCTCGGCAATACATCAGCGTTCGATCCTTGGGTATCGGTGGCGCCGCTCCGCGCGTTCCAGGTCACGAGGTCGAAGATCGCCAAATCTTGACGATTGCAGGATGCGGTAACGGGTGCTGTAAGGCAGTTGGTGGGAAACGCGACCGGCATATTGCCGCCGAGGGTCACGCCCATGAGGTTGTAGTGGCCTTCGACAAAGCCTGCGGGATTCGCGCGCATGCGATCAGCCATCGCTTCGGCCTGCGCCACCGCCACGAGGCGCAGTTGCGAAGATTGCGTGTAGCGCATACCGCTCGCCTGCAGGCCCGCGATGCCAAAGAGCCCGATCGAGAAAATCACGATCGCGATCAGAACTTCAAGCAGCGTGAAGCCGCCCTGAGGTTGCTGCTGATGGACAAAGACTGGGCGCTTCGTTAAGGACACACCAATGCCCCTCCAGTGGGATTTGTCTTAATGGATGAGGTACGACCGGTATTGCTCAC
>JAYTEX010000061.1:0-4006 GCA_043734785.1 Pseudomonadota bacterium | reverse complement strand
GCAGTCCCGCTCGATGGCAAGGTCGTCAGTGTGTGGATTGAGGACAACGCGATCCCGATTCCTCTCGACGATGATGAGGCCTATTGGCCGGTGATCGCGACGCAGTTTGTGGGCAGCGAACGTCTGCTGCTGGCGCGCCGCGTGGCGCAGGTCGGTGCCCTGCACGATCTCACCGAGTACCTGTTTGAAGTCTTGAGTGCAGCGATATTGTTGGCGCTGATGATGAGCGTGACCTTGGCGCGCGCGATCCTGCGGCGCATGGATACCATCAGCCGGACTGCAGGCGAAATCGTGGCCGGGGATTTGACGCGCCGCGTGCCACTGAGCAGCCGGCACTATGAGTTCGATGCCTTGTCGTCTCGGCTCGGCTCAATGCCATGCTCGATCGGATCCAACAGTTGGTGCGCGGGCTCCACGAAGTCACCGACAACATCGCGCACGATTTGCGCAGCCCGCTCACGCGTTTGCGTAGCCGGTTGGAAGTAACCTTGCTGCAACCGCGCGATGCCAGCGAGTATCGCGAACTTCTTCAGCGCAGTGTCGAGGATGTCGAGGCGCTGATTGGCACTTTCAACGCGCTGCTCAGCGTAGCGCAAGCAGAGGCGGGCCAGAATCGCGGTGCCTGGGCGCCGGTTTCACTCTCGCAATTGATCGGCGACCTCGCACCGCTCTATGGGCCTCTCGCCGAGGAGAATGGGCAGCGCCTCACCTGTGTCGCGGCGCCTGATCAGGTGATCACCGGCAATCGTGATCTATTGGCGCAGGCGTTCAGTAACTTGCTCGAGAATGCGATCAAATTCACGCCAGGCCTGGCGGGGCCTCGTGTGATCGCAAACAAGCCACGCTGGCACCTTTTCCTAATGTCTTCGCGCCCCGGACGTTGCAGGGTTTACCAGAGCACTAACCACCAACTTGGGTTCGGAAATGAACGCCATGTACGACCATTCTCCAGCTTCGCTCCGATCGCGCTTATCGGAAGCGCTTCAACTCCAACCGGAAATCCTTGAGGGATATCTGTTCGGATCACAGGCGGCCGACACGGCCCAAGCGCATAGCGATATCGATGTGGCGGTGTACGTCGTGCCGGGCCATTCGCTTGACAGAGGCTTTGGCTATCAAGCCGAACTGACAGCAATCCTCATGGCGGCGTTGGAAACCAACGATATTGATGTCGTAATCCTCAACCGTGCGGCGCCATTGCTCTACCATCGAGTGCTTGCGCAGGGGATCCGCCTACTGAGCCGTGATCTGGCTGCGACCACCACTCGCGAAGGACACGCACTCTCTCGCTACTGCGATTACGTTCCGCAGCTAGCTAAACTCGACGCAGGTCGCCGCGCTGCGGTCACCACATGACGCCGGGTCACGCCGATTCCGCGGTGGTGCGGCGACATCTGTTGGCGATGAACGCTGCGGTCCAAAATATGCAGCACCATCGGGACGCAACGATTGCTGAGTTGCAAGTGAATCATGACCGTCTGTGGTCAATTGAGCGTGGTCTACAGTTGATTGCGCAAAACGCGCTCGATATAGCGACGCACGTGGTTGCGGCTGCCGGATTCGATTCGGCCGACTATGCGACTGCGATCGATCGACTCGCCACGATTGGCGCACTGTCACCGGAGTTCGCTGCGCGTTTCCGTGGAATCGCAGGTTTCCGAAACGTGCTGGTACATGGGTATCTGGAAGTAGATCTAACGCTCGTACAGCGTGTGTTGTGTGAGCGCTAGCCGGACTTTGCAGAGTTCGCGCAATCGATCGAGCGATATCTTCAAATGAAATAGCTTTCGTTCAGAAAGCACGTCGAATCACGATGGTCACGTTGTATCGGTTCGCGAGGGCGGCGATCGCTCCCGAATCTCGACTAGGAATAGAGTCAACAGGGAGCACGTACGGATAGTCAACCCAAATCGTTTGAAGCGGTTTTAGCGAGCACCGGTTCGAGTTTGTCTGTACTTATCTCTGGATGGTTTTTATTTTTTAGCAAGGAGAAACAGCGTGTATCGCCCAATCAAAAATCTGCTCTTTTTGTCGTTATTGGTGGTAAGTACCGCAAGCGTTGCGGTCCCCATTATCGACAACACCAACCCGATTCCGGATCAGTTCGTTTTACTCAACTTTGCTGGTTCGGGGCTCGATTGGGTCTACGCCGGCCCGATTGGGATCAACGAATTTGGTCCTGGGTCACTTGAAGCTCCGAGCTATCGCGCCGCGGAAGGATGGCGTTCCGCATCCGCCCTGGAATGGGTTAGTCATCCGCTGTGGGATGACTTTATCGTCCCGGGCAATCCAGGTGGTATTGTAAACGCAGTCTCGTTCTTTGATCACAGCGCATACATTTTTGCGTCGGAATACTGGAGTACCTTCAGACACGTGGATGCTCAGGACTTCGATAACGGACTTGTGGGTGACGGCGTCAATGGTGTGTTGAGCGGTGTACCGGAGACCATTTACGTGCGTAACGGCGTGAATAACCCGGTGCCAGAGCCGACGACCCTTGCGCTGCTCGGCCTCGGTTTAATTGCCATGCGGTCCGCGCGACGCAAATCTGCTTAATCGATTCGAGACGGGTGCTTAGACGTTAGCGCTCGATTCATCGCACCGAGCATTTCGGATATAGGACAAGCCCCGGTTCCGGTCACGTGGAATCGGGGCTTTTTGATCACAGATACAAAGGTGCCGGCGTGGATTTTTTTGATTACTTGAAAATCTCAAATCCGATCGTGGTCGGCACCCGCAAATTGCGATAGTCGTCGGCGCGCCAAGGATTGGCGCTTGGATTTAGCTCGGATCAAGGAGAAGCAAGGATGCGTCGCCTACGGATGTATTTGCCTGGAATTCCTGCTCACGTGGTTCAGCGGGGGCACAATCGAGCCGCGTGCTTTCTGCACGAGGCGGTTTACCTCATCTCTCTCGATGAGCTTGCGGCGGCGGCACGCCGCCATGAAGTCGAAATCCACGTCGGCACCTTCCCTTCTGCGCTCGAGAAATCGTTGGCGCGGGTTGGCTAGCGGTTGACGCGCACTTCGCGTCAACCGCTAACGAGGTCTACTTCCGTCCCATGCAGTTCGCGTAGTAGGTGACGGTCGCCGGCCAATCCGAGAAGATTCCCAGAATGCGTACGTTGCGCGCCTGCACGTCCAGCGCTTTGTACATGTCGCTGTCTTTCTTCACCGCTTTCCCGTGCGGATCGAAGGCCCAGTAGAAGCCCGCCGCAGATCGGAACGCTCAAACGACCACGTAATGATGTCGAGTCCCGCGCGTTTGATATCCAGCGCGTATTGCGAGGGTACAAGTCGAAGGGTTGCAGCCACACCTCTTTCGGTTTGACGCCGGCGACTTTGAGTTCATCGATGGCAGCCTGTGCGTGAGCGGCTTAGTTGTTCAGCGGCGTGGCGACGATATTGGTGGTGGTGTGCAGGTCGCACTCCGAGTGTCGGCAAACCAATCCGCCGTTCTGGGTAAAGGGAAGGTTATGTCGCATTCGATAATGCCGGCCCCCATGCGTGCATCGGCTTCATAGGCCTCCTTGGTATGTACCGGGAACTGCAGCGGTGCGCTGCGACCCCGGCGGCCACCTCAAACTCCCCCAGCGGTGCGGCGGGACTGGAGGATGGATGATTACGCGTTGGTGCGCTGTTTGGCAACTCGAGCGGCGGCTTCTTTGAGGCGCCAGCTCTTGCCGTCGAACTTCAGCAGGTGTCCGTGGTGCAGGAGGCGGTCGAGGAGCGGAGCGACGATCACGGCATCGCCTAAGAGCTTGCCCCAGTCCTCGAAGGGGCGATTGGAGGTGATGAGGGTGGAGAGTTTCTCGTAGCGGCTCATGAGCACGTCGGCGAGTTCTTCGCCGGCGTTGGCGGGCAGTCGACGCAGGAACAGGTCGTCGATGATGAGCAGATCTGCGGCTTTGAGTTGGACGCGGTATTGTCTAATTTCCGCGAGTTCACGGGCCTCGTTGATATCCTCGATCAAGCGATGGGCTTCGCGGTAGAAGACTTTGTAGCCG
>JAYTEX010000060.1:0-17098 GCA_043734785.1 Pseudomonadota bacterium | reverse complement strand
GGCGAGGAAACCGCCAGGGGCTTCGGGCTCACCGTGTTGTCCGGTGTGCGTGAAGAGCACATCGAGGATGATCGCAACGCCATCGCGGCGGGTGAGCCGGCGCTGCTCATCATCGAAGACGATCCGCATTACGCACGCATTCTTCTTGGCCTGGCGCGCGATAAAGGCTTTAAGGGGATGGTCGCCAACAAAGGCACGTTGGGCCTTTCCCTCGCGCGACAGTTTGTGCCGACGGCTATCTCGCTCGATATTTTTCTGCCCGACATGCTCGGCTGGACCGTACTCAACCAGCTCAAACTCGATCCGCTCACGCGCCATATCCCGGTGCAGATCGTGACCCTGGAAGAAGAACGCCAGCATGGCCTTGCGCACGGCGCCTTCGCCTATCTCATCAAGGCGCCCACCACTGACGGAATAGAAGCGGCTTTTGAGCGCATCAAGGACTTCACCGCGCCTCGCGTCAAACGGCTCCTGATCGTCGAGGATAACGACATTGAGCGGCAGTCCATTGCGGAGCTCCTCGGTTACGAAGACATCGAGATCGTGGGCGTGGCGACCGGCGCGGAGGCGCTGGTGGCAATGCTCGGTCAGCCCTTCGACTGCGTAGTGCTCGATCTGCGTCTGCCCGACATGAGCGGCTTCGAGTTACTGGAGAAAGTACAAGCGCAGCCGGCACTGGCGGGCCTGCCCGTGGTCGTTTTCACCGGCAAGGACTTGAGCGCCGCGGAGCAGACACAGCTCAAGGCCATGGCCAAAAGCATCGTCCTCAAGGACGTCCAGTCTCCCGAGCGGCTACTGGACGAAACCGCGCTTTTCCTGCATCGCGTGGTTACCGATCTGCCGCCGGACAAACAACGCATGCTTGAGCGGCTTCACGGCTCCAACGAAGCTCTGCGCGGCCGCAAGGTCCTTGTGGTGGATGACGACGCGCGCAACATTTTCGCGCTCACCAGCCTGTTGGAGAATCAGGAGATGGATGTCCTCAGCACGACCACGGGACGCCGCGCCATCGATATCATTGAAAATACGCCCGAGGTGAGCATCGTGCTGATGGACATCATGATGCCTGACATGGACGGTTACGAGACGATGCGCGAAATCCGCAATATTCCTAAACATCACAACCTGCCCATACTCGCACTCACGGCCAAAGCCATGAAAGGCGACCGCGAGAAATGCCTGGACGCCGGCGCCAGCGACTATATTGCCAAACCAGTGAACACCGACCAACTGCTCTCACTGATGCGCGTGTGGTTATTTCGCTGAACCCACGCATGGAAAACCCACCCAATCCGGCAATGAGCATTGACTCCGGCACCGCGGCTACGAGCGGCACGGCACCCGTCCCGCATATCCAGCGTGGCGCCGGCGACGCTGATCCGGCGCCCCCATGTCATGGCGACCCCATTAACATTTTGATCGTGGACGATGAACCGAGAAACCTCACCGTGCTCGAAACGGTTCTAGGCCACAGCGATTACCGGCTGGTTCGTGCCCATACCGCCGACCAGGCACTGCTCGCACTGGTGGCTGATGAATTCGCGCTGCTGATTCTGGATATCCGCATGCCCGGCATGACCGGCTTTGAGCTAGCGCAGCTGATCAAGGGGCGAAAGAAGTCCTCCCAAATTCCCATCATCTTCCTGACCGCCTACTATAACGAAGACCAGCACGTGCTTGTCGGCTACGACAGTGGCGCGGTGGACTATCTGCACAAGCCGGTAAACCCGGCCATCCTGCGCTCGAAAGTCGCCGTCTTTGCTGGTCTGTACAGGCTGAATCGCGAGCGTGAGATAGTCAACCGCGCTTTGCTCGCCGAAATGTCCGAGCGCCGCCGTGCTGAGAGTGAACTTCGCGCACTGAACGATGCTCTCGATCAGCGCGTGGCCGAACGAACGGCAGCGCTGGTGGTGGCCAATGATGCCTTGAAGGAGGCCGTTACCATCGCGGAAAAAGCGAACCTTGCGAAGTCGGATTTTCTGTCCAGCATGAGTCATGAACTGCGCACGCCGCTCAATGCGATCCTCGGTTTTGCCCAACTCATGGATGCAGCGCCGTCGTCGCCAACGGCCGCCCAGAAGGGCAGCATTGGTCAGATCATCAAGGCGGGATGGTATCTGCTGGAGCTGATCAACGAAATTCTCGATCTCTCGTTGATCGAGTCCGGGAAACTTACGTTGTCGATCGAGCCGGTATCGCTTTCCGAAGTCATGCACGAATGCCAGGCCATGATCGAGCCGCAGGCGCAAAAGCGCGACGTCCACATGATCTTTCCTACGTTGCAAATCCCGTACTTTATCCAGGCCGACCACAGACGGCTAAAGCAGATTCTCATTAACCTGCTTTGCAACGCGATCAAATACAGCAAGGTGGGAGGAGGAGCGGTCGCGGTCGAGGTGGAGTGCAATAGGAGCACCCCTGGACGCGTACGTATTGCGGTCAAGGACACCGGCGAAGGTTTGACGCCGGATCAATGCGCGCAGCTTTTCCAGCCCTTCAATCGTCTCGGCCAAGAAACCGGAAACGTGGAAGGCACCGGCATAGGTCTCGCGTTGTGCAAGCAGCTGGTTGAATTGATGGGGGGCGAAATCGGCGTGGAAAGCACGGTCGGCAAGGGTTGCGTGTTCTGGATTGAACTGGATATGGTGGCACAATGAGGTCGGCTGCAAGTTGTAGAGTCCAACGGGTTAAGCGGCCATCTGCATTGCATAGGACTGCTGACTGAAAGCGGCGGGCGACAGATGGCCGAGTCGAGTCTGCTTTCGAAGCAACAATGTCACGATGGGGGCTGGAATTTTTCAGCCTACTTCGAAAGCGAAGTTTGATACTCTTGCAAACGCTCATCAGCATTGACGGCGTGATCTCCTCGAGCTTCATTCGACCAAACGCCTTTTTCACGTCCCGCTCGTAGATTGATCGACGCATTGCCTTGGTGGAATCTGCATTGATGCGATAGTCGTAGCGAAATCAAGCTACGCCAGAACGTGTGACAGCCACATATAGACCATCGGGATCAAAGACCTTGTAGATCTTGCTGCGCGGCCTCAGGTAAAGAATTTTTTCGGTGAGTAGCATTTCTACCGTCAGATCTATCGCCATTTTCATCTGATACCCAAAATTAGCATTCGTCATCTATCGGCACGTATCGGTGCCAAATGCGCAAGTGTTCATTCTTGCGCCGCTCCAATTGCGATCGACCGCGCTGCACAGAATATACCGACCGCCAACTTACAGTATCTGTAGCCGGGTACAAGGCAACGTTGTTCCGCTCTGGCGCGATCCTCGCAGCCTTATTCACTAGACTTTTGTGCGGGGATCGCGTGTTTTTTTAGCTGCTGTTTCGACGATGCGTCTAGGTATGCGGGATCAAATATCTTTCTGCACAAAGTGCATACAAGCGCCCAGTAGTGATACTGGTCGCCACGACTGTTCGTGTACGGTTTGCGATAGCCAGGCAGAGGAGTCGCCCTGCACAGTGGACATTTTGCTGCAATGTCGCCAACAGCAAACCAGCCTTCGCTCTTAAACCTGGAAACGCCTACATCAATCGAGATCCGATGTTCGGCGTAGACAAGGTCAGCAAGTGTTCCTGTTCCGGAGCCAATCACACTCCCCGCCGAAGCCCCGTCACCTTTCCCGGCGAGCGATCGAGATCGATCCTCGGCATCTGTTGGATCGGCAGCTAAAGGTGCGTCTTCCTGCTTGATCGTCTCCACAGCCGCATCCAGTGCGTCGGGCACCTGTGCAACGAATACCGTACGGTCCGTTCTGGTGACCGCTCGCAATACGCCGCTCGCCAAAACTACCAAGCCCCAACCTTGCTCTGCAACAGATCTTGCGGTCGCGCCCCGGAAGTACTGCTTTCCATCAAATACGCATCGAAGCACGGCACTTACCGCGAGATCGATCTTCTGGCCACCTGAGCCAAAGTCCTTCGCTATGCGGCCTATCTGTCGTGCCTTTCCCGATTCGTCACGATGCATGAGGCTTCGTCGGTCGGCTCCCTCCACCGATAACTGGTCGCCCAATCTGACTCGCCCTTGGATGTAGGCCAGTGTTTGTTCGGCGTCGGAGTTGTATCTTTCAGTCGTCTCCCACGCCCAACTTATCCCGACCTCTTTTGGCGTGCCATCGAGGAGCTTCCCGCTTCCGATATCGCCTAAAAAGACCTGAACACCAAGCCAGCTGCGTTCACGCGGACCTATGAAATATTCAACTCTCGTCTTGGCCCGTGTCATGGCCACATACTGAAGCCGGACTTCTTCGGCCGCACTGCCGAGCAGCGATTTCCCAGTACTCTCGAAGAATCCCGACAGTGACGGCAAGACAATCACCTCGTCGAACTCCAAGCCCTTGACCTTGTGAATCGTGGATACCACAGGTGGCCGCGACGAATGTTCCTCCCGCCCCAGAAAGCGGACGATGTCCTCGGAGTCGATGCTTTCCACAAACTCGATCAAGTGGGAAAGATAAGGATAGGACGATTCCCTGCCGCACAAATCCCACAGCTGTCGAGGACTGATGTCTTCGGTCCTCGGTCTTCTTACCTCGGGAATACTTGACACCTTGTAGGCAACCTCGACGGCGTCAAAAATGGGCTCCGAAAGCGGTCGATCGCCGTGCTGAGCCAGATTTTTTTTGAGTAGATCAACCCATAGGCCGAGATGCCGCATGCGAGAGATCGGGTAGCTGACGTTGTTCTGAACTACCAGATCTGGGCAACTCGGAAGAAGCGCGTGATAGGCAAGTGCCACTTCGTGGTTGGTCCGGCACAAAATGGCGACGTCATTCGAGCGGTTTACCGGATCCTTCGCAATTTCTCTCCGCGCTCGATCCAGCGCAATATCGAAGCCGTCCGTATCCAAGACAACTGACTTGACAGACGACGTTTTTGCCCAGCTTGCCGCACGCAAGACGCTTGTCTTCAGACGCGGAGAGCGGTCGCCACGGTCGTTGAAGAATTGGCCGATAAACTCTTGTGTTTGAGCCACGATTTGCGGCCCGGAACGGAAGTTGACCGACAAAGCGAGGATGTCCTGCGCTGCGAGCGAGTATTCCCGAATGAAGCGTTGGAAATACACATCCGACGACTCTCCGCCAGATCGATTCCAGCCGAGAATGTCTTGATCATCGTCACCGATAACCATTACCCCGGTCTGACGGCCGGCAGGCGACGACAGCAATCGTATGATCCTGTAGATGTCCTCGTTGACGTCCTGAAACTCATCCACCAGCAAGGTGCGCAAGGCGCCGGCGACGGTAGTTCGAAATACGGCGTCTGTCTCCAGCCGATCGGCGAATCGTTGGAGAAGCGCCATTCGATCCTTGTTCCAGTCGTCCGTATCCTTGACCAGTCTTCCAAGGTGGCGAGTCGCAAAGCTGTGGAACGTCGCCACGTCGAGGCGGCGAAGGTAGGCACCATATCCAAGTTTTCCGAATAGCTCCCGAATTCGCGCCCGAATCTCAAAGACGACCGCCCTGTTGAAGGCAAGAACCAATATCTCCTCTGGCCGAATGTGCTGGAACCGAATCAGGTGTGCGAGGCGCGCGATGAGAACCGACGTTTTTCCGGAACCGGGACCGGCATTCACCAGCAGGTTTCGATCGAACGGATGGGTTATGGCGAGCCACTGGTTCGGCTCCGCCGGTTCGACTGTGTAGCGCTCGAGGAACTTGTCTACCGCCTTGGCCTGCAACTGCTCGCGTTTTTCCTCGATGAACTTGCCGGCGTTGGGTTCAACGATCTGACCGAGCTGCTCGGTAAGGAACGATTCCATCTCGTCCGGATTGGTCTGCTGGAAATAACCCTCGATGAATTGGTCCCTTGCCGCGACAGGTAAATGCACAAGGATTTCGATGGCGTCGCTGCGCAACTCCGTCAGGCGATTGACTTTGCCTAGTTCCGCCCACACTTCCGGATGATCGTTTTCGTCCAGCGCCTCTTCATGCCTGTGGACCGAGAGCACGTACGACATGGGAACGAGGGACTCCGACACGCTGATCAATCTCAGCGCGCCGAGCAACCCCAGGTGGCGGCGCAGGTTGCTTTCCCGGAACCGACGACCCGGAGCGTGGAGGCGTGTTGCACTGAGAAGCCCGGAAATCTTGATGACGCGCTCTTCCGACTGCAGGCGGGGAACGAACTCCTTCCAAAGGGCGCGGGTTGCCGTTACCACCGCCCCTACCCGTTCTGCGACATTGCCTGTCTGCCGCCGACCGAGAGTGGCGACCAGCTCGCGATTGCCATCCTTCAGGCGGTCGCGGATTCTTACGCCGGCAGAGCGAAGGAGATAGCACACGGCACGCTCGAAAGCTTCTCGAACATCCACAAGTTCGCCGGCAACCGCAGTTGCCGGCAGGCCTTCGGCAAGCACCCCGAAGTCGATGATGTACTGAGAATCCTTCTGCAGCGCCTTGACGATTTGAATCGCAACATCTTTGAGAGCATCGAAGAGTTGATCTATCTCCGCTGACGTGGCACGTGAATATCGCCCACAGCTGAAACCGATCTTCCTTGTCACTTCAAGGGCGTTGCGGTCTGCAAGTTCCGCTACCGTCGAGAGCACGTCGTTGATGTGCGGCAGGGAAGTGTCTCGCCAGATCTGCCCCAGGTTGATGATCGCTTCCCCGTCGTGCTCGGGTGTTTGCCTGGCTGAGACCGCTGGACTCGGTCGCTCTAGATTGGGTGGTTCATGCCGTCTTGGCGACCCGAGAAGCATGCCGACGAAACTCGTCAAGCCATCGATGATTCGGTCGAGAACCGACCGCCCCTCCCGGTCGGGAGACGCACGCGCCGGGGGCTCACTGATTACAGTCGGGCTCTGGGATTGGGAAACGGAATGCAGAAGCCTCGCCACGTCGGCGAGCGGGCCGCGTTCTGTTTCGGCGATTTTGGAGAGTTGATCGAAGTTTAGCTTGACGGGCAGCAGACCAGGCATCATGGCCAGAATCTCCACCCGCCCTAAACGCTCAAGCCAAAACAGCATCTTTCTTGCCTGAACGCACCCCGCACGCCGTTTCCCGGCGGTGTCGAACGTGGCGAAGCCAGCGTCCGGCATCATGGTCACAAGCACGCCGTCCTCCGCCAGCTTGGAGTGGGCCCGGATGGCACCGTATAGATCCGATACCTGGCGCAGCTCGATCCGATTTCGCTGTATGAAGGTGCGATTGGTCTCGAAATCCTCGGCAGAGTAAAGCAAGGAGGCTGTCAGATGATCAAGGTTGGCATCCTTCCGCTCCTTCTCCCCGCGACCGATGCGCCCGACCTCCTGCAGGTAGTCCTCCAAGAACGTTGGCGGTGCAAGGTGAACGGCCCAGTGAATATGCGGGATGTCCATGCCCATTCCGAACGCCTTCGTGGTCACCAGCACGTCAATCGACCCGTCGAGAAATCGTTGATAGACGTCCTCCCGGGTCTCCGAATCCAGGCCGGCATGGAAATAATCGACCGCAGCGGCGACCTTTTTGCCGATTAGGAAAGACAACTCCTCGGCATGGTCGCGTCGGGACACGAAGACAATCAGGGCACTTATCTGTCCGGTACGTCGGCTGTTCTCCTGCGCTTCGTTGACGAGGCCGATGATGATTTCAAGCCGGGGGGCGATCGGCCAGTCTGCCTTGGGTCTGGAATTAATTCGCCCGGGAACGACCGCCGGTCGAATCTCGATGTGGTTCCGGATCGGATGAAAATACTGGGCGGGCCTCGCCTTGAATTCGAGATATCGCCCGGCCTGGCTGTCCCCTTTGCCCTTTATCAAATCTGAAAGGTGTTCCCTGTTGGCCGCTGTGACGGTTGCGGACAGGAGCAACAACGGGGTCTTCTCGGCGGAATTTTTTTTGCGATAGTTCAGGCAGATCGAGTTGAGTGCGAAAAAATAATCCGGCCGGAACTCGTATCCCCACTGACTGACGCAATGCGTTTCATCGACAATGACATACTCGAACGCGTGATCTCTAGCGAATCGCCGATTCATGACATCGATGAAGCGTCTGTTTCTGAACCGCTCAGGAGCCACGTAAAGCAGCACGATCCGGTGATCTAGGACTCCCTGATAAACATCGTCTATCTCGTGAATCGGCCGATCGGCCGTGAGGTAGTCCACAGACTGATGGAAACCAATCTGCCAAAGACGCTGGACTTGATCGCGCATCAACGCACGAAGGGGCGAAATGACGATGCTCAAACGGCGAGTCCGAAGACCCTTGCAAAGCGCTGGAACCTGGAACAGGACGGACTTTCCCTCCCCTGTTGGAAGAGTAACGAGGACATCTGCGGCGCGGTCTCGAATTGCTTCGATCGCAGGACGTTGGGTGTTCTCGCGAAAGTCTGCAATCCAGCTCGGGTCGCTCGATTGCTTCCCTGCATTCCAGTACTTTTCCAGGAATACCCGCATCGATTCGTAGTCGCTCGGCGCGTCTTCCCGTTTTACATCCAGCGGTTCCAGCAGGCGGTCGAGCGACTCCTTTTGCTCCTCGGAGATATCGAGTTCTTTCCAATCCAAGCACTCGAAAAGCTGGCGAATGTCCCGGTAACGCGGCGAGATTCGCGGGTCCAGAATGACGCACGCCTGCGAATACTCCGCCATGCCAGCTTGGTGCAACCAGAGCGCTAGGTTGGCTTTGACGAGTTCGGGAGTGCGTGCCGCGATGTCTGCGCCACTAACGAGCAGCGGCGCTTTCAGGGGGACATCGTCGCCATCGATATCGATATCCTCCTCTGCGGTATCGATCTCATCGCGTTCGTTGTCCGATTCATCGAGATCGACAGCGCCAACACCAGGCAACTCTTCGCTGACCGAATCCCGTGGTCCGGCGGCGAACCAGTCGGAAATCGGTAGATATTCGACTACGGGGCAAAGAGGAACCCCGGACTCTGATGCGAGCGCATGCCAGTCGGACCACGCATCCACCACATCAACCAAGCATCCACCCGGGACCGCGACCGCCTTCCTGAGTCGATCCCTTCGAGACTGATGATCGGCATGAGGCACGGCCATGGAAAGTTCGCAAAGGCATTGCTCGATCAAAGCCACAAGCTCCGTCGATGCGGAGCTACCGACGAGGAGGATACAAACGGTCCCCGGGGGTTGTTTGCTGGCGATCGCACGAAGCCCTCCGATGACATCCTTCCAATAGCTCGCCTGATCTTGCGCCCCGGGATACAGGGTTGTGTCGTCGCGAACCAGAAAGCGCGGCCTTGCTTGCATATTTGATGATGTTCGAACAATGGAAAGGGCGCCGCTCCGGAGCGAATCGATGGTCTTCAGCGTGCGGAAGCACATTCCTGACTTGGAAAGCCTCTGGGCCGCCGGGTCTAGTGAAACCCACAGGTCGATCAGCGGGGCCTCTCCGACGCATATTCGGTACTGGGTACCCGATCGCGGGGCGTCGCCTCCGAGCAACAAGTTCGGCTGGGCCGCCCGGGGCAGCTCGCTGGCTCTCGACCAACCTGCATCGGCCAAGAAAAATGACTCGGGGGGATCCAAAAAGACGAAATGCTCAACACGAATCGATGCATACCACGCCGCCCGCCTCGGATAGGGCGCGACCGCGAGCCAATTGCCGTGAATTCTTGGGCTAGATGCCGCCGAGAGAATCGCGGCGCCCAACTGCGGCCTTTCCCGCAGCCACAGCGGCAGCATCGATAGCCTGACAGCAATATCGCTGGCGGAGGCTTTTCTCAGAACACCAGTCAATGCGATAGCGAAGGGATCGTCATCAAGCCCGGCCTGCGTGGCCCCGTTCAAAACCGTTTCGTCTATGGCTAGTTGTTCGACCCTTAATGAGACTTGATCATCGGCAGAAACGATGTCCACACCGGAAACCCAATTGAAGCGCTCGATCCAGTGCTGATGGACAATCAATGTCCGGGACGGGCTCCACGTCTTTCGATGCGTAACTAGGTCCGCTGGGAACGATACAGGTGTCCAAGCCACCGCCTGCAATAGTTCACCAAGCGCTTTCATTAGTACCGAGGTGCTCTGGATTTCGCCCGATAGCAGCCTGAGTCCGATGTCTCCGCCGATTCGCTCTATTTGGGATTCAAATAGCTGGAAAGCATCCTGCGCATCCTCATCCGCGCGGTGGGATCCGCCCAAAGCATGCGAAGCTTTCCATGGATCCAGCATGAATCCCACGATCAATGTGTCCCAGAAGATTAGGTGTTCCGTCTCTGGAAGCCGGGGCGACAGAATCGGCCAATCCCACGCAATAATGTTGTGACCGACGACAATCTTTGAGCGCCCGATCTCCTGGGCGAGGACCTGGATCGCATCCGGCGATCGGCCGGGTGCGTCGTTACGAGACAACAGCAGGGACTTCGTATTCCATGTGGCTGTGCCGATCTCCCATAGCGTCTCGCCATCGGATTCGATATCGATTGCAAGGGAATTAGCGCACAGCGCCAATCGCGCCAATCCTGGGTCGTTCTTGGTCGCAATATGGTGCGCCAGCTCGGTGGGCGATGGGTACTGAGCAACGAGGAACTTCAACCTTGGCAAGCGCAGCGACAACGTGCGACGGCGCACACCAGCCCGAGCAACCAAGAGCTTCAACTGCATGTCCCTTGGCAGGCAGTTCATCCAGATTTGCGCTTCATTTGGATTTCCTATCAAGCGGCTTGCGATTTGCGAGACTGGCAGCCGCTTCGAAACAATCAGTCTCTGAATCCAATCGACGCCAAGCGCTGTCGGTTGCCAGGTCGACTTCAGAAGTGAAGACGCGATATCGGCATCCCAGGGAACGTCACGACGAAGCTCGGCTTGCCATTCTTGGACCTGCGTTGCGTCCAACGCCGCCCTGATCGCCCATTCGACGAGCTTCGGTTTCGAATCCTCAGTGACGGAGGTCAGCCATTGGTAGCGTGGTGGTCCGAGGGTAACCAACTGGTCGGCTGAAAAAGTTCGCAACAAAACCACGGGGACTTGCTCATCGGCCATCCAATTCCATTTACTCAGGAACAAGTAAGGGCTGACTTGCAGAACATCACGAATCTTGCGGACCCGCCATTCTTCTGGAGCCAGTGATCGCAAGCCACCCAATACAGCCCTCTCCAGCACCAGATCGATGAGAGCCGATGACGGTTTACTGTCCTTCAAGAATCCCTTGTACCAATTGGCAGGCAGGCACGCGAGGAGGCGCGGGAGGTCCTGCTGCTCGAACCACTTGGCCCGAATGTCGTCGAGCTGGGATTGGCTCTGGGGTACTTGGCCGTTCGGCCAGGCAACATCATCAGCCAGAGCCCACTGTACGGCGCGCAGACGTCCATCCTTTTCGGAGAATCCCTCCACGTAGGCAAGGGATCGATTGCTCAGATCGACAGCAACTTTTTCAGTGCTGGAGGGAAGCCTTCCGGAGACTTGAAAGAAGAGGCTCCGGCCACCCGTGGCGACAAAGCCAAAGCCTCGATTCACGTCGAAATTTTCGATACGCCCAACTAGGGGGAGACGTTCCAGGCACTTTCTCAACAAGGCATCGCCAGGAGGTGGAGGCGGCGCCCCCTCCGCACCCGCCTTCTTTTCCTCGGGGACTGCCGGAGATGGGGTTGCGGTTGGCGCATCCGATGCTTGCGCTTTCGGCATCAACGACCGAATAGCAACCAACTGCTCTTTGAAGTCGCCCATGCGTGCCTGTTTCCGCTTTAACTCGGCACCAACGGAATTGCCGACGAGGTCTGCGCTGTCGAGCCCACCGATTCGTTCGGACCAAGGGCCGTCATGGTAGGCCGCTGCCTCTGCCCTGCATCGCCTGCCTTGCGTGCGCCATCAGGAAACCCGCGAGATCAGTGACAATTGTTTCGAGTGATGGCACTTCTGTAGCTAAGTCCTTGGCGAACGCTTCCCACTGGCGCTGTTTTATCGCGTAAGTGCAGAAGGCCGTCGTCAGCGCGTCGGGCAAATCTTCCGGGATAGCGGTTCCGCGCCGCTCAAATGTCGCAGCAATTGCGCGGCTCAGGCGTTCTGCACTAAAGACATAACTTCGACTCAACATCCAGATGTCGTAGTAGTCCTTCATCCGGCTGTTGGCAAGGCCCAACGCGACCATTGCCTGAAACTTCTCCGCGATGACCGTTTCCCGCGCATACGCATGCAGGCGGGGTGCGGGCAAATCAAGCAACACCGGCAAGCTGATTTCCTCGACGCCTGGCTCGATCGCGTCGCCAAAACCAATATCGATGACAATCGTAATCCGCGCGCCGGCCGGCCGCGCAGTCGTACGCAGGCGAAGGCCACCGTATTCAAGTTCCTCGCGTATCAGTTCGACCCGCAACGCATCGACGTCAAATATGATGCCGTCGTTCTCTTCGATGGCGCAGATTTCGCGGAATACTGCGAGCATGGGCTCCGGCGCCGGATCGCCATAGCCGAGGAAATCCACATCGCGCGTGGGACGATGGGGGATCGTCGAACCAGGTCGTCATCAGCATCGCCCCTTTGAGCACGAAGCGATCGCGGTGCGGCGTGGTGCTGAGGCGATAGAGCAACCGCTCGGTCGCATATCGCGTGAGAAGCAGATCGAAGACCTGCCCCTTTTCGCGCGCAAGGGTCAGCAGGCGAGCGCGAACCGAGGCACCGATGTCGCGGGGTTGCCTAGCCATCGGAGGTCAACGCACTCACGTACGGTTCCATGGTTTTCCACACCCGCGCATCGCTGGCATATTTGGCAATCTGCGCAGGGGTGGCTTTGCGTTTTCGGAGTGCCTCACGCAGGCCTTCCAGAGCGACGTTGATACCGACGATGCGGCGATAGCGAAAGAGATCGGCAACGGTCTTGGCGACCCCGAAAATCGGCACGTCGACGCCGTCGATGACGTGCCGCTCGACGCCGTTTCGCAGATAGTTGTTCTGGAAATGAGCGAAGCGAGCAGGCGGGTACCGGAAGTTCGGGCGCCAGTCTTTCGACCCGATGGCAATCCATACCTTCGCCGGTATTTGATCGGTCAGCTCGTGATAGGCCAGTGCCGAGGTGAGACAGATAACGCCCTTTGGCACTAGCTTTGCCGCTTCGGCCAGGGTGTGATGCGCGTCGATCGACGCATCCGGAAGCTGATACAGCCCGCGTGCGAGACGGACAATCGCGCCCTCGCGTTCAAGGCGGGAAACGGTGGAGGCGGTGACGCCGTCTGCGATCAGTTCGCTTAGACGCGCCATTCCCTTGGACTTCAGAAATGCAAACGTGCGTCCTCGCTGGGTAATGGGGGCCTTGGGAGCCATGAGATACAAATCCTCGGTCAATGAAGAATTTTATTCGATGTTTTGTATCATTGGCCAGCGATTTTCAGACTCCCCCTTGATCCCTTTAATGCCAGAGATCGTTCAAAAACCGCGTCTCGAACCCGTCCGGCGAAAAGCGTACGAACTGCTTCCCGTATTCGACGAACAGTTGCTCAAAGACGGGTTGTTTCCGGAACGGCGCCAGCTTGGGCAGCAGCAGCTCCGCCGCGCGTGCGACGTTGAGCATCGGCAAGGACGAATTGTCGTAGACCAGCGGCCAAGTTTCGTCGAATCGCATCGCGTCGATCCGCGCCATGTCCTCGGATACCGCCGCTGTGATCTCGATGCCAACAACCAGATCGCGACTGCTCATGCGGTAGTCGGAACGCTCCCGCTTTTCGACGAGCAATGGATACCTGGCGAAGCGGGTATGGCCATAGGTCGCAAGAAATTTGCAGATGGACCAGCGCTCCACATGGGCAGTGATGCGTTTGTCTTCCTTGTCGCCGCGATGGGGAACGGATGTATCAACGCCCGCCAGCAAGGCCTGCAAAGAGAAACCTACTCCCACTCGATCGTCGCCGGCGGCTTGCTGGAGATGTCGTACACGACCCGCGACACGCCGGGTACTTCGTTGATGATCCGGCGCGACACCAGATCGAGGAACTCATAAGGCAGATGCGCCCAGTGCGCGGTCATGAAATCGACTGTTTCGACCGCGCGCAGCGCAATCACATGTTCGTAGCGCCGCGCATCGCCCTGCACGCCGACCGACTTAACCGGCAGAAATACTGCAAAAGCCTGGCTCACGCGGTCATACAAATCGTGGGCGCGCAATTCGTCAATAAAAATGGCATCCGCACGGCGCAGGCAATCCGCATATCCCTGATCGATTTCGCCCAGAATTCGCACGCCAAGCCCGGGCCCCGGGAACGGGTGTCGCTGCACCAGTGCCGGCGGTAAGCCGAGTTCAACACCCATCCGCCGCACCTCGTCCTTGAACAATTCCTTCAGTGGTTCGATCAGCTTCAAGTTCATCTCGGCGGGCAGGCCACCGACATTGTGATGGGATTTGATCACATGGGCTTTGCCCGAAGCAGCACCGGCTGATTCGATCACGTCAGGATAGATGGTGCCTTGGGCAAGCCAGCGCACTCCGTTAAGCTTTTGCGCTTCGGCGTCGAAAATCTCGATGAACACGCGGCCGATAATTTTACGCTTCAATTCCGGATCGACAATGCCCTTCAGCGCGCTGAGGAACTGCTGCGCGGCATCGACTCGGATCACTTTCACGCCCAGATGTTGCGCGAAGGTCGCCATGACTTGATCGCCTTCGTCCTGCCGGAGCAAGCCATTGTCGACGAAGATACAAGTGAGCTGAGTACCCAGCGCGCGCTGGAGTAGCGCCGCGACGACCGACGAATCCACGCCACCGGAAAGTCCTAGGAGAACATGGTCGGCGCCGACGTCTGCGCGTACCCTCGTGATCGCATCGGTCACAATGTTCGTGGTGTTCCAGAGCGCCTGACAGCGGCAGATCTCGTGCACGAAGCGGTTCAGAATCGCCGCACCCTGTTTCGTATGCGTCACCTCCGGGTGGAATTGCAGGGCGTAGAAGTTTCGCGTTTCATCGGCCATGGCGGCGATTGCGGACGTCGCGGTCGAGGCGATGCACTTGAACCCAGGCGGCAGCGCGGTCACCTGATCACCGTGGCTCATCCACACATCGAGCAGCCCATGGCCCTGTGAATTAACCACGTCTTGAAAGTCCCGCAACAAACGCGAATGCCCGCGTGCGCGCACCTCGGCATAGCCGAACTCGCGCTTACTGGTAGCGGTTACCGCACCTCCCAATTGCGCGGCCATCGTCTGCATGCCATAACAGATGCCGAGCACCGGCACCCCAAGTTCGAATACCACACCGGGTGCGGCCGGACCGTTCAGGGCAGTCACCGACTCAGGCCCCCCTGAAAGGATAATCCCTTGGGCGCCGAAGTTGCGGATCGCGTCGACGGGAATATCCCACGGTTTGATCTCGCAATAGACCTGTGCCTCACGCACGCGGCGCGCGATAAGCTGCGTGTATTGCGATCCGAAATCGAGGATCAGAATTCTGTCGCGGTGGATGTCTTGAGGGTTCATGTTGGTCTGAGGTTTGGTCGCAGAGAACATAGAGCGCACGGAGGAATCCATAGCGATCTAGACCACGTTAACGCTAATCAACGCGATAATTCGGCGCTTCCTTCGTGATCTGTACGTCGTGCACATGGCTTTCGCGCATCCCCGCCAAGGTCACGCGCAGGAACTTCGGCTTGGTGCGCATTTCGGCAATATTCGCACACCCGGTATAACCCATTGCGGCGCGTAAGCCGCCCACCAGTTGATGCACGATCACGTGTAACAGTCCTTTGTAGGGCACGCGTCCTTCGATCCCTTCGGGTACCAGCTTCTCGATCTCGCTACCTTCCTGGAAGTAACGGTCTGAAGAGCCCTGCCGTTGCGACATCGCGCCCAGCGACCCCATCCCACGATACGATTTATAGGAGCGCCCCTGATACAGTTCCACTTCCCCGGGTGCCTCTTCGGTGCCCGCGAAAAGGCCGCCGAGCATGACCGCGTGCGCACCCGCCACGATTACTTTCGCGAGATCGCCGGAATACCGGATGCCGCCGTCGGAAATTAACGGGATCTCACTGCCGGCCAACGCCGCGGCAACGTCTGATACCGCAGTGATTTGCGGCACGCCGACGCCAGTGACAATTCGCGTGGTACAGATCGAGCCCGGACCAATGCCCACCTTTACGGCATCGACACCTGCCTCCATCAGCGCCTTGGCGGCCGCGCCTGTCGCGATGTTGCCGCCGACGATCTGCGTATCGGGGTAGTGCTGCTTGATCCAGCGCACGATGTCGAGCACGCCCTTCGAGTGCCCGTGGGCAGTGTCGACCACAATCACGTCCACGCCTGCGGCGACCAGGGCGGCCACTCGCTCGTGCGTGCCCGGGCCGGTGCCGACCGCCGCACCGACGCGCAAACGCTGATCCGCATCCTTGCATGCATTCGGAAACTCGTCGGCTTTTTGGATATCCTTGACCGTGATGAGCCCCTTGAGCGCGAACTTTTCGTTCACCACCAGCACCTTCTCGATCCGGTGCTTGTGCAACAGCGAGATCACTTCTGCCTTGTCTGCGTTCTCCTTGACGGTCACTAGACGATCTTGCCGGGTCATGACTGCGCGAACAGGCAGATCGAAACGATTCTCGAAGCGTAGGTCACGGCTAGTCACGATGCCCACCAGCTCACCATCGTCAACCACCGGCACCCCGGAGATATGGCGCGCGCGCGTGAGCGCGAGCACTTCGCCGACACTCATGTCGGGATGGACCGTGATGGGATCGCGGATAACACCCGCTTCAAATTTCTTGACCTGTCGCACCTGTCCGGCCTGCTCTTCTGGTGCCATGTTCTTGTGGATGATCCCGATGCCGCCTTCCTGGGCCAGCGCGATCGCGAGGCGGGCTTCGGTGACGGTGTCCATGGCTGCTGCAACCAGTGGGATCTGGAGCTCGATTTCGCGGGTCAGGCGTGTCTTGAGTTCGACCTCGCGCGGCAGAATCTCGGAGTGATCGGGGATCAACAGGACGTCATCGAAAGTGAGGCCATCGCCGGCGATACGCATTGACGGTTCCATCTCGAAGCGGGTGGAGACGGATTATAGGCGGTGTGCCGGTGGCCGGTAAACGCGTTTGAAACTGCACCAAGGCCATAGCCAAAGCCTCTCGCGACCGCTCTAATGGCCAGTATGACTGCTATCTCCCGCGACATTCTGAGCGTAAGCCGCCTTAACCGCGCAGTACGTGCCCTGTTGGAAGGGCATTTCGGAGCGG
>JAYTEX010000059.1:0-2779 GCA_043734785.1 Pseudomonadota bacterium | reverse complement strand
GTCTATGGGGGTTATACGATCAATTCGGGCTTCGACTCGTTGCTGGCGAAATTAATCGTGCGTTCCAGAAGTTCGGATTTCGCGCAGTTGGTGCGGCGGGCCGAGTGGGCGGCGAGCGAATTTCGTATCGCCGGCGTGGCGACCAATCTGCAGCTGTTGCGCGCGATGTTGCGCCATCCGAGCGTCGTGGCAGCGCAGATGACGACCCGTTTCGTGGAGCAATCGGCAGTCGAACTTACGCAGATGGCGGCTGAGCTCGCCACCGCGTCATTGCCGCACGCAGTGACGGCTGCTACCACGCCAGGCGCGATCGCGCCTGCGCCAGCGGGCACTCAAGCCATCGTGGCACCGTTGCGCGGCAGCGTGGTGGCGTTCGAAGTTGTGGTCGGAACACTGGTCGCCCGTGGGGCGACTGTGGCGGTGCTCGAGGCGATGAAGATGCATCATCTCGTGGCGGCGCCGGTCTCAGGCGAGATCGTTGCATTGAACGCGCAAGCGGGGGACACGCTCGCCGAGGGCGAGGCTTTATGCTTCCTGCGCCCAGATCTGGAAGACGCCGCGCAGGCAGCCCCTGCGGGTGAGATCGATCTCGACGCGATCCGCGCTGATCTCGCTGAAGTCCGCGCACATCACGCGTTGGGGCTCGACGTCAATCGACCGGAGGCGGTGGCCAAGCGGCGCAAGCTTGATGGTCGCACGGCGCGCGAGAATGTCGAGGATTTATGTGATGCGGGCAGTTTCATGGAATACGGCGCGTTGATGGTGGCCGCGCAACGCCGCCGGCGCACTCTGGACGATCTGATGCGCAATACGCCGGCCGACGGGCTGGTGGCAGGCATCGGCACGGTGAACGGCACTCAGTTTGGACCGGATCTCTCGCGCTGCGCGGTGCTTGCCTATGACTACACCGTCCTCGCCGGCACGCAAGGCGCGATGAATCACAAAAAAAAGGACCGCCTGTTCGCGCTGGCACAGGAATGGACCCTGCCAGTGGTGTTCTTCACCGAAGGCGGTGGCGGGCGCCCGGGGGATGTCGATGTCGAAGACATCGTGGGTTGCTGGCTCGATCTGCCAACCTTCTCGACCTGGCCGCAGTTGTCTGGTGTCGCCCCGCGTATTGCCGTCAACGCCGGGCGCTGCTTCGCGGGCAACGCGGTGATTTTTGGTTGCGCAGATATCACCATCGCGACCGCTAACTCAAATATCGGGCTCGCCGGGCCGGCCATGATCGAAGGCGGCGGCCTCGGTCGCTTCACGCCAGAAGAGATCGGACCGATCGAGGTTCAAACCGCCAACGGTGTGGTCGATCTCGCGGTGCGCGACGAAGCAGAGGGCGTGGCCGCGGCGCGGCGTATCCTGGCCTGCTTTCAGGGCCGCTGGCCGAGCTTTGAGTGCGCCGATCAACGCCGCTTGCGACATCTCATTCCCGAGAATCGGCTGCGCGTGTACGACGTGCGCGCCGTGATCGAGACCCTCGCGGATACCGACTCAGTGATCGAGTTACGCCGTGGCTACGGCATTGGCATCGTGACCGCGCTGATCCGAATCGAAGGTGAGCCCTTCGGACTCATCGCAAACGATCCCCAGCACCTGGGCGGGGCGATCGATGGCCCTGGCGCGGAGAAGGGCGCACGCTTCCTGCAGCTCTGCGATGCCTTCGGTCTGCCCGTGATCTCGGTGTGCGATACGCCGGGCTTCATGGTCGGACCGGATAGTGAGAAGACCGCTGCAGTGCGTCGCGGGTCACGGCTGATCCTCGCGAGCGCGAACCTGACCGTGCCGCTGTTCACCGTGGTGACGCGCAAAGGCTATGGACTCGGCGCGCAAGCCATGGCGGGTGGGAGCTTTCATCGACCGTTGCTGGCGGTGGCGTGGCCGACCGGCGAGTTCGGGCCGATGGGACTTGAAGGCGCAGTGCAGCTCGGTTTCCGCAAAGAACTTGAGGCCGAAACGAATCCCATCGCAAAACAAGCGTTGTTCGACAAACTGCTAGCCCGCATGTACGCGCAAGGCAAAGCCGTCTCGGTGGCTTCGTATCTCGAAGTGGATGCGGTGATCGATCCCGTCGATACTCGCACCTGGCTGCTGCGTGCGCTGCGCACCGCAGGCCCCAGGCGGCGCGCGCAGCGAGCCTATGTCGATGTGTGGTGATTGTTGCGTCGATTAGCCCAAGCTGGCCACATTGAGGATCCTTAATGTGGAAGTCATTTCTCGCCAATACGGGATCCTTATCCTGATGACGCTGCGTTCTGCGCGTTACTGGCAAGCCCTGTTCTCAATGCGAACTGCTCTGATCACGCCCTGGAGTATCGCCATCATGCTTTCTGGTTGCGTTCACTATGTCCCTGCCCCCATTTCGGTGTCTGAGGTGGTGAGCGCGATTGACGCGGTTTCACTCGACCGTCCGGACGTCAACGAACGCTTGTCAGAGTTGGGGCTGCGCGATGCGCCAGCCCGGAAGAACCTCGATCGCTTGGCGCTGCTCGCGAGCGCTGCAGTCCTCAACCCAACCCTCGCCAAGGTCCGTGCGAGCGCGCGAGCGGCCGCCGCCAGCGCGCGGGCGGCACGGGTGAGACCAGGTCCGACGCTTACGCTGACTGCCGAATATTCTGCCGCTGCTGGCGGCGTGTCCCCGTGGCTCGTCGGCATCGCAAGCGACTTTCTGCTCGACTTCGGTCAGCGTCGCGAAGGGCGGATTCTGGCCGCCGACGACGCGACCAGATTAGCAACGTATGACTATGCAGACCAACTTTGGGCCGTGCGGATGCAGTTACGCCAG
>JAYTEX010000058.1:0-6834 GCA_043734785.1 Pseudomonadota bacterium | reverse complement strand
TCCCGGATCTTCAATTCTTTGGCTTTGCGTTCCTTCATCATCCCCAGATGAGGATCTTCAGAGCGCATAAAATCAAGCTTTTATTTTGCGGCGGTCGCTTAGCGCATCGAACGACGGTGCGACATCAGTCACGTAATGATAGTAGAGGAGGTGCGGCTTTTGCTCAGTCAATTACTTCGAGGACGCAGGGATTTTAAGGATTCGCGGCTGACCGCGCTCCGCCGGGGATGACGATCGATCATGGTCAAGCGACCTGTAGCATTAATCCTTTCAGGTAATCGCCCTCCGGAAAATTCAACGCAACGGGATGATCGGCACCTGGACTGAGATGCCGCAGGAGCTGCGCTTCGACGCCGGCATCGAGCGCCGCGCCGGCGACAATTTTCTGGAAGAGATCGCGGTGCACGCCGCCAGAACACGAGAACGTGAACAGCAGGCCGCCGGGCTTCAAAAGTTTGAAGGCCAACAAATTGATATCTTTGTAACCGCGCGCGGCGCGCCCAGCGAGCGCGGCGGTCGGCGCGAATTTGGGCGGGTCGAGAATGATCAAATCAAATACGCGCGCTTGATCGCGCAGCTTGCGCAGGCGCTTGAAGACGTCGTCCTCGATGAAATCCACGCGGTCTGCGTTGAGTCCATTGAGCGCGATATGGGTGCGGGCAAGCGCTAGCGCGTCGGCCGATGAATCGATCGCCGTCACGCGTTGCGCCCCGCCTGCCAGGGCGTTCAGCGTGAAGCCCCCGGTGTAGCAGAAGCAATCGAGGACTTCTTCGACTCCTGCGGCCGCTTGTACCAGCTGACGGTTGTCACGTTGATCGAGATAGAACCCGGTCTTGTGGCCATGCGCAATACTGACGGTGTAGCGCAAATCACCTTCGTTGATCGGCAGGGGCGTGTCGGGCGTGGTGCCACGCAAAGGACCGACGCTTTCAGCCAGGCCTTCGAGCGCCATGATCTCTGCATCGGAACGTTCAAAAATCTGATCTAGATGGGTTGCCGCAAGCAGTCCATCCACAATCGCTTCGCGCCAGTGCACGGCGCCTGCGCTCGAGAGCTGCAGCACCAGTTGTGTGTCGTAGCGATCGCATATCACGCCGGGCAGGCCATCGGCTTCCGCATTGATGATCCGCAATGCGTTGCGCGCGCCCGGCAGGCGCAGACGGCGGCGCACGGCGCTCTGCACCTTGTCTATGATGAGGCTTGCATCCACCGGGCGCGCCTCATCGAAGCTCCACACGCGCACCGTAATTTGCGACACCGGGCTATAGGCTCCCCACCCGAGGAAGCGCCCGTCGCCCGCTTCAACACGCACTACCTGACCCGTCTGCGGCGCACCATCGAGGCGCGCGATGGCGCCGGAAAAAACCCAGGGGTGTCGGCGGAGCAGGGCTTTCTCACGGCCGGTCTTTAAGATAACGCGAGGGATTTTCATGTTTGAATTATCATTGTTCTTGGCGCTCGCGATGTGCGCGAAAGGCGGCTTAGGACACTACCCGTACACTCTGGAGGCAACATTAAAAGGACGCCAATCAGCGCCCTCCCTCAGGAAACAACGGGTCCGGCATATCAAAGAAATCTAGATTGATACTCTCATCGGCGTGACCCAGCGTCGCGGGCCCGGATTCAAAGGGCGTCGCCGTGCGTTCGCCAAGTTGCGGCATGCGTTTGCGCAGCTTGGTGCCGGCGGTCGCTAGCTTGACCTGTAACTCCGGATGAAACGGCAGGGCAAATGCGCGCGGCACTTTTGGCGCCTGATGCAGATTAAGCTCGGTCACCCAGAGGTAGATTTGACCCTTATTCGCGCCGCTCTTGTCGGGCTCCACGATCTCCAGGCCCATCAGGTTAAAACGCTCGGGTAGTCCATTGCGCGTCGGCCAGCCGAGCAGATCGGGTATCGAGTGATAGGTCGTGTAGAACAGTGCCGTCACCGCCAGCAGTGCACCGAGCTTAAGCCACCACATCCAGCGCGTGCAGAAAAGGACGTTCAATAAAAGCAGGCCGACCACACCATAACCTGCGATAAACCCGGCGAGGCTTTCAGTGCTCATGGAGTGGCGCTCGATTTCTGAATCATTTATGGAGCTTCTTTGGACGGTGGCAAGTTTACCAGCGCATCTCTGAATTTCAGTTTTACGCTCTTCTGCCCGAGTCGCGACCAATCCAAAGGCACGCCTTGCGGCGCGTCGTCCAGTTCGATCTCGCCTTCCTGTGGAATGTTCTGTTGCAATTTTCCCTCGGCCTCTTGAAGTGCCGACTTGAAAGAGGCCTTGAAAGGCATCCGGAACGCCCGCGGGCGCGGGTCCGCGCCAGGCGCCAGATCGCCCGCCCAGAAAAACACGCTGCCTGCCTCGCCGGTCGTTTTATCGGGCTCCTGGAGATAGATGGCGTAGAGATTGAAGCGTCGCGGCACCTGACGGTCAGTGGGCCACCCGAGGATGCGCGGCAGCGAGAAATACACCAGCAGGTAGGCCGCTGTCACCATCACGATGCCAGCAGTTTTGATCCGCAGCGACCATTTGGAGTACAGCCCCAGGCCGAGCAGCAGTAGCGTTATCACCACGAAGGCCGAAATAATTGCGCCGTGTCCTAAGTGCACAGTTCCTCCATTGAATCAGCTCCGCTTGAACGCCTTGGCGACCAGGCTTTTCGGAATGTGATTGATATTCGTCACCGCGCCGTTGTTGAGGACCGAGAAACGGACCGCAGTCTTTTCGTCGTCCTTCTTCTCCAGGGTCAGGGTGTCGTAGTAGACCACTTCTAGTCTGGGATTGACCTTGTCGACGCGCACGGTGACGGGCACCGGCTTGCTGTCTTCAGTTGCGTAGTAATGGATATTCACGATGTACTCACCGGTGATGACGCCGCGAATCGTGGTGACCTCCTGGTTCAAGGGACTCTCGATGAGCTTGCCGTTGATGTTCATGGTATCGTTGAGATTCCCGCGATCGTCCCGGTCAAGGTGGATGAGGCCCGCGGCCGCGGCCGAGAAGTTCACCAGATTGCCGGCGGGGTCTTCGACATAGGTATCGATGTCGTTTGGATCCTTGTCGGGCCACGAGACCGTGATGATGTATTCCGCCTTCGGATCGATGATGCCTTGCTTCGACTCCGGGTTCATGAATAGCACGGCCAGCACAAACAGGTAGGTGATCGCCTGAATGATCTTAAACAGCACCGCGGTGATCGGATCGAACGGTTGACGGTGGCGACTCGTGGCGCGGGAAAGGGCAGACATCGCGGCCGGGGTTTGCTCAGCGAGCGCTCGGGAGCTGCGCGGGCACTAGCACGTCTTTGGCGTAAATGGTGAGTTGGAGTAGTCGCTCGAGGCCGCGATCGAGCAGGTAGTACGGGATGGAGAGCAGAATTCCGCCGACCAGACTGGCCAAGGTGGTGTACAACGCCGTGCTCATGCCAAGACTCATTTGCTTGAGCACCTTCTGCATGGTGGTTGGGTCCAGCGCCCCACTATCGGCCACCGAACTTAACATCAGGATGAAACCGACCAGCGTGCCCAGAAACCCGACCTTAAGCATCAGGTCAATATAGAACCAGCCGAATTCGTTGGCGCTCCGCACGCGCGAAGCATACGCATCCAACAGATCCGTGGCCGCATTCGCGCTTGCCGCAGGTGGGTTACCGTAGTGTTCAGTCAGGTAGTCGCTCAGGAAACCGCGCGGCGCCGTGCCGCCCTCCGTAAAGCCAACCGCGCGGCGCGAAATCGTGATGACGGGCGTGCCCCCGCTGGCCTCGAGGCGATTGACCAGTGCCTGCGCCGCTTCGATTTCACGCGATAAGAAGCGGGTGCGCAGGAAAGTATGACCGAGCCCAATCAGATACATGCCGATCACGACCAAGCAAATCTGACTGCGGTCGGCGACCAGCATTTGTTGCAGCAATCCCTGGTCGACGATGACGGCGCTGCCAAAGACCACCAGACTGGTCAGGCATAGCCAGCTCAGCAGCAGAACATGCGGCGGCGGCTCGAGTCGAGAATTGAATGGGTTCAGCATGGCGTTCGGCGCCTTTGTCCGGTGCGGGCTTGCAAGCGGCAGGCAGTATACAGGGTCATTGGGGATCCTTTTCCAGCACGAACTCCAGGATTTCGCGCAGCGACTGGTTCATGCGCTTCGCGAACGCGACGACTTGCGGATTAGGGTGTTGTTCTGGGAGCAGGATCATGCTGACGACACGCTGGTTTCCAGCTTCGTGCACGGTGACTCGGCAGGGCATCATCGCGACATATCCGGGGTCTAGTAGCAACACCTCGCGCGCATTCTCGAGGCTGCAGAAATGGATGACTTCCACGTCTGGAAAGTCTTGATAGCCGCGCTCCCGTAAGCCCTTACCGATGGTATTGCGCCCGGTGATGCGAAAATTGTGGTCGGTGATCGAGAAGTCGAGTTCCTGGATGATCTCGGCGAATGATTTGTTCGTGGTGCCGCGCACGATCTCGCTCGGGCTAGGGTCTGGCGACTGCTCGCTAGCGCCGCCAGAACCCGTCCCGCCGATCAGCACCGCCGTCAGCAGGCCCTGCAGCAACGCCTTCATTCGCGAATGACGACCAGGGTGCCGATGTCGACAAAATTGCGCAGTTCACGAATTTCCCGATTGGTCAGCGCGATACAGCCCTTGGTCCAGTCGATGTTCTGATGAATTTTTACGCGGTCTACCGTCTCCTCACCGATCCCATGAATACCGATTGCGCCCCCCAGTGGGGTGTTCTGGGGGGGTAGGGCATCCCGTCGTTGCGCATCCACAATGTGATCAAATTCCTCACGCGTGATCAGCGCGCGCTGGAGCCCAAAAAAGCCATCTTTAAGATTCGGGTAGTTCAGGCGCATGAAGATGTCGAATGCGCTTGCCTCGTTAAAGCCAGTAATGTGGTAGACCCCGACTGGGGTCTTGTTATCGCCACGAATTCTTTTTTCACCCACGCCCCCGTTGCCCGTGGCCGCTTTGAAGCGGCGTGCCACGCGGTCACCCTGTTTAATCAGCAGCAGGCGTTTGGATTTCAGGATTTCGATACTGTATTCAGCGGCGTTAATCTGCGCGGGGATCTCATCCATGCCGTCGGCGCGGGCGCCCGTCAGCAGCGCGCTCCACAGGCTCCAGACCAGGACAGCAGAAAAACGCATCTTCAAGCGGCGATACTTTCATATAGGGTGGATAGATCAACAGGTTGCGGTCCGTTACCGTCAGCACTGCTGCCTGCGCGAGGCCGGAGTATAAACCCAGATTCGGCAGTTGACCGCTGAACACCCTGAGAAAGTGCATGCCTTCATTGAAGCGAGCGTCGTTGCCGCCCGCCTCGTGATAATCTGCCAGCGACGACTCTCGAGGTGGCGAAGGCACACGATGTTCCCGCACAAATACACGAAAACGGCAATGCTGCTGCACTGGACGACGGCCGGCTTGGTCATCGCCATGTTCGCGCTCGGCTGGACCATGGTCGAATTGCCGAAGGGGCCTGCGCGCGGTGAAAGTTTCGCGCTGCATAAATCGCTGGGCATGACGGTGTTCATGTTGACCCTGTGGCGCCTGGCTTGGCGTGTTCGGCACCCGCCGCCGCCTTTGCCCGCGCAGATCCCGCCCTGGCAGGCAGCATTGGCGCACGCAGTACATATCCTCTTCTACCTGTTGTTGGTGATGCAGCCGACGACCGGCTACCTATCCTCATCGTTCAGCGGGTATCCAACATCGTTTTTTGCAGTGTCGTTGCCGCAATGGGGGCATCTGGATTCCCCGTTGAACGAGTTTTTCACCGAATTACACGTGATGGGTTCGCTCGCCCTGCTGGGCCTCGTCGCCACGCATGTGGCAGGCGCAATCAGTCACCTCTTGACGCCGGGGGATCGGTTGCTGCGCCGCATGTTCCCATGGGCCTGACAGTCGGTTGCTTCGGGCCCATTCCATGCATTCCTTACGTCGTCTCTTACTGAGTCACGAGCTAGCCTTCCTGGTGCTGGTGATCGTCACCGGCGGAATCGGCGGCGCATGGGCGTATTTCTGGCAGCAGACCTCCACCGAAACACTCCGTCTTACCGCCATGCAGGATGCGGCGCAGGAGATCAGAACCTTGCTGTTTCGCCAGATTCAGGAAGTCGCGCTGGCTAAACTGCGGGCCGATCCCGCAGCGCCGAAGGTATACGCGAATTATTACGCTGACATCCAGGGACGCTTTAATCTTCTGCGCCAGAATTCGGCCTCGCGCGCGGAGGATTACGCGACCCAGCACCTTCAGGAGGCCTACGGCCAACTCCAATCGCAGTTGAACGGCATTTTTGAAGATTCGTATCTTCTTAATCGCATTCTGCGTAGCCGGATCCTCGATCCGCACTATGAAGACAGCCTTATGCGAGGCTTCGAATCGGCCTTCGGGAATTTCAGTGGTCTCATTGATCAGGGCTTGGGGAAGCAACATGCGCGTATCCAGGCCTGGACGCGTTATGCTCCGGTCATCGTGCCACTGCCTGTATTGATCGCTGTGGCGCTCATTTGGGCTGCACGGGCCAGCCTGGCGCGGGGGTTCGTGCGGCCGATGAGCCACGTGATGCAGGGCACGCAACGCATTGCGGCCGGCGCGCTCGATGTGCGCTTGACGGCGGAGGGCGTGAGTGAGGTCGCTGACCTCGCGCGAGGGATTAATCACATGGCAACGGAATTAGCCGCCAGTCGCGACGCGCTGGTGGAATCGGAGCGCCAAGCCGCCTTGGGTGCACTGGTGCCAGTGGTCGCGCACAATATCCGCAATCCCCTGGCCAGTATCCGCGCCAATGCGCAGTTGCTGGAGCACACGGATACTCAGGCAGAGACGACTGAAATCGCACAAGAGAT
>JAYTEX010000057.1:0-9484 GCA_043734785.1 Pseudomonadota bacterium | reverse complement strand
AAAGTCAAAACAACCTGCCAGATGATCGCGATCATTCTCATGACCATCCGTGACGCCTGGTGGGGTATACCTTTGTACGCCCTCGGCGTTATCGCGTTGTATATCTCGACCGTCGCCACCCTCTGGTCGGCCTATCTTTATCTGGCGGCCGCGTGGCCGGACTTGAAGCGACACTGAGTTAAGAACAGTGATTGCCTTGACAGAGATCCATCCGCCGCTAGAATTGCGAGCCTCATGCGGGAATAGCTCAGTTGGTAGAGCACGACCTTGCCAAGGTCGGGGTCGCGAGTTCGAGTCTCGTTTCCCGCTCCAGACACCCTTGCGAGGCCCCGATACTATCGGGGCTTTTCATTTACGTGGAACGCGTTCGCCACTGGGGCGCAACGTCTCTCAATCCTTAAGTTCGGCTGGGTGGCAGAATGGTCATGCAGCGGCCTGCAAAGCCGCGAACGTCGGTTCGATTCCGGTCCCAGCCTCCATTACCTCGTTTTTTTTACGTTTACTAACATCTCAGATATCAAGATAAATTACTGCAATAGACGCAAATAGTCGTCCCTGAAAAAATCGCTTCTATCGCCGCCAAAGTGCATGCGGGCAGCGTGTTCCAGGTAGGTTGGGGTGAGCGCCGTAAACCCCAACATCCATGATCCGCCGAGTGACTCCCCCTGTGTCAGGCTAGTTGTCGCGAATCCGAGTATCCGCGCGAGCGGGTCTACTCACTGTTGGGCTTCGCAAGCTCACCCCAACCTACCCTCTCGGGTTTCGTATCTCCGCGCGACTTTTCAAGCTTTCGCTCGGCTCAGCGGGCAACGTGTTCAACGTAGGTTGGGGTGAGCGCCGCGAACCCCAACAACTCGATCGGGTTTCGTGTCGGCGCGCGATTTTTCATAAATCCGGGACGTAAATCCGGGACATCCATCGAAATCGTTACCCGGCGTTCGTAGCGCGAGTTCGAAGACTATCTGATGTGCGGCCGGCTGGAGCACGGATTCATGCGAGTCCGCTGCGCGGACTATTGCGTACCTATGCCCTCGCATACTTTGCGCTGCGGCATGATCCCGCCAGGATTGAGCGCCCGCAACGCGTCGTCCGATAGTGCCTGGGTGATGATATAGGCTAGTATCGTCGCAGAACGTCACCGAGCTCGCGTCAGGCAGATTGTCGGCGAGTACGACAACCGTGCCGTCGCGACCGAACTCGTGGTCGTCAGTAATACGCCGTGGGGCCATGCTCCCGGCGCCGATCGGCAGGCAGTAAAGGTGGGTCAGACGAATGTCTCAGACCGTGCAGTTCGGCGACCCGCGCGCCACGGAACTCGACTATGTTGGTGGCAAGAGTGCGAGCCTCGCGCGGCTGGCGCTAGGCAATTTTCCGGTTCCACCCGGTTTCACGATCACGACTGACGCCTACGCTGCGTTCATTCGCGAGAATGCCTTGGCCGAGAAGATCGCGCCGATCGTCAAAGGCCTGAACTACGCTGACTTCGAAGACCTCGAGCGTAGAACCACGGAGATTCGGGCGCTGGTGGTGAACACAGCGTTCCCCGCAGATCTGCGCGCAGATATCGCACAGCGATACCGCGCACTTGGCGATGACTCCCGAGTCGCGGTGAGGTCCTCCGCGACCGCCGAAGATCTGCCGGACGCTTCCTTCGCTGGCCAGCACGACACTTACCTCGACGTGAAGACCCTCGATGGGATCGTGGACGCGACCAAGCGGTGTTGGGCGTCGCTGTGGACCGCACGAGCGACGTCGTACCGCCATACCCAGCGCATCGAGCACCTGGACGTCGGCGTGGCAGTCGTCATTCAGCAGATGGTCGACGCCGACGTGGCGGGTGTCCTGTTCACCGCAAACCCGATCACCACGGCGACCGACGAGGCGGTGATCGACGCGAGCTGGGGTCTCGGCGAAGCGATCGTCGCGGCCCTCGTGACGCCGGACTCCTACATCGTCAAACTCCCGAACCTCCGCGTAAAGGAAAAAACACTCGGCTCGAAGACGGTGAAGATCGTCCGTAATCCCGAAACCGGGGTGGGGACGGTCGAAGTCGCGGTGCCAGAAGCGGATCGCGGTCGCTTCTGCCTGACCGATCGCGAGGCCTTGGAGCTGACCGAGCTTGGCCTGCGCGTGATGGCGTTCTACGGCGGATTCCCGCAGGACCTCGAATTCGCGATCGCCGACGGAAAGATCCACCTGCTGCAGTCGCGACCGATCACAGGCGTTGAGTTCACGTGGGACGAGGATCTCGACTACTGGCACATCCTCCCCGAGGACGAAGACGTGACCTTGAGCCGCAGCATGTCCGACGAAGTGTGGCATGGCGCGATCACACCGCTCTTCTATACCACCCGCGGGAAGATGCTGCACGACGCGCATGCCGCCACGCATAAGATGTGGGGGCTCAAATCGCAGAATTATCGCTACTACAAGGCGTGGAAAGCGGGCGCCTACTACAACACGAAGGTGGAGGTCTCGGACGTGACGCACATGTGTCCGCCGCCCATGCGCCACATGGTGCTGCAGCACATTGCAACGCCCGATCGGCAGGCCGTTCTCGATGCCCCGTTCAGCTATCTGGGATTAGCCCGGCGAATCTACCGCAACGGACGGCTGTTTCCGCAGTACGGGATGTACGGCTGGATCAAGATGCTGAAGCACTACGTCTACGAGCGCATCGAAGAGGCGCGCGGCCTTTCCGATGACGCGTTGCGCAAGCTGTCCGATGCCGACCTCGTCCGTTACACGATCGATCGCGTCGGGTTCGAGCACCAGTACATCATCGACGTCTGGAACGGATTCTTCTTCAACATGCGGCTGATGATGCTCACGCTCGCCTACATGGTCCAGAAGTGGTATGACGGCGACAACGACATGGCTGGCACCGATATCATCACCGGGACTGAAAGACGGAGTGCCACTGTCATCGAGAACGGCACGCTGTGGGGGCTCTCGAAAGAGATCCGCGGCTCGCAGACGCTGATGAAGGATTTCAGCGAAAACAAGGACGGTGATTTCCTTCGCGCACTCGAAAAGCACGAGGAAGGGCGAGCGTGGCTCCGGCAGTACCAGGCGTTCCTGGACAAGAGCGGCCACCGCGGACATGCCGACCGGGATTTCTACTTCAAGCGGCGGATTGAGGATCCTTCTCTCGACTATCGCGCCTTCCAATCGTTCCTCACGGTCGACGAATCGCACGATCCTGAGCACCTCGAAGCGCAGAGCAACCGGCGCCGCGAAGCGGCACATGCGGATGTGCTCGCCAACATCCGGCGCAAACCGCTCGGTTTCCTGAAGGCCCGGGCATTCGGGCACGTTTACCGTTACGTCCAGACGATGCTGTGGCTGCGCGATGACCACCGGGATTACGTGGACATTGCAACGTTTACGTACAAACGGTGCTTCCTTGAGATCAACCGGCGACTGATGGCGCGCGGGGTGTTCGCCACCGACCGGGACTTCTGGTTCCTGACGGATAGAGACGTCTACCAGCTTTTGGAGGGCGCGCAATTGACGCCGCTCATGAAGGCCAAGATAAAAGCACGCATGGAAGTTTCCGATCGCGCGGATCGGCGGGAGGCGAACCCGCCGATGTATATGAAGAACAACCGGCCAATTTCGTTCGAAGAGGACACTGGCGATGGCTTGCACGGCGTCGGCATCAGCAAGGGAGTCGTAACGGGACCGGCACGAATCTTGAAGGAGCTGAAGGACATCGGGCGCGTGCGGCACGGTGACATCATGGTGGTGTTCGCGACCGATCCGGGGTGGACACCGGTCTTCCTGGTCATCAGCGGCCTCGTGATAGAGACCGGCGGACTGCTGTCGCACGGCGCGTCAATTTCGCGTGAGTACGGTATTCCTGCCGTTCAGCTGCCGGGGGCGATGCAGCGCATCCCCGACGGCGCAATCATCACGATCGATGGCACCTCCGGCGCAATCCAAATCCAAGGCGACGAAGCCCTACCCGAAGCGGCCCTCGAACGAGGACTGGATGTGGGCGGCGTCGTATTTGAATGATCACCACTGCGCGTTTTTTTGACTGACGCGACCAACGATATAGCTGACAAAGGAGAGAGCCATGGCAATTTCTACCGACGTTTATACCCTCGAATGGTTGCGACATCACACCTCCGATGAACTCGTCGAATTGTGGCGCACGCTCGAAGCGCCAACCTTGGAAGAAATGTACGGCGAGTATCAGGGACACATGATTTATCCGCTGTCGATAGTGCACGCGAAAATCCGCAAAGTGGAAGGCCCGGGCGAGTGGTTTGGAAAGGCCTTTGCGCCGATTCCGCACGGCCGCTTCCCAGGGCAGGGCTACAACCTCTGGTTTCAGCCGGGGGGATTGGTCCGCACCATGCGCTTCGCGGGCGAGGTGGGTAAATCACTCATAGACGGTAAGCCTGCTTTGATGGGTTACTACAGCGAGTTCATGAGTCACAACAATGACAACGGCATGACCAACGAAGTGCGCAAACTCAAAGACGGTCTCTTCGTCGGCATCATCAGCACGGCCAAAGACCATGCGTATTGGGGACCCGTCGAGTCCAAAACCGGTCGCGGCAAGCCGCATGCCTGGATCATGCGTGGACCGATCGATAAGTGGAAAGGAGTCGACGATCTAAAGATCGATTCGGCGGTTGATCGCTAGCAGACTGGTGAAAAGCTACTGCGCTCGCTAGCGAACTCGCATCGAATGGCGCACGGCTGACTCGCGATCGCGCCGCGAGTCAGCGCTCTCAACTGCGAAATCCGGGCGGCAGAGGGTTGTCCATTACCCACTGCGTACCGTCGAACAGCACGTGCTCGGGTCGTTCGCCGATCTGGCTCAGATGATGGACGATTGAGCCGGCGCACGCGTCCCACCACAGCAGCGTGGCCGCCGGGGGTTCCATCACCACGGCAAGATAGGGCTCCGGTCGCAGGTCGAGAGCCGCCTGCTGCGCAGTCGATGGGCAGACCGAGGCAATCGTCCCGCCGAATCTCGTCACAATCGGGCGATGAATGTGGCCGGACACCAACTGGTGCACCTGTGGGTGCGATTTCACCAACTGTGCCAAGGCGTCCGCTCCCGTAAAACCCATCGAGTCCATGACCGCAAGGCCCGTGCGGAACGGCGGGTGGTGCATGAAGATCACGGTGGGGCGTTCAGGCGCCTCAATCAGACGCGCGGCCAACCATTGCATTCGCGCTTCGCACAGCCGTCCGCCAGGCTCGCCTGGAATGAGGGTGTCGAGCCCAATCAGCCGCACCGGCCAGTCTTCTACCGTGTACTGCAGAAAGCCCTCCTGCGGCAGATAGCGACCATCGCTGAATGCGCGGCGCATTGCCTCCCGCTCATCGTGATTGCCGGGGATGACGTACAACGGCGCATTGAGCTCCGACAATATCTCTCGCAAGCGGCCGTATTCGGCCGGCGATCCAGCATCAACCGTGTCGCCGGTCAGCAATACCACATCGGGCGGCGGCGTGAGTGCGTTCATGTGGCGCACCGCACGTTCCAGATTACCGGCCGTGTCGTAGTTCCGATCCAGCAAGCCGCCCGGCAATTGCACATGCGTATCTGAAATCTGCGCGATCAGCATCGTGTGCTCCACTGTCTTAACCTATAGCGGCAGCGAGTATAGGCCAAGTAGTCAGTCTTCTCGGTGGAATCGCGGCTCATCTTTGTTTAAAAAGGGTGGGCAAGTCGCACGTTATGCAATGAATCCTGGTCCAATATTTTGGGAACAAGTACTAGGCAATCCTGGTCCCTGGACTCGCGTTAATCCGGCCCCATTCCCGCTGCGCTGTGGTTACTCGCGCCAACCTTTGCTGGTCTCGGGTTGCGCGGCCGAGTTGGTGATGCAAAAGAATGCCTGCTACCGGTACACTTACCGGTAGTGTCACCATGAGGTCCAGACGTGCTTGATACGGATGCGATTCAGTCTGCGGTAGATCGTATGGTGGCCAAAGCTGGATCTCCAAGTCGAGTAATCCTGTTTGGTTCCTACGCGCGAGGTGCGGCAAACGCTGGATCGGATCTCGATCTCCTCGTAATCGAACGTGAAATCCCCGACAAGGGCGCGGAGTACATGCGATTGCTTGATGCACTTGGACGCGTTGCGCCAGGTGTCGGGGTCGATCTACTCCTATACCCCCTCAACGAATTCGAGCGTCGGAGCTTGGTCCCGGGCAACGTCCTCTATCACGCTCGTCGCGAAGGCAAAATCCTGCATGACAGCATCAGTTGAGGAAGCGCGACGGTTCTTACGAATTGCGCGCAGTGATCTTCAGGCTTTCGAAATTCTGGCAAGCCACCCAGATTCTGAATTCGGACCAACGTGCTTTCATGCGCATCAGACTATCGAGAAATCGCTCAAGGCCGTTCTGACCTTAAAGAAACTAGATTTCCCGCGCACGCATGACCTGGAAGAACTTGCACAGAGCATTATCGACCGCGGTGTGAATCCACCTATCACACCGCGCGACTACCGCCGCCTTAATCCATTTGCAGTCGCTTTCCGTTACGACGACCAGATCATTGTTTTGGTGACCCGCGAAGAAGCAGGGCAGTTCGCGCGTCAGACCTTGGCCTGGGCGGAAATCGTTGTTAATACTTAGTCGCCAAGCCTTTCATGGCGATCCGCGAAAATTACCGTGACCTGCCCGGTATTGCGACAGGGTGGGCACTAAGAAGTGCCCTCAAGTTCGATACCTCCGAGGACAGTCGAAACTTAACGCGGTGTCGCAACCGCGAGTATTGAATTGCGGCGCGAGACCGTCAAGCCGGACCCAGTCTCCTATCGCATCTGCGTTAAGGAGAGGTCGGCCGACGGGCGGTCTCGCAAGTCCAGCTGGCGCAATTGAACCAACTCAGACACTCGCGCATGAGTGGCAACTTTCCGGAAAGCGGTCACCGCTGTCCGAAGTGGCCCCAGGCTAGCCTTGGCCAGTCCCCTAACTGACGAGCAGCACGAACGCCACCGCGCAGATCACTGCGGCGATGAGGAAGATTGTCGGAAAGCTGGTGGCAATGGCGATGTATCCCAAGAGATAGCTGCCAGCCGCGAAACCGACATTGAACGCGCCGTTGTAAGCCGCCATGGCCTTGCCACGCTCGCTTTTTAGCGCGAGATCGACTGCCACCGCGTTAAAAGTGGGAAAGAACATGCCGTGAGCAATCCCGAGCAGGCCGCCGGTTAGCAGCAGGCCCAAGGTGGGCAACCAGATCAGTGATAAGGGCGCAGCGATGTAGAGCAAGAGCGTCGCCTGCGCCACGCGCATTCGGCCCATCCGATCGGCGATGCCGCCGAGACCCACGCGCACCACCATCGCGCTCCCGGCGAACGCCACTAGAAACGTCGATACCTGCTCAAAGCCACTGGCGAGCGCCCACGGCTGGTAGAAAGTAAACATCGAGCCGAAGGTCCAACCGACCATCACGGTCACGATCAGCACGCGCATGAGCCCCGGTCGCCGGATGAGTTCGAGCATGCTGGTCGTCTCTTCCCGGGTCTGCGGCCGGTGCTGTTCGCGCAGGAATCGCGAGAGCAACGCCGCGAGCAAGGCGGCGGCAACCGTCGCGCCGAACACGACCTTCCACCCGAACAGGCTAGCGCCCCATTCCGCCAGGGCAGGGCCGAGCGCGTTCGTCGAGATCATGATTGCGCCGAACACGCCGATGGCCTGGCCCATGCGGGCCTTGGGGGCGATGTCGGTCGCGAGAGTGGACAATGCCAGATAGAAGAGCGGCCAGGCCACGCCTTGCAGCAGACGCAGCGCCCACAGCAGCGGTCCGACGCGGTCGATCACGAGGAACCCGGCGCAGGCCCCGGCAAAAAGTAGCGCACCGAGGCAGATGAACAGTCGACGTCCGAGACGATCGATTTGCACGCCCGCGATCGGCATGCAAATGACCGAGGCCAGCAATGACACGGCGTTGAGACTACCGATGGTGGCGGCATCGGCCCCGAGTTCGACGGCGAAAAACTTCGGCAGCAAGAAGTAGGTCGAGAACGACAGGCCGATGATCGACGTCGTGACCAACAGCAGGGCGAACTGCGGGGTCAGTAAGGGCTGCGGGTGGTTATTCAACGTATGTTCCCTGATTCGCACACCGCTCAGCGCAACTGACTATCCTTACTGCCCCGGCGGTTGAAGGTGCTCTGGAAACGGGTCTCGGCGTCGTGTGCTTCCTGGCAGGCAACGCAACGACGGGCACCGGGCACAGCCTGCCGACGCGCCTCGGGTATTGGTTCGCCGCAATCCTCGCAATCCGCCCGCCCGGCCCCGCCGACGAGCGCCTGCCGCGCGTGCTCGACCGCATCGGCGATGCTTTGATCGATCTGCTCCTGCACCGCGCCGTCGCGCGACCAACCAGTTGCCATGACCTTACCTCCCGGTGGGCATTGCCTCGACGATTATGCTACCGCGTAGCCACGCGGTCGTCGTCACCCTCGGCGAGACCAATCGCCACTTCCGCCGCGGACATCTCAACACCGGGCTTAGCGAGGGGCGCCTAACTGCTGCAACGCGCAGAAGCCCAGTTTCTGAACCCTGGGTGGCAGCGCGTCGTGCTGTTTGCCTTGGTCCTACTCCTACTCAGACCTTTTGAATGCCTGAGCCTGACCAAAACCCAGCGACCTCGGCGTCAGGCACAGGGCGCTGGCGCGATAGTGGTCGCCACAGACGTTTCCAACCGCTCCAGAGGCGCATCACGCCTGATATGGATGTCGCGCTGTGGAAATGGGATTTGAATGCCATGGGCTTTAAATTCCCGATGTATTCCTGTGTTGAGATCGTGACGAAGGTTTACCCGGTGACCCAGCTCCTCTGCGTAAACCTCTAACTCCAAGAAAATAGCGCTGTCACCGAACCCCGTTAGGACCACTTGCGGGGCAGGGTCGCGCATCACTTTCGAATGGGCCTCCGCTAAATCCTGCAGTAGACGCATCGCCAGTTCAAGGTCGGCACCGTAGGCGATCCCGACTTTTAAAACTATCCTCGTGACTTGATCGCTTAGCGTCCAGTTCACGAATCGATCGGTGATGAAAGTCTTGTTTGGCACGACAATTTCTTTGTTGTCACCATCACAAATCGTCGTTGCGCGAATTCGAATTCGCGAGACCTTGCCCGTCATCTCGCCAATCGTCACCACATCGCCCACTCGAATCGGTCGCTCAAACAGAAGAATCAATCCAGAAATGAAATTCGCAAATATTTCCTGCAAACCAAATCCTAATCCGACGCCTAGCGCTGCCACCAGCCATTGAACCTGCGACCACCTCACGCCCAATGTACTCAACATCATACTGAGCCCAATCGCTACAATGGCGTATTGCAGGAGTTTGCTGATTGCATAACGACTGCCATGATCAACGCCAGCTCGCTGTAGCAGCCCCACTTCTAAAACGCCGGGGAGATTCCGCGAGGCTACTATGGTCACCAGACCGATCACTGCGGCGAGAGCCAAACTCGCGATGGTCACCGCCTGCAG
>JAYTEX010000056.1:0-6388 GCA_043734785.1 Pseudomonadota bacterium | reverse complement strand
TGCGCGATAACTCACTTCGCATCGCTCCAAAGTCCGGCACCTTGGTCACGACTTGCTTCGGCCCCGGTGTGACCGGATACAACCGCGCCTCCAGCGCCTCCAGCGCCTGCTCGTCGCATTCCAACGGCCAGGGCCACGATAACGCTACCGACAATCGATGACGCCACTACAGACCTTGGGCCTGCGCGGCATGGGCCGCGCACTGGAGTGTCAGCATCGCAATCCGGAGATCGCGGCGCTCGCGGCGCTCGCGTTCGAAGATCGCCTGATTTTGTTGCTGCAGCATGAAGTGGCTGAGCGCCAATCGACTCGCCTGGCGCAACGATTGCGGTGGGCGCGACTCCCACAAACCGCGTGTGTCGAAGACATTGATGGCCGCACCCCGCGTGGACTCGAACGCGGACGGCTCGCTCAGCTCACTGACTTGGCGTGGATCGATCAGCACCTCAATGTGCTGCTCAGCGGCCCGACCGGCGTGGGGAAATCCTATCTGGCGTGTGCGCTGGCGCATCAAGCCTGCCGGCAAGATTACTCGGTGCGGTACTTCCGGGTGCCGCGGCTGACCGAAGAACTCCTGCGCGCTGGCGCACAACAAAAGAAGAGTGCGTTCTTCAAATTACTCGCCAAGGCAGATCTACTGGTGCTCGACGACTTCGGGCTGACGCCACTCGCCGATCCGTTCAAACGCGATTTACTCGAAATCGTCGATGATCGCTTCGACAAGAAGAGCACCTTGATCACGAGTCAGATGCCGGTCGAGGCCTGGCATGCGCACCTCGATGATCCGACGTTAGCCGATGCCATCCTCGATCGTCTCGTCCACAACGCTTATCAAATCGAACTGAAAGGAGACTCTATGCGGAAACGCAAATCCTTAGACCGCCCCGGCAAGGCTTGACGAGCGCACGCTCGCGATCCACAGTGACTACGCCCGTTCACCGTACCGACATCGTCGGAATACGCAAGCGGTCGAGTCCGGTCTCTGTCTCTGTCTCTGTCTCTGTCTCTGTCTCTGTCTCTGTCTCTGTCTCTGTCTCTGTCTCTGTCTCTGGGCACGAGTCGAACAATTTCATTCCGACATGCATAATCGAAGTTAACTGAAGCCTGGAATAATTTCCGCTCTTGGTCTAAAGCCGGTATCGGACACAGAATTGTTGATCTGCAATCCCTCTTGCCCGAGCAGCGCAATCTCCATGATGATTTTCCCAATCTGGTCTCGGTTCAGCGTGGCGAAGTCATCCATCGCGCTTTGCACGTAGAACACCGCGCCCATCTGGACCTTGCTATCCAGCTTGGCATGCAAGTCGTCGTCAGCGATGTTATTAGGGGCCACCACCGCGACTTCAGCAACAGGGTGCTCCCGATACTTTTGGACGATCTGCATGTAAACCCAGTTGGCCTCCGTGAGATGTGCATGGCACAGCCTGCGTCGAACGGTACAGGCTTACATACCAAGCAGCTCGCCCCGCTGTTCGTGTCGGCTATGCACCCTTGATGCGCACTGTCAGCAACTTCGCTGAATTGATGAACACAAGCACATCAGGGCCGAGATGAATGACGGCCGCCTCGATCGGACCAATCCAGCCCATCAGCGCTGCCGTGATGCCCAGCACATGCACCACTCCGACGCCAACGAACAGGTTCTCCTGCACTGTCCGATACGCCCGTCGGGCAATCGCTCGCGCGGCGGCAATCTTGCCGAGATCGTCAGTCATGAGTGCGATGTCGGCTGCTTCCAAGGCAGCCTGCGTTCCGCCTCCACCCATTGCGATGCCGACGTCCGCTTTGGCGAGTGCAGGCGCGTCGTTGATGCCGTCACCTACCATGGCGACTTGATGGCCGTCGCGCTGAAGATCGGCGATGGCCGCGACCTTGTCTGCGGGCATTAGATTAGCCCGAACTTCGTCGATTCCCAACTCGGTGGCGATCGCCTGGGCGGTGGCGGTGTTGTCACCCGTCAGCATCACGATGCGTTGAATGCCGTGGGCCCGGAGTTCGGCGAGGGCCTCAAGCGCCCCTGCGCGGATCGTGTCAGCGACGAAAATCACCCCTACGAACGCACCTTCCACGGCGATATGAATCGGCGTCCGGCTACCATCTTCGACGGCTGCGCCGAAATCCACGCCGTTGTCGCCGAGCAACTCGGCATTGCCGACCAGCACCATGCGGCCTTCGACGTTGGCCTTGACGCCGCGCCCTTGAAATTGCTCGAAAGACGCAGGCTCAGGGACGGTAATGCCCCGTTGAATGGCTGCTGCGACCACGGCCTTAGCGAGTGGATGCGCCGAGCGCCGATCAGCCGCGGCGGCTAGTCGTAGCAACTCGTTGTTATCGAACGCGGGACTATGTGACGCGACTTGCACGACTTGCAGCTGGTTCGCGGTGAGCGTGCCAGTCTTGTCAAACACCACGACATCGACTTTAGCCAGAGTTTCGAGATGGATACCCCCCTTGATCAGGATGCCACTGCGGGCGGCCCGCGCGATGGCTGCGATCATCACCAGTGGTGTGGCCAAGCCCAGTTCCGCGGGCGAGGTGAAAATCATCAACGTGACGATCGTTCGCACGTCGCGGGTGACGAAGTAGACGCCGATCAAGAATAGGAACACCACCGGGATCAGCCACGCCGCCACCTTATCGGCGAGTTTCTGTACCGGTGCTTGGTTGGACTCGGCGTCCTCTACCAAAGCGATGATGCGTGAGAACGTGGTGTCGCTACCCAGTCGTTCTGTAACAATGTCCAGCGCGCCCGACTCGACCAGCGTGCCAGCGAACACTATGGCGTCGATGTGCTTGTCTTTGGGCAGACTCTCGCCCGTGATCGGTGCCTCGTTAACCGAGCCCTCTCCGAGTACGACACGGCCATCGACCGGGATCTTTTCGCCGGCGCGCACCAGTACCACGTCACCAATCTTCAATTCGCCGATTGGCACGGTCTTCTCGCTATTCTCGCCCCGCAGCACGGCCACCTGGGGCACCGAACCAAGCAAGGCTTTGATCGAGGCCCTGGCACGGTCGGTGTTAAAATCGGCAATGAACTCGGCGATCAGGATGATCACCATCAGCACGGCGCCGGCCACTGTTTCGCCGCCGAACACGGCCACCAAGGTGGCGACCGTCACAAAAATCTCGGTCCCGATTTTGTGCTCGTGGACGAGATCCAGGACGCCAGTCTTGACCAGCGGATAGAGGCCGACGGCCACTGCCAACCATAGCACCGGTACCGTCACGACGCCTTGCGAGTAGAGCAGCGCGATTAGCCCGGTGACGAAGATGCGCGCCACCTCGATCCAGCGCTCGCGCGTCATCAGCGCAAGCAGGAGAGGTGAATCGGTACTCCCTGCCGATAGCAGAGGACCGCGCACGTTACTGATCATGTTCCAAGTCCCAAATCAGGTGTGCATCGAGAAGTAGTCCGTAGTAGGCCTTCAGAGCAGAAACTTGCGCTTGGAGAGTGTCGTCCATCGCAGCGGTCTGTTGCCGACGCGCGAACAGCAATGCTTGTAAATCCGCTTCTCCAAGTACATAGGCGCGCTGCATGAGGTTCGTATTTTTCTGGACAGCTAATGCACCGTCGTGCGCGATTTGCAGACTTTCATAGGCGCCTCGTGCGGTGGCAATAGCGCTCGCAACCTCGGTGTCGATCTGACGTTTTCTGAATGCGAGATCCTGGTTCGAAACCTCCATGGCAGCGATCGCGCGGGCACTTCGTAAATCCCGCGCGCCCCCTGGGAAGGGGATGTTGATCGAGATCCCGGCAATTTGTTCACGACCAGCGCTTTCCGAAGCCGTATGAATACCGATGGTCGGGTCGGGGATCCGGTCGGCGTGCGCACGTGCCGCACGAAATTCAGACAGCTTCACTTGCGCTTCCAAGACCTTCAGTTCGTCGCTTTCGGAAAGAATGCGCTCGCGCAAGAACGCCGCATCATCACCGAGAGGCGATGGGCTCGGTAGGGCTTGGCTCTTAAGTGTGATTCCCGGATAGCGCGTGGATAGGCGCGCCCATGCGGCGGAGACCTGCGTCTTCGCGTCATTCTCCAGAACTCTTTGCTTGGCGAGTTCAGCGTTGGCGATGCTCGCGTCCAGTTTCGAGGCGTCGCCGGCACTGACCCGCTTTTGCACGGCAGCCAGACTGCCCTGGGTTGCTCGAAGATTGTGAGTCGCCAACTCGTGGGAGCGCTCCGCCGCCAGCCATTCCATCCAAAGTTTAAGCAGTTCGCGGGCCGCTTCGTACAATGCCTCGCCATAGCGTGCTTCGGACCCCTCGATCGTGGCTTGGCCGAGACTGCGATCGGCCGCCGCCTTGCGTGGTAGGCGGATCGTCCGCTCGATACCCAGGCTCCATTCGCCATAACGCGGGCCGTGGTCCAGTTTCCGCTCTTGTGCGGCGGCGCGAGCGATCCATTCATAGGGCGATTTGTCGAGTATGCCGGCATCTCGCAAAGCGACCTCCAAGCCGGCGCGAGCAGCGGCAACCCCCGGGTCTTCCTCCAGCAGTGGACGAGCGATTGCCGTGGACAAGAGCCCTGGTGGGTTCGCAGTCTGTTCGGCTGACGCGGCAGCCGAGATGATCAACAAGCCGATCAGAAGTGAGCGAATCGTCATGCGATCTCTCCCGCTTCGACGACCGTCGTCACCCAATAACGCAGGCCTGCGCCGGCAAATTGCTGGCGAAGGACTTCGAGCAGCGCCGCTTTGTCGGCCGCTGCAAAGATTACCTGCACTTCCGTGGTGTTTGCCCGGCCCAGCACTTGTTCCATTTGATCCAGATTCTCGTGGGCCAGGCCGTGCGCGGCCGTAGCCGTACTGGTGAAGACCGTCGCATTGGGCGACAGGAGCAGCAGATCGAGCAGTTTTTCCTCTACCGCTGGCGGACACAGCAGTGTCAGGCAAAGTTCAGACATGGATCACCTCCGGTTTCGGAAAAGCGAAGCGTAAATACAAGATTGGCAGCAGCATCAATGTCAGTGCCGTGGCGGTAATCAGGCCGCCGATCACGACGATGGCGAGCGGGCGCTGGATTTCCGAACCAGGCCCCGTCGCGAACAGCAGGGGGATCAGCCCAAATGCCGTAATCGACGCGGTCATCAGCACGGGTCGCAACCGGCGCTTCGCTCCTTGCACGACGACGTCGCTTAATCGCATTCCCTCGCTGTGTAGTTGATTGAAATAGCTGACCAGCACGACACCATTCAAGACGGCGATGCCGAGTAGTGCGATGAAGCCCACCGATGCTGGCACTGACAAATATTCTCCCGTCACCCACAAGGCGACGATGCCGCCAACCAGCGCAAACGGGATATTGCTCAGAATGAGCAGCGCTTGACGTACCGAACCGAAGGTCGAAAACAGCAACACGAAGATGAGCCCAAGCGCAACTGGAACGACGACGGCTAGCCGGGCCGCCGCGCGCTGCTGGTTCTCGAACTGTCCGCCCCAGGTGATGCGGTAGCCGGTGAGTAGAGATAATTTCTGTGCAACGAGCGCCTTGGCCTCCTCAACAAAGCCGACCAAGTCACGACCGCCGACGTTGGCGATGACCACGCTATAGCGGCTACCCATTTCTCGATCGATCTTGACAGGACCTGCGGCACGCTCCAGTTTTGCAACACTGGTCAATGGGACCGTGCTGCCGTCCTTGGTCGTGATCCGCATGGCGCCAAACTCGGCCGGCGACATGCGAACCGCCTCAGTGCCGCGCAATACGATCGGCGTGCGCCGGTTGCCCTCGATCACGATGCCGGCCCGCTGACCCTCGATCTGCGTTCGCAGTGCGTCCTGGATCTCTTCGACGCTCAGGCCGAGCCGGCCGGCCTGCAAGCGGTCTATTGCCACCCTCAAGTACTGCACACCGTCGTTCTGGACGGTGTACACATCCTGATTGCCGGGAACCGTCTTGAGGAGCGCTTCTATCTGGCTCGCATACGCATTGAGCTGAGCGAGGTCGGGACCGAAGATTTTGACCGCTAGGTCGCCGCGCACGCCGATGATCATTTCCGACACGCGCATTTCGATCGGCTGGGTGAAGCTGTACTCGATGCCGGGCATGGGATCGAGCACCTTGCGCACTTCGTCCATCAGCGCTTCCTTGTTCTTCATGCGCCATTCGCCTTTCGGCTTCAACAACAAATAGGTGTCGGTCTGGTTGAGGCCCATCGGGTCGAGGCCGATTTCGTCGGAGCCGGCACGCGCGACGATACCGGTCACCTCGGGAATAGCCTGCATGAGGGCCTGGTGAATTTTCAAATCGAGCGCGGCGCTTTGTTCCAAACTGATAGAGGGCAGTTTCTCGATGCCGACGATCAGGTCGCCTTCGTCCATCGTCGGCATAAAGGTCTTGCCGACCTGGGTGTAGATCACACCGGCCGCCAGCAGCATCGCCACC
>JAYTEX010000055.1:0-9215 GCA_043734785.1 Pseudomonadota bacterium | reverse complement strand
GAACCCACCCGACCGACTTCGCCGACCGAGAAAGGCGGAAAATTGTAGTGAAGCATGAAGCGTTCGCGACGTTCGCCTTCGATCGCATCGATGATCTGTGAGTCGCGTTCCGTACCCAACGCAATGGCGACCAACGCCTGCGTTTCGCCGCGCGTAAAAAGTGCGGACCCGTGGGTGCGTGGAAGTAGACCGACCTCGACCGTAATTTGTCGAATATCCGCCCTACCTCGTCCATCGATACGCGGCTTGCCAGCCAGTGCGTTGCCCCGCACCGTGTCGTACTCAAGACCTTCGAGCGCACTACCGACTGCGGCATCGGACCAGGCTGGGGATTCTCCCGCAGCCAGTGTCGCGATGATTGCCTTGCGCAGAGTGGCGAGCTGATCACGCCGCTGCAGTTTGTCGATCACGAGATAAGCTTCGGTAAAAGCGCTGCCGTAGCGCTGACGGACGAGTTCGTTCAATTCCTTGTGGTCGGCCGGTGCCTGCCAATCCCACGACTGTGGATTCACCTTTTCGACGAGTTCATTGATTGCCTTGATGGCCACCTGCAATTGGGTATGTCCGAAAATCACGGCCCCCAACATAACTTCTTCTGATAATTGCTTCGCCTCCGACTCGACCATCAGCACAGAACTCGCAGTGCCCGCCACCACCAGATCGAGCTCGGAATCATCCAATGCCGTGAAGCTCGGATTCAGGAGATATTCTCCGTTACGGTAACCCACGCGGGCCGCACCAATCGGACCTTGAAAAGGCATCCCGGACAAGGAGAGCGCCGCTGATGCGCCGATCAACGCCGGAATGTCTGGATCGACCTGCGGGTCGAGTGAAACTACCGTACAGATTATTTGGACTTCATTGGTGAAGCCCTCTGGAAATAGCGGGCGAATGGGTCGATCAATCAGCCGGCACGTTAGCGTTTCTTTCTCGGTTGGCCGTCCTTCCCGTTTGAAAAAACCACCGGGTATCTTGCCAGCGGCGTAGGTTCGTTCCTGGTAGTCCACCGTGAGCGGGAAGAAATCGCGCCCGGGCGACGCGGTCTTCGCGCCGACCACGGTGCACAGAACGACCGTTTGACCCATGCTAACAAGCACGGCGGCGGTCGCCTGTCTGGCGATACGCCCAGTTTCGAGTTGAACCTGATGGTCACCGTACTGAAATGAAACGAGTTGGGAAGTCATGGGTGATTAACCGTCGCTTGCGAGTGAGATGATAGGGAACGCGCCTAACCGTGAATCCGGCCAGGCGTGGAGACCGCCAGCAATAGCTTGCTTACTTGCGCAGGCCCAGGCGCGCGATCAATTCGCGATATCGATCGCTGTGATTCGTCTTCAAATAATCGAGCAGCTTGCGACGACGATTGACCATGCGCAGCAGGCCTTGCCGAGAGTGGTTGTCATGCGCATGCGTTTTGAAATGCCCTGACAAGTCTTCGATCCGGGCCGACAGGAGCGCAACTTGTACTTCCGGGGAACCAGTATCGTTAGTACCACGCTGGTACCCGTGCAGAATTTCCTGTTTTTGTTCGCTCTTCAAAGCCATTACCGCGCTCCTATTCTTAGTGTGCACTCTGCCATTGCGGCGCGCATTTTAACCGCGCGCCCCCCTTGTCACAACCTTTTTACATGAAAAACCATCCACTTTGTCTTACGCTTCGGTTGCTTCATCCAAGTTCACTAGGCGATTGGGGTGCAGACGTCCAATCGCGTCTGGGGTTCCCATGCCGAGAAATTGGCCGGATTCGTGGTAAATACGGGATGCAACACAGGCTTTTACCCCGGTTCCCGGACAGTCCACCAGCTGCCCGAGGCGGAATCGATGTGCTGCAGAAGCATCAAGCGTAATAGGCGGCAGTTTAGCCAATGCGACATCCATTGGGATCAATAACTCTTCGTAGTCGACCAGGGTATAGCGCGCCGACTGGAAAACTTCCAACCCGCTCGCCTGCGCGATACCGAAGGGTCCGGCCTCCAGTCGACGCAGCGCGACTACGTGTGCGCCACAACCCAGAATTTCCCCCAGGCTCACGGCGAGGGAGCGAATATAGGTCCCTTTGGAGCAACGAATATCGAGGGCCAGCAGGTCCCCCTCATGCTGCACGAGATCCATCTGGTAAATTTGAACCGCACGCGCCTTGCGCTCGATCTCAATGCCCTGTCGCGCGAGTTTGTACAGCGGCTGTCCGGCGTGTTTCAACGCCGAATACATTGGCGGTATCTGTTGAATCGGCCCGCGCAGCAACGCCAGGGCCCGCTCGACCTCTTCGCGCCCTGTAGGGATCCGCTCACAGCTTGACGTAATCTCGCCCTCGATATCTCCTGTCGACGTCGTTTGACCCAACTTGACCGTCGTATGGTAGCGCTTATCCGAGTCAAGCAGGAAACCGCACACCTTCGTCGCTTCACCAAAGCATAGCGGGAGCAGGCCACTGGCCGCGACGTCCAGGTTTCCGGTATGACCGCCCTTCGCCGCCCCAAGCGCGCGCCTGACAATTTGCAGTGCCTGGTTCGAACTGAGCCCCATTGGCTTGTCGAGCAGCAGAATTCCGTTCACGGCGCGCCGCACCCTAACGGTCCGGTTGGGGGCTGCAGCGGTCATATACCAACTAAGTGTCGCGAATCGCGGGCGGTTTGAGTAACTCGGCGATGTGCGCCCCAAGCGCGATTGAACTGTCTTGTGCTAGGTGCAACACGGGAAACTTCTTGAGCCTTATTTCACGGGCTAACGCCGAACGGATTTTAGGCAGGTATGCGCGCAGTTGACTGATCACGTCCGCCTCGGACGGGTTGCCCAGCACGCTGACGAAGAGCTTGGCGGTCGCCAAATCGCCAGTCACCTCAACGTTCGTGATGGAGATCATCCCGAGCGCATGGTCGCGCGCGATTGCTGTGAATAGCGGCGCCGCAATGCGCCGGATTGCCTGAGCAATCCGAACATTTCGAGTAAATTCACGGGGCATCGGATCAGCACCGCACAGTGGGCATCAGGTTCGCGCCACGATGGTACGTTCGTAGACTTCGATCTGATCGCCAGGTCTAACGTCGTTATAGTTTTTGACCCCAATCCCGCACTCAGTGCCCGATTTCACGTCGTTTACATCGTCTTTGAAACGTCGCAGGGATTCGAGTTCACCTTCGTAAACCACCACGTTAGCCCTCAGAACGCGAATCGGGCTACTGCGCTTGACGTTTCCTGTCGTGACGATGCAACCAGCGATTGAGCCCAGCTTCGAGGAACGGAACACATCGCGAACTTCGGCAACACCGATAATCGTTTCGCGAACGACGGGTGCCAACATGCCGGTCACCGCCGCCCTAACGTCATCGATGACATCATAAATGACGCTGTAGTAGCGGAGATCCAAGCCTTCTTCATCCACCACACGGCGCGCCGCGTTATCTGCGCGCACATTGAAGCCCACGATAAAGGCGCGAGAGGCGAACGCCAGATTCACGTCCGACTCGTTGATACCGCCGACGCCGCAGGAGACTATCTCCACGCGCACTTCGTCATTACTGAGCCGTATTAAGGATTCAGATATCGCTTCGGATGAACCCTGCACGTCTGCCTTTATCAGAATTTTCAGGGTTGAAGTTCCACCATCCTTCATCTGCGCGAATACATTCTCAAGCTTCACGCCCTGTTGCCGTGCGAGTTTCGATTCACGGTCTTTTTCCTGTCTGAAGACGGCGATCTCGCGCGCCTTCCGCTCATCGTCGACCACCATTGCTTCGTCACCGGCGTTGGGGGTACTGGACAACCCTAATACTTCCACAGGCTCGGAAGGCCCCGCGCGGTCAACCGTTTTGCCGGCGGCATCGACCATGGCGCGGACACGGCCGAATTCCGTCCCGGTCAACAATATATCGCCACGGCGTAGTTCTCCGCGCTGGACCAGCACGGTAGCAATGGGGCCCCGCCCGCGATCAAGCCGCGACTCAAGCACTACGCCCTTGGCGGGCCCATGCGGAGCCGCTCTGAGTTCGAGGACTTCAGCCTGCACGGAGATAGCCTCGAGTAACTGCTCGATACCCTGTCCGGTCTTCGCCGAAACCGGCACGAACTGCGTATCTCCACCCCAGTCTTCGGCAATCACCCCGCGGGCCGACAGTTCCTGCTTGATCCGCTCCGGATCTGAACCCGGCTTGTCGATTTTGTTCACCGCCACGATCATCGGCACCCCTGCCGCCTTGGCGTGCTTGACTGCCTCTTCCGTCTGCGGCATGACGCCGTCATCGGCGGCGACCACCAGAATCACGATATCGGTAATCTTCGCTCCGCGCGCACGCATCGACGTGAAGGCTTCATGGCCCGGGGTATCCAGAAATGTGATCGATCCGTGCGACGAATCTACGCGATAAGCACCAATGTGTTGGGTGATGCCACCGGCTTCACCAGCGGCAACCTTCGTTTTCCGGATGTAGTCAAGCAAGGAGGTTTTGCCATGATCGACATGCCCCATGATGGTGACGATTGGGGCGCGAGGAACAAAATCGGCGATGGAGCCAACAATTTCCTCGCGTAATTGGACCTCGATCGCGTCTTCGCGTGTCAGCTTAGCCCGGTGTCCCATTTCTTCAACAACGACAGCAGCCGTTTCCTGATCGATCATCTGATTGATCGTGACCATACTCCCCATCTTCATCATCGCCTTAATAACTTCAGCGACTTTGACGGACATCTTCTGCGCCAGTTCGGCAACCGTCACGGACTCCGGGATAAGGACTTCGCGGAATACGGGTTGTGTCGGCCGTTCGAATCCGTGTTTTGTCCCGGTTTGGGCCAGCGGGCGACGCGGCGGCGGTTGCTTTTTCTTGCGTTTACCAGACTTGTCCGTGGCGACGTGGAGTTCCTTGCGGCCGGTCCCGCCCCGATTGTCGCGATCGGGTGGGCGGTTGTCGGGACGACTTTCAGGGCGCTGTGTAAATTCAGTTCTGTTACGCGGCGGTGCAGGCGGCGTCACTGGAATTTCCGGTGCGGGCGGCGGCACAGGCACCACGGGCTCAGCGACCACGCCGAGCACTGGCTTCGTTTCGGGCTCCTCCACGACGTAAGTCGCGGATTCAGAGGCCGGAACCTCGCTGACAGTCACGGCGACTATTGGCGTCTCTGGCGCTATCCCGTCTTGAGCGGCCTGCTCGGCTACAGCCATCACTCCCGCTACGGGCGCTGGGTCGGGACGTTGCAAATCTCGCTCGGCAGTTTCTTTTTCGAGCCGCGCCGCTTCCTCTTCTGCGACCACGCTGCGCTTGACATAGGTTTTCTTGCGCCGAATTTCAACGGCGACAGTCTTGGCGATTGCCGGCTTGGTCGCCACACGGAGCCGTCCCCCTTTGGCCTTCTCCGCCGGGATCTTGATCTCACTGACAGTCTTACGGTTCAGCGTGATCTTGCTCGGCTCAGGGGTTTGATCGTCCTTGCCGTGCAATCGCCTAAGATAACCAAGCAACTGGCTCTTTTCCGACTCGGTAATAATATCCGCCGGCTTCTTGTTCGGCAGACCCGCCTCGCCAAGTTGCGTGAGTAGCCGGTCGACCGGAACCCCTACCGTATTGGCAAAGTCACTGACGGTAATTTCAGCCATCGGACACTCCGGATTTGCTTGAGGCCTCGGCAAACCAAGGTTCCCGCGCCGTCATGATAAGTTGCGCCGCGCGATCGAGCTCCATGCCTTCGAGCTCAAGCAGGTCGTCAACCGCTTGGTCCGCCAGATCTTCCATGGTCACTATGCCCTTTTCGGCCAGCTGGTAGGCCAGCTCCTGGTCCATGCCTGTCATGGACAAAAGATCCGCTGCCGGTCTTGCATCGCCCAGTTTCTGTTCCGAGGCGATCGCTCTGGTCAATAGCAGATCCTTTGCGCGTTGACGTAGCTCCGAGATCAAGGTCTCGTCGAATTCCTCAATCCCTTGCATCTCATGTTCGGGCACGTAGGCAATCTCTTCGATCGTGGTAAAGCCCTCCTGGACCAGAATCGCGGCGATTTCCTCGTCGACATCCAGGAGATCCTTGAAGATTGTCTGTGCCTTCTGCGTCTCCGCTTCGCTTTTTGACTCAGCGTCAGCTTCAGTCATCACGTTAAGTGCCCAGCCAGTCAGTTGGCTCGCAAGACGCACGTTCTGCCCATTGCGACCGATAGCTTGGGAGAGTTGCTCCTCGACTACCGCGACGTCCATGCTGGACGCATCTTCGTCTACCAGAATCGACACGACTTCGGCGGGCGACATGGCATTAATCACGAACTGCGCGGGATTCTCATCCCACAAGATAATATCCACCCTTTCGCCGGCCAGCTCATTGGAGACCGCCTGTACGCGCGACCCGCGCATCCCGACGCAAGCGCCCACAGGGTCGATCCGGGAATCTGTACTGCGCACGGCGATTTTGGCGCGCAACCCTGGATCACGTGCCGCGCCGTGGATTTCGATCACGCCCTCTCCAATCTCAGGCACTTCCAGCTTGAACAACTCGATCAGCAATTCCCTCGCCGTGCGGCTAACGAATAATTGCGGGCCGCGTTTTTCGGGTCGAACTTCGAACAAGTAGCCGCGAATTCGATCGCCTGGGCGCACCACTTCGCGCAGAATCATGTGCTCTTTGGGAATGATCGCTTCGGCATTACCGCCCAAGTCGAGATAAACGCTACCACGTTCCACCCGCTTGACGACACCCATGACCAGATCGCCAATCCGGCTCTGGAACGCCTCGACCACCTGCGCGCGCTCCGCCTCGCGGACTTTCTGAACAATCACCTGCTTGGCGGTTTGCGCGGCGATGCGACCGAAGTCGGCCGCCTCCAGGTGATCCTCGATGAACTCGCCGGCAGCGACGGTAGGCAATCGGCGTCGCGCGTCCTCCAGCCAGATCTGTCGTTGCGGAAACTCAAGTGCAATCGGGTCATCGGCATCGAGTTCAAATTTTTCCCGGTGCAGATCCGGATCGATGATTTCCCACCGTTGGTGAGCGGTGTATTCACCCGTACTGCGATCAATTGCTACCCGCACATCGATATCTTCGTTGTAACGTTTCTTGGTGGCACTGGCCAGGGCAGCTTCGAGGGCTTCGAAAATGACCTCTTTGGGCACACCCTTTTCGTTGCAAACCACGTCGACTACGGTGAGGATTTCTTTATTCATGTCATTCAACTCGTCTGCTTACGTCCTGGAGAACCACGATTTGCGGCTCGCTTCTCCGGCCACTGCGGCGCGAGCCGCGTGCGCTCGATTGCGGCAAACAGCACCCCGATGCGTTCGTTGTCGCATTCGATCACCACTGATTTGTCATCTGCCTCGATCAGCCGTCCCTGGAGGTTGCGCCGTCCATCGAGGGGAATGCGCAGCTTCACCTGCACCGTCTCACCGCGATGTTTAAGATAATGCTCTACAGTAAAAAGCAACCGATCCATTCCAGGCGAGGATATCTCCAGCAAATAGTCGTCCGTGATCGCCGCTTCAGCCGCCAGCAGATCTCTGACCTGCAGGCTGACTCGCTCACAGTCCGTTAACGTGATGCCCTCTGGGTGGTCGATATAGACACGCAACAGGAGGCCGTTCGGCTTGCGTTGCCGCTCGATTCCCCACAATTCGTAACCGAGGCCGCGAATAGTCGGGCCGATTACGGACTCAAGCATGTCACTCGAAACCAAACTTCATCCTTTATAAAGCAAAAAGCCCCGTTATCCCGGGGCCTTTTTACTTAAATGGTAGCGGGGGCAGGATTTGAACCTGCGACCTTCGGGTTATGAGCCCGACGAGCTGCCAGACTGCTCCACCCCGCACTAGTTAGGGCGCGGATGGTACTGACTCGAAACATTTTTTTCAAGCCTCATTCGTGCCCGCGTGAGCGATTGGCGCTGATCTAACACGCCACCGACAGCGAGTCTCTATGGCCGGCTTGCCTGCGCGGGCCAGCGCTGGAGGTTTTTACCCTGCGTCAGCCATGCGTCAGAGGGTGTGGCGGGCGGGACTCAGGGATTGGGACGCGACGATCCTTTGGAGGTCGGCCTTACTTGATGGATGCTTGGGCGCCACGCATGACACACACGCCTACGGATGACGCCGCGCAGACCACGCCATTGCTCCAGAGTGTTTGCGCTAGCACCGCCTTCTGCATTGAGGTCGAGGCCAGCTTGGCATCAGTCAGATCCGCAAAGGTAAGATTTGCGCCTCCGAGCTCCGCGCCGGACAGATCCGCACCGCGCAGCACTGCGCCGGTCAGATTCGCGCCCCGAAGATCCGCGTTAAGCAACTTAGCGGTAGAGAGATTCGCATACGCGAGATCGGCTCCGGATAAGTCGGCCCCCTGCAGATCCGCACCGATAAGATTACTGTTTTTGAGACTGGCACGGGCCAGTTGAGCTCCGCTCAAACGGGCGCCTTGCTTGTCACAGAAATCCCATGCCACTCCCCTTGCTGCAGGTAACTCGCATTGCAACTTGTGCGGCGTTTCGACACGACGCACCTGCCAACTGACGAGCATCAGCAAGAACACGGCAATTCCGATGCCGCCGAACATCCGGGCGGGCGCGATCCTGGTGGATGCCAAGCCTCGCCACACCCGATAGGATTTTTCACGGCTTTGAACCTCGATTGGGTCCTCGGGACGCCGGCGATTCGCACCTCTGCGCAATTCCATGGTGGCGGAATCCACTTCAGCAGTCGTGCGGCGTTCGTGCTGTCGCTCTTCCAGCTGACGGGCAATCCCCGTCTCCCCGCTGCGCTGGTGGAGTTCAAAATCCGGGAAATCGGTCGCCGCCAACCAATGATGACCATCGGCACTCAGGAGATCGGTGGCGAGAATTCGCCCCAAGCCAATATTGCGCTCCATTACCGCAGTGGGATACGGCCCTCGTTGCTGCTCACCGCGGCGGATGTACCATAAATGACCTACCGGCATCTGCTTAAATCTCTAGGGTTGCATCGTTCATGGGGATTCCTCTGGGCGCACATCAAGTTTGAAGCTTTTCAGCCGCTGGCGTCCAAATGAAACTCGACCTGCCTGCGCCCATCAAGCTCCCACCGCAATGGACACCCGCGGTCAGTCGTGTGTGGACGGTGGGGCAATTGCTGAATGTGATCGTTATCGGCCCAGCGGACCAGAACTCGACGCTGCTCAAGATCGGCGCTGAAACGGTGGTCGCTTCCGGAGCGGCGCCGGTGGCGATGGGGGACCGCTTTACTGCCCGGGTAGTAAGCCTGCATCCGCTGCCCGTGCTT
>JAYTEX010000054.1:0-15533 GCA_043734785.1 Pseudomonadota bacterium | reverse complement strand
CAGCCCCTTCGAAAAAAGGTGAGGCCAGTAGATCGGAATCTGAGTTCCCTGCGATACCGAGTTCGTGGTTACGAACGCAAACTCACTCCGAGTCTCAAGTACATACTCCGACGCCTTTTCGATCCAGCAAAAAACGTAATCCAGCGATGCACTCGATCTGACCTGTCGCCCAAGTACGAGCTTGATTTCGTCCTTCTGCTGCTTGGTCTGATTTCGTCGACCAACGTATGGCGGGTTGCCACAGATATACGTCTCCCCACCGGCGTTCACAAAGTCGATTTCAGCCTGATCCAGCGGCGAGCCAAACAAATCATCCGCCACCATCTTCACGCCCGTCCCCGTCGGCGGGCAGATGCTCAACCAATCCAAGCGCAACGCATTGCCGCAAACAATCCAGTTCTGCGCATCCAGCGGCAGAAACTCCGCTAGCGCATCCTTCTGTCCGCGATATAAAACATCACACTGAAATTCGGCAATGATTAGCGCCAGCCGCGCAATCTCCGCCGGAAAATCGCGCAGCTCGATGCCGCGAAAGTTGGTCAGCGGTATCTCGGTGCCAAAGTGCGCTTCACCACGACGGCGGTTGATGTTGGCCTCGATCTCGCGCATCTGCTTGTAGGCGATGACCAGGAAGTTGCCGGAGCCGCAGGCTGGGTCGAACACGCGGATGCGCGCCATGCGACGGCGCAGGTTCAACAGCTTGATTTTGTTATCGCCCACCTCTGCCAACTGCGCGCGCAGCTCATCCAGAAATAGCGGGTTCAACACCTTCAGGATGTTGGGCACGCTGGTGTAGTGCATGCCCAGTGCGCCGCGCTCTTCATCATCGGCCACTGCCTGGATCATGCTGCCGAAGATGTCCGGGTTGATCTGCTACCAATTCAGATTGCCGGCATGCAGTAGGTAGGTGCGCGCCATGCGGGTGAAGCGCGGTACTTCGGTGGTACCAGAGAACAGGCCGCCATTTACATAGGGGAAGCCATTGGCCCAGTTCGGCAAACGTGGCTGGGCATTGCCGCGCTCGGCAACCTTGATGTTCATGGCGCGGAAGACGGCCTCCAGCACTTCGTGAGTGTTGGAGCCATCGCGCTCGCTCATCTGTTCCACGGTGTTGGTGAACGGCCCCTCGCCATCGAAAATGTCGGTGTCTTCGGCAAAGAAGCAGAAAATCAAGCGCGCCATGAAGTGGTTCATGTCCGCGCGTCGCTCGTCTTTGGCCCATTCCGGATTTTCGCGCAACAACTCGACGTACAGCTTGTTCAGCCGGCCCGTGGCGCGCACGTCGATGGGGTTGTCCTTTCGTCTGAGTCGTCGTTTATCCCGCATCATAGTGACAGTCCGCTTAGCGGTGGTGTTCGAAGGCGGCGCGGGAGCGTGCACATACCGAGCGGCAGGTAATCTCGCGTCGCTAGCCCGAGCCGCCGTGTTGCCCTCCTTTAAACTACGAGACCTACCGTGTGGGAGCCCTGAGGGAAAAACCGCTCTCGATGAACAGCCACTCCTAGGCCTTAAGCGGACGACCAGTGACGCGAGTTGGACGACAGGTATGGCCAAATGTCGGCACCTACCGCACTGCGGTGAAATACGATTCTCCGCTCGAAATCACCGCCCGGGATATCTCACGCTCACACCAGCTCCAGCCGCACCTGCCGCCCGACCAAGGCCGCGGCACGCTGCAAACTGGATAACGTCACGTCGCTCTCTGGATCGAGCAAGCGATCGACTTGCGTGCGGCTGGTGTGTAGCAGTTTCGCCATGCCAGCTTTGGAAACGCCGCGCGCCTTCATCGCCTCGGCCAGCTGCCAGGCCACAACTTCCTTGATGGCTTGGGTTTGCAGTTCTTCAAGCACGCCTTCGCCATTAAGAAATTTGTCGAGAGTGCTGCCGATGTGCGGGTTCTTTTTCTTGCTCACGATGTGGTGATCTCCTTCATTCGTTTTGTCGCCAAGGCCAAATCGTCTGGCGATGTCTTCTGCGTTTTCTTGATAAACCCATGCAGCGCTACCATCTCCCCGCCGTGCACACAGAACAACACGCGGGCGATTCGATTCGTTGCGAGATGGCTCCGGACTTCCCACACCCCTTGCCCCATTGGCTTACATAACGGCATGCCGACCGGCCAGCGCCATTGCGCGCGCATCAAGTCGCGGCCCACTTCCTTGCGTTCTGTTGCGGGCATCATGCACCTTTATAAGTACATGTACTGAATAATGTGCTTACATGCAAGGCGTTCGTTATGTTGGAGCGCAACTTTGCGTCTTCGAGGTGAAATTTTTTGATGGCTGCACGCTGCGTGTGTTTGCACCCATCGAGTCGACTTAAGGGATCGAGAGACGGAATGAACGCGGGGTAGCAATCGGGGGCACATGGCGGATCGAGAGATCGATTACCGCAATTACATCATCACGTTATAAAAATATTTCGAGCCCACCCGTACCACCAATTTAGTCAGTCACTTACCTCAACTCTCCAACACGCGCACCTGCGGTTTGTAGGGAATTCGGCGAAAATACTCCACGAATCAACACCAAACCACGACCGTTGATCGATCTCACACACACGCTTTCCACTGCATCGAGTAACTCGGAGACCTCGACCGCCGAATAGTGCGTCGTGATGTCGCCGTTCTTGTGGCCACGCAGCGCCTTGCGGGATTTATAGCGCTCTAGCAGCCTGTCGGACTTAGGCAATCGGCGCTCACAAGCTCACCAACGAAGTTGTTCAGCTGCAAGTCCAAGCGCGGCTGCCACCTTCTCGATCGTGGCTTTTCGCGGTTGTTTGACGCGCTCCATTTGCGCGTACGCAGCCTGTGTAATTCCGATGCGATCAGCCACTTCGGCTTGCGTGAGGCAGAAGTGCTCGCGCCACGCTGCCATCGCCGACACACCGCGTTCGAATGAGAGGTTCACTACCTCATTGGGGACAGTGCCGTGCGTGAAGCCGCCCTGCATGCGACGGAACTGATCGTAGGGGACCACCACGAAGGCGGGTTTACCGTCCTGACCGACGATAATTTGAAACTCAGTACGTTCGTTCATCGCGTTTTCTAACCTCTTCAATGCTCACGATGCGGACAGCTCCATCAAAATCGAAGAAGACCCGAAAGTTGCCAACGCGAAGGCGATCCCCGTAAGCGTGATTCGTCAGGGCCTTTATATTCCTGGCCTTGGACAAATCAACAAGTTGCGTGCTCACCGCTGCTCGAATCTGCTTGCCTGTGCGAGCGTCGATCTTGCGCAACTGACGAAGGGCTTTGGGTTGCCAATTGATCGCGTTCACAGACTCATAATAAGTGTGCGATACGTATTGTCAATCACGAGCCGCCAGCGTCGTTGCGAGCGCAAGCGTGGCAAACCCGTGAAATAATTGCGCGCAGCGCCTCGTTATTCGGAATGCGACGCGACTCTTGTGGAGTGCAGCAAAGCCTGCGACTCCTCGCAACGCAGAGATGCCCCGTCCTTGAGCGCCAACGCCGTAATCCACAACGGTCATCACCTATCCGCACCCCAGAAGACTCTAATAAGCCGTGTCTCTGCGGCTCGGGCGCGCAATACAAGCATTGTTGTTTGTCGATGCTGGGCCGCCTCGATCTGTCGGAATTCAAGATGTCCGAGGGCCGTGGCGATTTAGACGCCGAGCCGGCGCTCCTCGAACCTTTGCTCGGCGATCGCGCTCACAGATCGCTATCTCGATGACTTCTGTGGATCCGCGCTGAACCGCATCCTCGCGCTGGTGACCGTCGAACGGGAGGCGGACGCTCGGGACGAATGACTGGTCGCGATTGGCGGTAAACAAGAGGCATGGCTATATCGAATGTTGGCGCGCGCGCTGTGAGAACGCGACGGCGGGCTTGTCTGGTTGAATAAGACTTGGCCGAAGTCTCGGCGGTAGTGCTGTCATATGTCGCACAACGCAATGTCTGACCGGCGCTGCTTGAGTTACATTATGCGAAAGCCGTGCTGGAGTTGATCTATGAAATCGCCACTGACACGCGAGTAGTCCCTGGCCCGAATCTGGATAGATCCCCTGCGTTGCTTCGGTAAGCCGTGCATTCGCGGCCATCGAATCTGGGTTTCGCTGATTCTCGATCTGTTGGCGGCGGGTGAAACGACTGCCGAGATCCTTGCCGATTATCCGGGCCTGGAGGCGCTTGATATCCAGGCCTGTATTGCCTACGGCGCTGAAATTGCGCGTGAACGCTACGTGGACATCCCGCTCGAAACACCTGCTTGATCGAAAAGGTGAAGTTCAAGCTCGACGAAAACCTCGGCATTCGCGGGCAGAATATCTTGTGCAGATTCTCGCGAGTGGTTTGGAGCGAGAGATATTGGCGATGCGTTGCGGATGCGATCGGGTGTTCCGATCTTGTCTTTTGCCTGTAGTAGCAAAACGCCAGATCTGAACACCCGTCCTTCGACTGCTACCGATCTCCTGAGACGAACGCAGACATCGCGCGTATCCGCGCCTGCCGGCCTCAGTTCATCTCAGGCGCGGGATATGCGTTGTTCGGATTGGGCTTGCCGTCACGCGATGCCTGGGAATAATCACCGAACAGCGCATCGCGCGCTGCCACCGCCGCCGGCACACCGGCCTGCTGCGCCAAATCGATGAAGGCTTCAGCTTCCGGCGTGTTGCGCATCAGACCGTCAAGCACGGAACCCAGCAGTTGGGTCGACTTCAAGCCCATGTTCTCGTAGGCCTGATTGACGACAAGCTTCATGCACGCGAGCTGGGATAGTGGAATTGAGGCCAGTTCGTTAGCGAGCTTGTAAGTCTCGCGCTCCAGATCTTCGAACGGCACGGCCTTGTTGACCAGGCCACATTGCGCAGCCTCAACGCCCGACAGCGGTCGCCCGGTCAGCGCCAGCTCCTTGGCCTTGGCGAGCCCCAGACGATGTACCCACATGCCCGCGTGATGGCAGCCCCACATGCGTGAGTACGGCGTGCCGATGCGGGCGTCCTCGCTCATGAGCACGAGGTCGGCGCACAGCGCCAGCTCGCTGCCGCCACCGAGGGCCCAGCCGTGCACCATCGCAATGACGGGCTTGGGGCTGTGCCAGAGACTCATGAACTTCGCCACCCAGCCGGTAACCGGCGAACAGGTCATGACGAAGTCCTTGCCCGGGTCCCACTTGCCGCCAGTGGTCAGCCCGTTATCCCACTGATGAAAGCCGCCGCTGAAATTGAAGCCGGCGCAGAACGCGCGCCCGGCGCCGCGCAGCACGATAACCTTCACGGTTTGATCGCGCACTGCCTGCGCCACCGCAGCCTCGATTTCGTCGGTCATGGGCGGCACGATGGTATTCAAGTCCTCGGGCCGATTGAGGGTAATGGTCGCGATCGGGCCATCGGTAGCGTAGACCAGCGTTACGTAGCTCATCGTCTGAATCCCCTCTGTTTGGTGGTGGTCGAGCGTTGCAAGGTCAAGCACGCGACTGAATACACAGCACTGACAACAGGTGCTGCACGCGCGCGCCGCTCACGACGCGAACCCGTAGCGCGGATAGGCGCCGCTCAGGGTGTGTTCGAAGTGCGCCATGCCTGCGGCGCCGCCCGGTCCGATCATCGCCATCGGATACTCAGTCGGGCCCAGACGGTAGCGCGCCGGTACATGCGGCGGGCCGCTGATTTCGGTGCCAGGACTAACATCGTAGCTGTCGTATTCGACGACGTCGGCGCCGCGATAAATGCCGGGTCCCAGGCCATCGCGCCAGCCGCGATAATAGCCGCCGCCTTGCACGTCGGCGGGCGTACCGACCAGACGCAGTGTGTAGCTGCGCGTCACACCATCCTCACCGTCGAGTTCTATCCTGCCACTGGTCGGTCGCCGTGTGCCGCTGAGGTATTGAAGTTCGTGCCGCACGGCGATGAGCTTGATCGCGCGGCCATCGGTGTAATCCAGACGACCTTCGAAATCGAGGGTGCGACCTTCCGAATCCTCATGGGTATTGTAGAAGCCGCAGTGGTCTTCGACCTGGAAAGGCACCCACATGCGCAACGCGCGGTGCGCGGCGTCCTCACCATCGCGGTCGATGCCCTTGATGCCCGTCGGCACTGCCATCGACGAGCGCACGCCCCAGGAATGATCGCGCATCGCGTGCCAGTCATTGATCTCGATGCGCTGTCCGTCGAGGCGCGCATGGCCGCTGGCGCGACAGATCTGGGTATACCGAATCAGATCGTTGACCACCGCACCGTACTTGAAATGCTGGTAGCGATCTTCGACGAAGGGTGGCGATTGCGCTTCAAGCACTACGTCGAATTCGACGCCGGACGGGTTCTCGTTCGCCACCACGCGCAGGCGCTTCATTGGTTCAAGGATGTCGTAGCGCAGCGGCCCCACCGCCAACTCGCCATAGCGCGGATGCAGAGCACGCGCGGCCCGCACCGCAGTCTGGCGGTTGCCATGGGCGACCGACGCCCAACCGTCGATGACGTTGACGTTCGGGTGCAGGCGCAAGCCCGTGAAGAAATACCAGTCCGGCGCATAGAAGGCACAGAAGTAGCCATCGTTGTAGTGCGCGTCCGAGGTCGCCACGGTCGCGAACGGTGTCGGCGACTGGTGGAAGGGGTAGTCGTCGAAGGGACTCAGTCGCATGATGACATCACCGCCAAAGGGTTTAGGGAGGATTGCGCTCAGGCGCCGCGACGCGTACGCGCCGGTGGACGCGGCGGCGCGGGACGGCTGCCCTTGGCAAAGTGGTCCATGCCGGCCATCGCCTCGGCCGACACCGCAGGGCCATGGCAAAGCTCGACTTCAAGTTCCAGCCCGTCTTCGAGCGAAAGGCCGATGGTGGCGAGCGCCGCCCTGCGGTCGACGCGGATGCCGCCTTGCCCATAGCCTGCGATGTGGGTGGCGAGCGCCATCGCGCGGGCGACGGCGCTGCCCGCCGGCACGACTTCCTGGGCGAGTCCCATGGCGAGTGCGCGATCGGCGTCGATCTCCATGCCGGTTTCGATCAGGTACAACGCATTGCCCATGCCGAGCAAACGCGGCAGACGCTGCGTACCGCCATCGGCGAGCGGCAGACCCCAACGCTTGTTCAGCAGGCCGAAGCGCGCAGTTTCATCGACGATGCGGAAATCGCACCAGATAGCCAGTTCGATGCCTCCGGCCCAGCAATTGCCGTTGATGGCGGCGATGGTCGGCTTGCCGGGATCGAGCTTGGCGAAGCCCATCGGGCCGGCGTCGTGCGTGCGGCGATGCTCAAATAGTTCTTTCATCCCTTTGAGATTGGCGCCGGCACAAAAGGTGACGTTACCGGCACCAGCGATCACGAGTACCTTTTGCTGGTCGTCGGCGCCGAAATCGATGATCGCATCGGCCAGCAGCATGGCCAGATCAGCATCGACATTGTTGTGTACTTCGGGCCTGTTAAGCGTCAACAGCGTCACTTCGCCGCGCTTTTCAATGAGTAGCTTGGACATCGAACTCCCTACCCGCCCACGCGCTCCACGCGCATTCGCTTTTTCGCTTAAGACAGAATAGCCATGCAGTAGGCCCGTGCGCAGACGCTGAAAATCGGAACTTCGAGCGCAGACAGGTCGGTCTGGTTGATCGGGCGGCTCAGCTGGCGCCTTTCTGGGCGTCTGGCGGCGCATGGTACAGGCCGGCAAAGTCCTCGAACCCGATCTTCCCGACGTTCTGCACCGTTTCGTCCAGCATATCAAACATCTCGTCACGGCCGTTGCCACGGATGTTGTAAATGACGATGCAGTCGGTATCGCCAGCCCCTTCGCTATGCACACCGCCGGGCGCACTGGTGAAACGCCGGTCTTGCACGCACCCTTGAGTGTGCCGTCCAGTTCGTACAGGAGGAAGGCCGGCATTGCAACGGGTTGCGGCCAACGGACTCTTGCTGTCCTCGTAGCCTCTCTATCGCTTGGCGTAGTACTTCACACCGGGCAGACCATCAAAGTCCGAATCTTGTGTCCAAAACGTCGCGTGGTGTCGGTGCGAGGTTGCAAGCATTACGCTGTCAGCCAGCGCAATCCGGTGCAGCAGCGATAGCCGCGCGGCCTCCAGCGCAGTCGCTCGGTCAAGGTCTACCACCCGGCCTTGCTCCATCACCGCGATAGCGCGCAGCGCTTCGTCTTCGTTCCTCTGCTGAGTGACCCGCTTGAACACTTCAAACAAAGACAACGACGGGACGAGGAGCGATCTGACTGCCGCGATTGGCTTCGCAAACACTGCAGCGTTGGGTCCATCGGCAAAGTACTCAAGCCACGCCGAGGAGTCGACTACATTCATACGCGGTCAGCATCTCTTGGCACGTCGGTATTAATGCCCTTCAGCGACCCGCGCGCAGTCTGAGCCGCGCGAACAGGCACGAGTTCAATCCGCCCCCGATATTCGATCGCGTGGAGTTTCTCCCCTGGCTTGATACCAAGCGCCTCGCGAATCCTGGCTGGAATGACAATTTGGTACTTTGAGGACACGGTGATGGTATTCATACGGTTCTCCGATCGATCAGCATTGTGTAAAGCACGGAGTCAGCCTAGCACAAGCCGAATTGGCGTGTTCGATCTCTGTCGGCGGCACCCGGCACCCGGCACATTCTGCTTCGGGAGCGGGCCTGTTAATCGTCAACAGCGTCACTTCGCCGTATTTTTCAACGTAGGTTGGGGTGAGTGCCGCGAACCCCAACATCCATCATCCACCGAGTGACCGCGTAGTCGCGAATCCGAGTATCCGCGCGAGCTGGTCTACTCTCTGTTGGGCTTCGCAAGCTCACCCCAACCTACCCAATCTCGCCACAATGCGAGCAATTCCCTATTTCCTCCGCGCAGCATGCTTTTTTCAGGGACGACTAAGTAGCCTTCATTACCAGCGCCCCGCGGCGCGTCCATCATCGTCAGCATTAAATCTTCCAGCAGAGCGCCGTGCCACCGTTAACCCGCAAAGCGATCGCCCCCGGCGAATGGCCAAAGTGGGCCGTTGCTGAAATCGCTTAGGGATTTGCGTATCCTGTCGCGGCTTACGCAGAACCCGCTGCCCATAACCCCAACCGCTCGCTCGAGATCCGTCCCCTATGCCTCCTGAATTCCGCACACTGCCGGGCCGCTTGACTGCGGCTATCGTCGCATGGTCGGTGCGCTACGCGGCCATCTGGTTGATTGCGACATGCCTGCTCACGCTGGGTGCGCTTGTCTATACCGTTCGACACCTCGCGATCGACACCGACACCTCCAATATGCTCGATCCCGAGCTGCCGCATCGCAAGGCGGCTCGCAATTTTCAGGAAGCCTTCCCTGATCTCCCGGGTTCAATCGTGATTTTCACCGAGGCGGCACAGCTGGGTGCTGCCGAAGACGCCGCCAACGCGCTCGCGACTGCGATCCGCGCGCGCGCGGATATCGCGCGTCGCGTGACGCAGCCCGGCGGGGGCGAATTTTTCGAAACCAACGGCCTCCTGTATCTCGACACGGAGGCGTTGTGGAAGATCGACGAACGCCTGCAGGCTGCCGCGCCATTCCTTGGCACGCTGGCCCGTGATCCGAGTCTACGTGGCTTGTTCGCCACCTTGAGCGTAGGGCTCGAGACCAACCTCGATGACCCGCAGTCAGCGCTGCTGACACGTATGTTTGATCGAATTAGTGGTGCGCTCGAGCGCCTGCTCGCGGGCCACGCGGAACCTTTGCGCTGGCGCGATGAGTTGTTTGCAGGTCAGACGACTCAAGGCCCGCAACGCGCATTCATATTGCTTGACCCGGTACTCGATGCGCGCGATTTTCAACCGGCGGCGCCGGCCGTCGCTGCATTGCGAGACTTGATCCAGGGTTTCAAACTCCAGCATCCAGCGGTGAGTATCCGCATGACCGGATCCGCTGTGATGGACAGCGAAGAACTGGTGACGGTTGCGCACGACGCGAAAGCGACCACTGTCTTGTCTTTCCTATGTGTTGCCGTGGTGCTGATGATCGGTCTGCGATCGGCCACCCTGGTTGGCGGCGTGTTGATCACGCTCGCCTGCGGCTTGATCTGGACCGCCGCGTTCGCGACGTTTGCGGTCGGTGCGCTCAATATCATTTCGGTGTGTTTCGCCGTGCTGTTCATCGGCATGGGCGTCGATTTCGGGATCCAATACACCATGCGTTACCTCGAAGAGACCGACCGCGGCCTCGCACGCCCAACGGCACTCGTGGCTGCGGCGCGTGCGGCCGGTGGCGCACTGGCGCTCGCTGCAATCGGCGCTGCGATCAGTTTTCTCGCGTTTGTGCCGACTTCCTATCGCGGCCTTGCCCAGCTCGGGATCATCTCCAGCTTCAGCATGGGGCTGGCGTGGATCGCGAATCTCACCGTGCTGCCCGCGCTGCTGAGTTTCCTGCCGGTACCCCGACGCCGCACGCTGCGCCCGCCGCGCCAACCGCGGCAACAAGACTGGATACATCGTCATGCACGCGCGATTCTCGCGTTTACCATCGTGCTCGTGATCGCCAGTGCCTGCCTGTTGCCGTGGGCGCGTTTCGATCTGAACCCGCTTAATCTAAAGGATGGCAGCACCGAGGGGGTCGCCGCGTTTCGCGCGCTGGCGAGCGATCCGGAAAGCTCCCCGTATACGATCCAGGTGCTCGCACCCTCCCTAGCGGATGCAGCGCGACTCGCGACCCAGCTCGAGGCCTTGCCGGAAGTCGACAAGGCAATCACTCTGGCGAGTTTCGTCCCCCGCGCGCAGGACGAGAAGCTCGCGATCATCGAAGGCCTCTATCTCGCGCTAGCGGGCGCGCTGGAGCCAGGTGATACGAAGCCAGCGGTGTCCACGGCAGACGAAATCACAAGTCTGCGCGAATTCCAGGCCAGACTCGCCACCGCCGCGCTCGACCCGTCGTTGATCCCTGAGTTCAAAGCAAGCCTGAGCCGGCTCCAGGCGTTGTTGGACAAAGTCACCACGCACCCAGAGGGCATGGACGCGCTAGTGTCGAGGCTGCGACACCAGCTCATCGGCGATCTGGCCGCGACCCTGCAACGACTGAATCGCCTGCTCGAGGCGTCCGAAATTACCGGCGCGCAATTGCCGACCAGCCTACGTCAGGAATATGTTGCCGCAGACGGCCGCGCGCGGATCCAGGTGATACCGAAAGCAGATTTGAGCAACAACCACGCCATGCGCGACTTCGTGCTTGCCGTGCAAAGCTTGGCACCCGAGGCAACCGATGCGCCCGTGGAACTTTATGAAGGAAGCCGAGTGGTCATCCGCGCCTGCGTCACGGCCTCACTGTGGGCACTGATGCTGACCTTAGTGCTCCATATTGTCGTTCTGCACGGCATGCTCGACGCGCTGCTGGTCGCCGCACCTCTGGTGCTGGCGATGCTGTTGACCGTCGCGACTTCGGTGCTATTCGAGGTGCCGTTCAACTTTGCCAACATCATCGCCCTGCCATTGCTAATCGGCCTCAACAACGCCTACGGCGCCTATCTGGTGGTGCGCAAACGCAGCGCGACCGATGTTGGCGGGCTCCTTGCCAGCAGCACGCCGCGCGCGATCTTATTCAGCGGGCTGACCGCGATCGCATCGTTCGGGGTGCTCGGGATTTCCAAACACCCGGGGATGGCCGGCATGGGTATCCTCATCAGCGTCTCGCTGTCGTATGCCATCCTGTGCGCATTGGTGGTGCTGCCGGCGCTCATGGCTGTCTTGGAGACGCGCAATTCACCCGCACCGTGAGCACACCGCCAACCACGTTCTTTAAGATGAAAAAGCGTGTCGCGGACTGCCGCCTAAGGCGCGGTCAATCGAGTCAGGGCTTCGCGATACTTGGTCGCAGTCTGCGCGATGACCTCGGGTGGCAGGCGTGGCCCCGGCGGACGCTTATCCCACGCCAGCGTTTCGAGATAATCGCGCACAAACTGTTTATCGAAACTTGGCGGACTGCTGCCGGGCTGATAGTCCTGCGCGGACCAAAAGCGCGACGAGTCCGGGGTTAATACTTCATCGATCAATACCACCTTGCCTTGCGCATCGGTGCCGAACTCGAATTTCGTGTCCGCAATGAGGATGCCGCGCGACAAAGCGTACTGCGCGGCTTCGCGATAGAGCGTCAAGGCGAGCGACTTCACCTGGGCAGCGTGGGCCTCACCCATAATCCGTGCCGCGGTGGCGTAATCGATGTTTTCGTCATGCAAACCGGCCTCAGCTTTAGTCGCTGGCGTGAAAATCGGTGCGGCCAGTTTATCGGCCTGGCGCAAGCCCTGGGGGAGCGTGATGCCGCATACCGCACCGGTCTGCTGGTATTCTTTCCAGCCAGAACCGATCAGATAGCCGCGCACCACCGCCTCGACCAGCAATGGCTGCAGGCGATGCACGATCACCGCCCGGCCTGCGACCTGGGCGCGCTCTGCAGGATCCGTTAGCACATCCGCGAGTGCGCGTGTCGTGAGATGATTGGGGACCAGGTCTCGAAAACGCGCAAACCAGAAATTCGACATCGCGCTCAGCACAATGCCCTTGCCGGGGATGGGATCTGGCAGTACCACGTCGAACGCCGATAGGCGATCGGTCGCTACCAGCAACAAGTGATCGCGGTCGATCGCGTAGATGTCACGTACCTTACCTCGTGCAAGCAGCGGCAGGCTTGTCAGCGTGGATTCGAACAACGCAGTTTCAAACAGCTTGGGATCAAGCACGGTCATAAAGCTTCCATATTTGATGAATAATCGCGTCGCGCAAGCGCCGGGAGATCGCCTCGTTCGCCCATGGCGTGCGCGATCAGGTTTTGCTTGAGCGGTGGCCAATGTTGCGTGAGATTGAATCCCGAATTGCGTAGCCACACGAGCGCGGGATGCGTCGTCGCGAACAGTCGATTGAGCTGCTCAGTGACCGAGAGCATGAGCAGATTCTCAGCCCGGCGTGCGCGTGAATAACGCTGCAATAGCGACTGCGGATAGCGCCATGCGGCGTGTTCGCTGGTGCCCAGGATCTCCGCCAGCATCGCCGCATCCAGCAGGCCGAGATTCAAACCCTGGCCCGCCAACGGATGAATCACGTGTGCGGCATCTCCCACCAGCGCGACTCTCCCGCGCGCATATTGGCGGGCATGCAGGCGGCGCAACGGGAAAGACAACCGTCGACTAGTGCCCAGTACCGCGCCCAAGCGCGACTCGAACGCATGGCCCAATGTCGCGCAGAACTCACTATCGCTACAGGTGATGGCCCAGGCCGCCTGCGCGGGCGTTGTGGTCCACACCACGGCTGACGCTTGTGCTGGCGGCAACGGCAGGAAGGCCAGCGGACCGCTTGCCAGAAAGCGCTGCCGCGCGACTCGTGCGTGCGCTAACGTCGTCGTGACATTGGCGACGACCGCTTGTTGTCCATAATCTACCTCCTCACATTCGAAACCGCACTTCTCACGCAATGGCGAGTCGCCGCCATCGCAGGCAAGCACCATCGCCGCGCGTAATTGGCGACCATCCGCGAGGTGCAGCACGCAGTCGTGATCAGTCGGCACGACCGCGCTGACCTCTCCCGCCAAATCAGAAAGGTTGCTGTGCGTCGCCAAGGCGCGATGGCAGGCTGAGATCAAATTGGCGTGCTCGACCAGATAGGCCAGCGGCTGCTTGGCCGCAGCAGGCGGATCGAAGCGCAGGGCGCCGCGGCCAACGCCATCCCAAACTTCGATCGCTTCGAAGGTGGAGATACGCGCCTGCTCAAGCTCAGCCCAGACGCCACTCCCCGCGAGAATCCGGCGCGAGGCGGGGGTCAATGCATAGGTGCGCAGATCGAAAGGCTCGTCGCGGACCGGTAACTGGGTAACCGGATCGATCAAGACTACCTCGAGCCCCGCTGCGGCGAGTAATAACGCCGAAACCATGCCGACCAGGCCGCTGCCCACAATGGCAACCTCGACGCTGGCCGGTCGCGCCGTCACGCCATGAACCCTTGACCCAGCGCGAGCCGTCGCAGGATCGCACGTTTCACGGTAGGCAGCCGGTCGACCGCCAGGATCGCTAGCGCCCGGAGGCCGCCAAACACGGGAGACTCCAGCGCAAAAACGCGCGCCAGCGTATCGGTAATCCGCGTAGTGGAATGCTGGTCGCCCGCGCGCGCAGCAGCATAGCGCTGTAACACGGGCGTGCTGCCAAGATCTTCGCCGGCACGTTGCGCGTTTTCGATGATCGTGAGTGCCGCAGCCACATCGCGAAAACCGAGATTGAGGCCCTGCGCGGCATTCGGATGCACCGTGTTCGCAGCGTTGCCGAGCAGCATGCAACGCGCGCCGATCAGCCGCGCTGCACGCTGCAGCACCAAGGGATGGGCGCGCCGCGGCCCAAGATTCGACCACGCGCCGAGCGTGTGACCGAAGCGCTGCCTGGCATCCACCAGGTAGGCGGCATCGGTAAGCGCAAGCAGTTCGGCGAGATCAGCGCAATGTGCCGTGCGCACCAGGACGTGGCGCCGCCCCCCGATCGGCAACAGCGCCAGCGGACCACTGGTTGTGAAACGTTCAAACGCGGTGTTCGCGCGCGGGCACGCGACATCAACATTGGCCACTATCGCCGTTTGTCCGTAGGCATGCCGCTGTGTTTCGATCCCGGCGAATTCCCGGACTTGCGAATCGATGCCATCGGCACCGATCAACAGCGAGGTGGTGCAGCTGGTCGGCTGCGTTGAGGTGACCAGCGAGATTTGCAGCGCCTCGCGCTCGGCGTTACAAGCCGTAAGGCGTGTCGCCCAGTGCACAGAGATCCCGGGCGCGTCTTCGAGGGCCACCACCAACGCACCCTGCAGTGCCTCGGCGGGACAAACAACCCCGAGCGTGGGCAAATCGAGGTCGCGATGGCTGAGCCGCAGCGCACCGAAATGTCCCTGCTGTGTGACATGGATGTGTTTGATTGGATAGACCAACGACGCTAGTCGCGACCAGACTTGCAGAGCTTCCAGCACGGCCACCGAACTCAAACTCAGCGCGAGGCCGCGTGTATCATTAACTTCTGGGCTAATACCTGGGCCGCGCGCCGCCCCGGGAGGCGGTAGTTTGTCAACCACCAATACCTGCAAACCCAGCCGCGAGAGGCCCAGCGCCAACGCGGCACCGACCAAACCGGCACCTGCAATCACGACATCGAAATCACTTTGCACTGGCCTGCCGCATGGTCGTTTCGATGTCTTCGATCGTCTTTGGCGCGCCTGCACTCAGCACTTCGTGACCATCGCCAGTGACCAGAATGTCGTCTTCGATCCGGATGCCAATATTCCACCAACGCTTGGCGAGGCCCTTGATGAACGGCGACAGGTACAAGCCGGGTTCGACCGTGGTAACCATGCCCGCCTCGAAGGTGCGCCACTCGTCACCGACCTTGTAATCTCCAACGTCATGGACATCCATCCCGAGCCAGTGGCTGGTGCGATGCATGTAATAGGGGCGATAGGCTTCGTCCTTGATCATCGTACGCCAACGGCCTTTGAGGATGCCCACATCAACCAGTCCCTTGGCGATCACTTCAACCGCCGCTTCGTGGGGTTCGTTCCACGAATTCCCCGGACGCACGGCGGCGATCGCCGCGAGTTGCGCTTCAAGCACAATCTCGTAGATCG
>JAYTEX010000053.1:0-12365 GCA_043734785.1 Pseudomonadota bacterium | reverse complement strand
GGTCAAGCCCTCGTCTGCGGTTTACCCGCCGCGCAAACTGACCGGCCTTAGCCGCGCATCAGGCAAACGCGCCTGAATTCCCCATAAGCCAGCGATGGCAGCGATGCCCTGAAACCCGCTCGCCACCGCCTGAGGCACGGTTGAGGGATCCTGCCCACCGAGGGCGAAGACCGGAAAATTGGCGTGCTCGACGAGTTGTTTCGCGCGGCACCATCCAAGCACTGCCGCACCGGGATGAGATGCGGTCTCATTGATTGGCCCGAGCAGTCCGAAATCCACCCCCAAACGATTGGCTTGATCAATGTCACGTCGGTCATGGCACGCGGCACTAAGCAGTTGGCCGGCAGACACGGGGCGTCTTTCGACCTGATGTAGCTGTTGCGAGGTGAGGTGCAGTCCATCGGCCTCCACCGCAGCCACTAAATCCGTGTAGCCATTGATGAGCAGGCGCGCGCCAAAGCGATGACACAGCGTCACTGCGTCTTTGGCGAGCGCACGCAGGTCCTGCCATGACAGCGACTTCACGCGCAGTTGAACCAATTTGATCCCTGCAGAGAGACTACACGCTAACCCGTGCAGAAAATCCTCGCGGGAACCCGGCTCAGGGGTGACCAGGCAAAGCCTAGGCAGTAGGGCTGCGTTAAGAATCGGAAAATTCCCGAGCGGAAACCGCTTTTGCGCCAGACGCCCGGGTTCAACCCATTCAATTTCTTGCCCTTCCCGCCCTTCTGGAACCCCGCGCCAGGCGAAGACTTCCCACACTTCAAGCATCACCGTATTGCGGGGGTACACCTGAGTCACCTTGATCAGCGGAATGGCCGCCACGGGTTCGATATCGATCCCTAACTCTTCATTTAACTCTCTGCCGAGCGCCGCGAAAGGGATCTCGCCCGTGTGCACCTTACCGCCCGGAAACTCCCATAATCCGCCTTGATCCTGATGTGGCGCCCGTAAGCTCAGCAACACGTGTTCGTGTGTGTCTCTGATCACCGCAGCGACGACGTGAAGGGGGATATCTCGGATCATGCGTGCTACCGAGCGCGATCAATGACTCGCTTCGGGAGACGCGCGAGCGGGCAGATCAGCTGCGATACTCGGCATTTATGCGGACGTAATCGAACGAAAAATCGCAGGTCAACACTTCAACCTTGAGCGGACTTTCACCGAGCGTGATACGGATATCGAACTCGGCATTCGACATGATCTTCGCCGCGATTGATTCATCGTAGTCGGCAACGGGCTCACCCGATTGGATAATCGGGTAGTCGTTCAGCGCGATGCCGATACGCCCAATTTCGAGATTCGTGACACCCGAGCGTCCGACCGCAGCAAGAATTCGCCCCCAGTTTGGGTCGCTCGCGAACAAAGCCGTTTTAACCAGCGGTGACTCGGCAACCGCATAGGCGGCCTTCAAACATTCTGCTTCAGAATCACCACCAGACACTTGCACATTGACCAGCTTAGTCGCGCCTTCACCGTCTCTGACAATGGCACGTGCCAGTGCCTTACACACCTGCTCCACCGCAGCCGCGACTCCCTGCCACGCGGGCTCGCCCGGTCGAACCCTGGCCGATTCCAGGTTCCCGGTGGCAATCAAGACACAGCTGTCGTTCGTTGAGGTATCGCCGTCAATGGTGATCCGGTTGAAAGACTTCTCGCACACTTCGCGCAACAGCTGTTCGAGCGGGCCCTGTTCAATCCCGGCATCGGTCGCGATGAATGCCAACATCGTCGCCATATTGGGCTTGATCATGCCGGCACCTTTGGCGATTCCTGTGACCGTGTAGGTGCGCTCGTCGATCTTCACCTGTGCACTGATGCACTTCGGGACTTTGTCGGTTGTCATGATCGCGCGAGCGGCCGCTGCCCACTGCGTGTCGGAAAGGCAATCGATTGCCTGGGGTAGAACGGCCAGTATCTTCGATACCGGCAAGCGCTGTCCGATTACCCCGGTCGAAAATGGGAGCACGCACGCCAGGTCACACGACAGCAATCGTGCGGAAGTCGCACACACTTCTAGCGCATCCTGATATCCCTGCTTCCCCATCCCCGCATTGGCATTGCCGGAATTAATGACTAACAGTCGGGGGCTCCGCTGCAGAAGATGCTCGCGTGCAAGCGAGACTGGCGCGGCGCAGAAAACATTGCGCGTAAACACACCCGCCGTGCGAGCGCCTTCTGCGATCTCGAGCAAGCAGAGATCGACTTTCCCAACCTTACGAATGCCAGCGGATACCGTGGCCAACCGGATCCCCTGGACTGGCAAGGCCGCCTCACAGGTCGTTAGCTGATACATATCTAATTTTTATCTTTCCAGGTCATCTCTGCTGGCATTGGCTTCAAGAAAGTGCGCCATGGCATTGCTTGTACTTCTTGCCGGAACCGCAGGGGCAGGGATCATTGCGGCCAACTTTCGTGCCTCGCCTGACGACCGGTGTCTGGGTCGCGAGCGGCTCGCTAACGGGATCTTCATTAAGCAATGCGCTGCTCGTTTCATGTATTTCCTGTTGCAACCTCGCGGCTTCTCGGTGTCGTTGTTCCTCTAGTGCTTCCACATCATCCCTGGCCCGCACTTCCACTTTCGAAAGGATTCCGATGACATCACGCATCAGCGCCTGGAGCATCTTGGCAAACATGTCGAAGGCTTCACGCTTATATTCTTGCTTCGGATCCTTTTGCGCGTAGCCGCGCAAATGAATGCCCTGGCGTAGATGGTCCATGGCCGAGAGATGCTCTTTCCAGTGACTGTCGAGCACCTGGAGCATGACCGCGCGCTCGAAGTGACGCATGACATCCATACCCACCTGCGTTTCCTTCTGCGTATACCTGGCCTCGATCTCTTCCATCACCCGGCGACGAATCTCCTCTTCAGTGAGATCCTCGTTGCCCTTGATCCATTCGTCGATGGGTACCGGGTACCCGAAGTCGGTTAGCAACGTGTTCACGAGGCCTGCAATATTCCAATTCTCGTGGTAGCTCTGCGGGGCAATGTAACCGTCAATTATCTCGTTAACGACATCGTGTCGGATCCCCCGGATGTTCTCCGAGACGTCCTCTGCTTCCATCAGCTCACGGCGTTGCTCATAAACATGTTTCCGCTGATCGTTGGCGACATTGTCGAACTCGAGCAGTTGCTTGCGCATATCGAAATTGCGTCCTTCGACTTTCCGTTGCGCATTCTCGATGGCTTTGGTGACCCACGGGTGCTCGATGGCCTCGCCTTCCTCCATGCCGAGTTTCTGCATCAAGCTGGCGACACGCTCGGAAGCAAAGATTCGCATCAGGCTGTCTTCCAGCGACAAATAGAATCGGCTTGATCCCGGATCACCCTGGCGACCCGCACGACCTCGCAGCTGATTATCGATACGGCGGGATTCATGGCGCTCAGTCCCGATAATATGGAGTCCTCCAGCCGCAATCACTTCATCGTGTCGCTGCTGCCAGGCTTCACGGATTTGCAGCCGTTGCGCTTCAGTGACGCCTTCGTCAAGCAAATTTAGTTCCGCATCCAAACTCCCCCCAAGCACGATATCGGTACCGCGCCCCGCCATATTGGTCGCCACGGTAACCGACCCCGGTTGGCCTGCTTGCGCAATAATCTGGGCTTCCTTCTCATGGAATTTCGCATTCAGCACCTGGTGCTTAACGTCTTCGCGAGTCAGCAACCCAGCCAGAAACTCAGAGGTTTCGATCGAGGTAGTGCCCACCAATACCGGCTGTGTGCGGGATAGACAGTCCTTGATATCGTCGACTATGGCTTGGTATTTCTCCTTGCTGGTCAAAAACACGACGTCCCCGTGATCCGTCCTGACCATTGACTTGTGCGTTGGCACGACCACAACTTCCAAGCCGTATATCTGTTGGAATTCGTAGGCTTCGGTGTCCGCAGTACCCGTCATCCCGGACAATTTGTCGAATAATCGGAAGTAATTCTGGTAGGTAATGGAGGCGAGCGTCTGATTCTCCAACTGGATCGGAACGCCTTCTTTCGCTTCGACGGCCTGATGCAGGCCTTCGGACCAGCGCCGCCCTGGCATTGTGCGGCCAGTGAACTCGTCAACGATTACGACTTGCCGATCTTTGACCACGTAATCGACATCCCTACTGAATAGGGCGTGGGCGCGTAGCGCGGCGTTAATATGGTGCATCAGGGCGATGTTGCTGACCGAATACAAACTATCACCCTCCAGCAATAATTCATTCGATGCCAGCAACTGTTCGACATTCTCATGGCCGGTCTCGGTCAGATGTACCTGGCGAGCCTTTTCATCGACGGAGTAATCGCCTTCCCCCTCTTCGATGGCCTGGCGAGTAAGACTTGGAATGAGTGCATTGATTTTGACATACAGATCACTGCGATCATCGGTGGGACCAGAAATGATCAGCGGCGTTCTGGCCTCATCGATAAGGATCGAATCGACTTCGTCGACAATCGCATAGAACAGATCGCGTTGCGCACGCTGGTCCTTGGTAAACACCATGTTGTCGCGCAGATAATCAAAACCGAACTCATTGTTCGTGCCGTAGGTCACATCCGCAGCATAGGCCTCCTTACGTGCTTCCTGGTTCATGCCTGATATCACGACCCCGACGCTCAGTCCAAGAAAACGGTAGATTTTTCCGATCCATTCGGCATCGCGTTTAGCAAGGTAATCGTTGACTGTCACCACGTGAACGCCGCGACCAACAAGTCCGTTCAGGTAGGCCGGTAAGGTGGCGACCAGGGTCTTGCCCTCACCGGTGCGCATTTCCGCGATACGACCCTGGTGCAGGACCATACCCCCGATGAGCTGAACATCGAAGTGACGCATATTGAGAACGCGCTTACCGGCTTCACGCACGACCGCGAATGCTTCGGGCAGCAACGAATCCAACGCGGCACCTGCGGCTAATCTTGCCTTGAATTCTGGCGTCTTTGCCGCCAGTTCAAGGTCAGAAAGCGCCGCGATAGTCGCTTCCTGCGCATTGATTGCGTCGACAGTCTTTTGCATCCGTTTGACCAAGCGGTCGTTCCGAGTGCCAAAAAAGAGCCGCAAAACGCGTCGGCTGAGGGATAATGAACTAGCAGGCATGGAATCCTCTGGAAATAGGGGGCGAGGCCTCGAGGTCTTATAACGCCAGGCGCTCGACATTATTCGAGGCGTGCGGCCGGGGCGCGCCCCATAGTGTATCAAACGACGACTGGTTGCTCGCGGGGCTAGCGACGAATAGGCCTAGTGTCTTGGTAGTTTGAAGGCTCGAAAGTCTAGCGGTCAGGCCGGTGGTTAGGATTGTCAGGAAGATTTACGTGAAGGCACCCAAAAAACTGGCCGACATCATGGCCGCGAATGCAACCTTGAGTTTGCTGCTGCGGCAAGCCGGGGAATTGCGCACCCTAGAAGGAATCTTGAATGCGCGAGTCGGCGATACTTTTGCTCAGAACTTCAAAGTCGCCGCCTTTCGGGAGGATGGAACTCTGGTGTTGTTCGCGCGCTCCCCGGTGTGGGCGACTCGCTTGCGCTACTTAGTACCGGACTTACTCTCCTGGGCTAAGCACGTGCCGGAATTCGGTAGCATCAAGGCCATTCACGTCCAGGTCGAGAGGCCGCCTGGGTAACCGAGCTCTGGTTAAAGTCCCTGGCACGCTAGACCGCCGGAATCGGCTGCATGTAAGAGATTGGAACCTCTTCATCGGACGAGAAGGTCACCAATTCCCAGCCGCCCTTCGTGGCCAGCAGCTTACGCAGCAACTGATTATTGAGTTCGTGGCCTGATTTGTACCCGTGGAAGGCGCCAATCAGGCTATGGCCCAGAAGGTAGAGATCGCCGATCGCGTCGAGTATCTTGTGCTTGACGAATTCATCTTCGTATCTCAAGCCGTCTTCGTTCAACACACGGTAGTCGTCCACTACCACCGCGTTATCCAAGCTCCCGCCGAGGGCGAGGTTTCGACCTCTGAGCCATTCGACATCGCGCATAAAGCCAAATGTTCTAGCGCGACTCACTTCTTTGACGAAAGACGTCGTGGAGAAGTCTATTTCTGCCTGTTTGCGTGCCGAGCGAAAGAATGGATGATCAAACTCAATAGCGAAGGAGACTTTAAATCCGTTGAAGGGCTCGAAGCGCGCCCATTTATCGCCGTCTTTCACAGCGATCGTTTTCTTGATTCGGATGAAACGCTTCGGGGCTTCCTGTTCCTGGAAGCCAGCAGACTGAATCAGAAAGACAAACGGGCCAGCGCTGCCGTCCATGATGGGCACTTCGGGCGCGCTCAAGTCGACGAACGCGTTGTCGATCCCAAGCCCCGCGAACGCGGAGAGTAGGTGTTCGACAGTGGATATTCTGGTGCCTTCGTGAACTAGGCTGGTCGATAGGCTGGTGTCCCCGACAAACTCGGCCCGCGCGGGGATTTCAACGGGTGGATCGAGATCCACTCTGCGGAACGTGATGCCCGTATCGGGTCCCGACGGTCGGAGAGTAACGAATACTTTGCGCCCGGTGTGGAGTCCAACCCCGGTCGCACGGATAACGTTTTTCAGAGTTCGTTGTTTTAGCATTAGCTCCCCGCTTCTTCCCAAAGCAAGGCCTTGGCGTCGCGCATCATAACATACGTTTTTCGGACCGCGCATCCCAAGCGTTTCAAAGCCTTACCGGCGCTGAGGCGGCGCATTAAGACATGCGCGAGATTAACCACGGCTTAACTTCCTCGCGTTATTTAGCCACCGCAAACCTAGATGACGTTGCGACGACGGTGGGAGAGCGGTACATACGCGCTCATTCTCGTTGAATAGCCCCGCTATTCGCCTCGAATCAGCGCGCATCTGTCCTCGCGCTCCCATCGTCTCGCGACGAACTCTTAAGTTCGCCTGGCTGCTAGTCTGCCTGGCGCCGCAAAAAAGCCGGAATATCCAGGATATCTCCCTTCAAGTTCGCGCCACCCATCGGCTCATAGTGCTCCACGCGGTTACGGCTAATCGTGGGGCGTTCGAAAGATTTGTAATCCACTTCCGGATCAACTTTAGTCATCACCGCAATGCTCTCGCGGGTAATCCCCAAATCTCGCGATTCTTTGGATTTTTTGTCTAAGCCGATACCGGTCGCGACCACCGTCACCCGAACTTCACCTTCCATATGCTCGTCGATTACGGTCCCTACCACGACGGTGGCGTTATCCGAGGCAAAGGCCTTGACCGTGTTGCCGACCTCTTCGAATTCCCCCATCGTAATATCGGCGCCGGAGGTAATGTTGATCAAGATTCCCCGTGCCCCAGCAAGATTGATGTCTTCCAGCAATGGGCTAGACACCGCTGCCTCCGCGGCTTCCTTGGCCCGCGCCGGGCCCTTGCCCCGTCCGGTGCCCATCATTGCCATGCCCATTTCGGACATCACCGTTCGCACGTCAGCAAAATCGACGTTGATCAAGCCTGGGCAAGTGATGAGTTCCGCGATGCCCTGCACCGCGCCCAAGAGCACGTCGTTGGCGGCTTTAAACGCATTCAACAAGCTGATATCGCGACCCAGCACACTGAGTAGCTTTTCATTGGGAATCGTAATCAAGGAGTCCACATACTGACTCAGTTCCTTGATACCTTGCTCGGCAATCTCCATGCGCTTGCGCCCTTCGAACAGAAACGGTCGAGTCACCACCGCCACCGTCAGCACGCCCATTTCCTTCGCGATCTGGGCGACCACCGGCGCCGCGCCGGTGCCTGTTCCACCCCCCATTCCGGCGGTGATAAACACCATATCAGCGCCGTCGAGCAACTCGCTGATACGCGCCCGATCCTCCAACGCGGCCTGGCGGCCAATCTCTGGATTAGCGCCCGCACCGAGTCCTTTCGTGATGTCACCTCCTAGTTGGAGCACCGTCTTGACCGAGGTGCTTCTGAGCGCCTGGGAATCGGTGTTCGCACAAATGAATTCAACTCCTTCCATCTGCGCGCTCAACATGTGTTGCACAGCGTTTCCGCCGCCGCCGCCAACACCGATGACTTTGATGACCGCACTCTGCCCGTATGCATCCATCAACTCAAACATATGACTAACCCTCCGCTCCATGTCGCTCGAGCAGCATCTTAGCGAGCTGCGCAACCAACATTACTTTATGTGATGTAACTACCAGCATTTAATCCGCATTCCCAACTCAAGCGAACAGCGGGTTCCGGCAACCTGTCACAGGCGACCTCCACCCACTAAAAATTCCCATGAAACCAATTCTTCATTCGTTCCCACAACCCTGCGGAAGTTTCGATCCGGCTGCGATGCGCCGAATTGCGCGATGCCTCGCTACCGAACAACAACAAACCCACACCGGTGGCATAAATTGGATTTCGCACAACGTCGATCAGACCAGATACGTACTGAGGCGTTCCGAGCCGAACCGGCATGTTGAATACTTCTTCTGCCAACTCGATTGCGCCGTCCATTTTGGCTCCGCCTCCTGTCAACACAATTCCAGCCGCGATCACGCTTTCAAAACCACTGCGCTTGAGCTCAGCAAGCACGAGGCTAAACAGCTCTTCATAGCGCGGCTCGACCACCTCGGCAAGCGTCTGACGCACGAGCCGACGCGGCGGTCGTTCACCGACACTGGGCACTTCTATTGTTTCTTCTGGATTCGCGAGCTGGGTGAGCGCGCAGGCGTATTTTATTTTTAGATCTTCGGCGTGATGCGTGGGTGTGCGCAGGGCGATGGCAATATCGTTGGTGACCTGATCACCCGCGATCGGGATTACCGCAGAATGATGGATTGCCCCGTGCGCAAACACCGCAATGTCTGTGGTACCGCCCCCGATATCACACAAACACACCCCTAGGTCTTTTTCGTCTTCAGTCAAAACGGCGTAGGAAGACGCCAATTGCTGGAGGATAACATCGTCGACTTCAAGACCACACCGTCGGACGCATTTTACGATGTTCTGGGCGGCGCTGACCGCGCCTGTGACCATATGGACGCGCGCTTCAAGACGTACGCCAGACATGCCGACTGGCTCCTTGATACCCTCCTGGCCATCGATAATGAACTCCTGCGGCAGAATATGCAGGATTTTCTGGTCGGCAGGAATCGCGACCGCGCGCGCCGCATCGATGACCCGTTCGACATCGGTGTGGTTCACCTCGTTGTCGCGAATCGCGACGATTCCGTGGGAGTTCAGGCTTCGAATATGCCCCCCCGCAATGCCGGCGTAGACCGATCTGATCTCGCAACCAGACATCAGCTCAGCCTCTTCGATTGCGCGTTGGATCGACTGCACGGTCGACTCAATATTGACGACGACGCCCTTTTTGAGTCCGCGCGACGGATGAGAGCCAATGCCGATGACTTCAATACCGCCTTGAGGCGCGACTTCCCCGACAATCGCGACGACCTTTGAGGTGCCGATATCCAGCCCGACCAGCAAATTCTTTTCTTGTTTTCTTACCATCGAAGACAGGCCCTCGTGGGGTTACCAGAAATATTTTCGAGAGACATCTCTATCCACCTCTTTTATCCAGCCCATAGTGAGCATCCTCAAGTTTTCGCTCCTGAATTGCGAAGCCGTTCGTATAACGTAGATCGATCGATTCAATGTCCGACCAGTTTTCCTTGAGCGCGGACTCAAACGCCCGACGAAAGCGCTGGAGGCGCTCGTTGATCCGGTGTCGTCCCAGGATCAACCGTGTCTCGTTCTGTAAACCAACGGTCCACGCACCGCGTTCAGACAATTCGAGCCAGGTCACGGACAAGCCCAAAGGCGTCATGCGTTCGGCGATGACCCGGTAGGTCGAGAGGATCTCGGTTTCGCTCCCTACCGGCCCACTCAGGCGCGGGAGATGCTGCGGGAACGTGCCCAATGCAGGCGCGAAGACATCGGCTGCCGTGTTGAGCAGTGCGTGGTTGCCCCATCTTGCCGCGGGCTGTTGTTCACTGATGGCGACTCGGAGCACATCCGGCCATCGCCGTTCGATAGTGGCCTCCATCACCCAAGGTTCTTCAAGCAGGCTGCGACGAATTTCCTGCACGTCGATCTGAAAGAAACCGCCGCGTAGAGACTGCCCCACCAACGTCTGGATGTATCCCGGCGTGAGGTAGCGAAAGTCTCCCTCCACCGTCACATTCTTGATCGGGAAACTGGTGGCACGTGTCAGTGATTGACCTACATAGCCGACCGCCACCAGCAGGATCAACGTGAGCGTCATGGACCACAACGAGCGGGCCGTTAGCGGGGAGTGGACGCGTGGATTAGTGGCTTGTTTGCGCACTGCCTGATTCATGACCGGGTCCTGAAACTGGAGTTGAGAATTCGCAGCACAAGGTACTCATAAGACCATCCCGCCTGACGCGCCGCCATGGGTACCAGTGAATGATCGGTCATACCTGGCACTGCATTGAGCTCAATCAACCAGGGTTGTCCCGCGTCATCGAGCATAAAATCAACCCGCGCCCAACCTTGCGCGTCAAGTGCCCGAAAAGCGGCAAGCCCGTAATCGATAAGCAAGCGCTCTTGAGTCTCGGACAGGCCAGCGGGACACAAGTATCGCGTGGTATCCGAGTGATATTTAGCCTCGTAGTCGTAGAACTTCCGGGGTGTCTCGAGTTTAATCACGGGCAACGCCACGTCATCGACGATAGAAAGCGTGTATTCCCCGCCTTTGATGCAGGCTTCGACCAGCACACTGTGATCGAAAGACCGGGCGAGCGCGATCGCCGCAGGTAAATCCTCGCGATTTTCCACCAGACTGATACCGATGCTGGATCCTTCTCGTGCTGGCTTCACCATCACCGGCAGACCGAGGCGATCGATTATTTTGTCTACCTCGAGTGATTCTGCGGCCAGCACGAAATCCGGCGTCGGCAAATTTTCGCTTTGCCAGATCTGCTTCGAACGCACCTTGTCCATCGATAAGGCGCAGCCCAAGACCCCGGATCCCGTATAGGGGATGCTGGCGACTTCGAGCGCGCCCTGAAGACACCCGTCCTCACCCCCTCGACCATGCAGCGCGATGAATACTCGGCCCGGGCGCGACGCAATCAGCGACTCCAGCAGGTCGTTTCGCCAATCGATGCCGATCGCGTCGCAACCCAGCTGGCGCAGCGAATTCAAGACCGCAGATCCACTGCGCAACGAAACTTCGCGTTCAGCTGACTGCCCGCCCATCAGCACTGCGACGCGACCCGCGCGCGCGCGCAAGTCGTGCGCTTCCTCTGCCTGCGTGCGAGTCAAGCCGTTTGTCACGGCACCACCTTGATCGGCTTTTCGTGCGTGCCGATAACGCGCACTTCGGACTCCAGCAGCACCCCAAATTTCTGATGCACGGCTGCGCGCACGCTTTCGATCAACGTTTCAATATCCTGCGCCGTCGCGTTGCGGTCATTAATAATAAAATTGGCGTGTTTCTCCGAAACATAGCACCCGCCAATGCGGTGCCCCTTTAATCCGGCAGCGTCGATCAGACGGCCTGCATAGTCGCCCCGCGGATTCCGGAACACTGAGCCACACGTTGGCGCACCGATCGGCTGGCTGGCACTGCGCTGGTTGAGCAGTTCACGTGCGCGCGCTTTAGGCGCGACACCGATGGCTGGTTGAAATGAAAGTTCACACCCGATGAACCATTCTTCTAAGGGCCCGGTGACGGAGCGATAGCCGATTCGATACTCATCCGGTGTGCGTTGACGGCATTGGCCTGCGCGATTGACGCACTCGACACATTTCACCCAGGTCCAGATTTCGCTGCCGAATGCGCCCGCATTCATCGCCAACGCGCCGCCAATGGTGCCTGGGATCCCGATCAGGAATTCGCCGCCTGTATACCCCGCATCCGCTGCCTGTCTGGCAACTTTCGCACAGGGAACACCCGCCTCAACGAAGAATGTATCGTTGCGCAACGAGATTTTTCCTAACGCTCGACCGGTTAGAATCACGACGCCCTGAAGGCCACCCTCCCTGATCAACACATTGCTGCCGAGGCCAATCCAGGTGAGCGGGACATCACCCGGCACTGCCGATAGAAAATCCAGCAGGTCCTGTCGATCGGCCGGATCAAAGCAGATCGCGGCGCGCCCGCCGGTGCGCCACGTGCAGTGTCGCGCCATCGGCTCATCGAGCCGGAGTGTGCCCCGGAACGCAAGTGCCGAGAACCACTCGCTCATCGCAGGCCCTCGACATTCGCGCAACGCGTTCGAAGGGTTACGCACACGATTCATCCTTTAGGTAAGTCAGCGTCCCAGCGACGCGACTAATACTGCCGGCGCCTAGCAGCATCACGAGATCTCCGTTGCGCGCAAGGCTCGTCAGCACATCCTTGACGCTGGCGGGATCGGCCACGAATATCGGGTCCACCGTACCGCGCGCGCGGATGGCGCGACAAAGCGCTCTCGCATCCGCTCCCGGAATCGGTTTCTCTCC
>JAYTEX010000052.1:0-15377 GCA_043734785.1 Pseudomonadota bacterium | reverse complement strand
CTGCGTGGCGAGGGGGGATCAACCCAAGTGCCCGGGGCGCGGACTGCGCTGGTCACCAACGTCGGTATCACTGGCGCCGGCCAAGCGCAGTCAGCGGTGATCATGGGCGTTTTATAAAGCCCGGGAGGGAACCACTATGACTGACACACACGCCCAGAGTATCCCCGCCCCGCCCCGTGTCGTGCCGATCGAAGACCGGCCATTCTGGGACGCTATTGATGCCGGCAACTTTGTGCTGGCCCGCTGTACGTGCGGCGCACACTACGCTCGCTTGCAGGCGTGTCTTAAGTGTCATGCGAGCGCACAGTCACTGCGGTGGGTGCCTGCGTCAGGCCAGGGAACCGTCCGCACCTTCGTGGTCTTCGACAAACCGTATCATCCGTATTTCGAGGGGCGTGTCCCCTACGTCGTCGCAGTCGTCACGCTCAGCGAAGGCCCGGAGATCCTCACCAACGTTATCGATACAGACATTCTCGCCGTTAAGATAGGGATGCCAGTGCGTATTGTGGTGGGCGAGCGTGGCGGCCAGAAAATTCATCAGGCATCCGCCCGCGTGTGAGCTTTGACTCGTTCGGAAACTGGCGTACACAGCGATCGACTTGCTGGTCGCACTCAGTACGCAGTCGCACCGCCGCCACGCAACTTGAAGGACGCGCAGATGAATGACGTGCAAAGCAAGATTAATTTATCGCCCAACTCCGGTCCGATGGCCACCGCACGCATGGGCGACTATACCGGCATTCTCCCGAGCCAGAAAATTAAGGAAATGCTTAAAAATGGCGAGATCAAGGCGTTGCTGCGGTCTATTGAGGATGACCAGGTCCAGCCTGCGAGCATTGATCTACGGCTCGGCGATTGTGCTTACCCGGTAGATACGAGCTTTCTTCCCGGCAAAGGCGTCAGAGTACTCGAGAAAATGAAGCAGCTCGACGACCGGTTCGACGACTTCAAAATCGATCTTGGCAGTGGCGCGGTGCTGGAAAAAGGACGCATATATGTGATCCCTCTGTTGGAAGCCATTGATTTGAGAAGTGAGGTCGCGGCCTTTGCAAACCCCAAGAGTTCAACCGGTCGCCTAGATATTTTGACACGCTTAATCGCGGACGAGGCCACTGCATTTGACCAGGTGAGGGAAGGCTATAAGGGTGATCTCTACATAGAAGTCGCGCCGCGAAGTTTCAGTGTGGTGGTGAAAACTGGCACCCGCCTGAACCAGCTACGGTTCCGCCGCACACGCGGGGAGGAGCCGAAGGCCATCACGTCCGCAGACTGGAAACAGCTTCTCGACGAAGGCCAGATCGTCGAATTCAGCGCGCAGGAGAAGAAGGCAAGGTCAATCAAAACAGGCGTGCTGCCTTTCACGGTAGATTTGCAAGGGTCTGGAGCGGAAAATAACCTGATCGGATACCGTGCAAAAAAGCATACCAAGCGGATCGATCTGGAGAAACGAGATCATGACCCGCTAGATTTCTGGGATCCGATCCGTTTCCACAAAACGTCTTCGCTGATACTGGATCCTGATGAGTTTTATATTCTGATGACCAAAGAAGCGATTGCCGTGCCGCCAGAATATGCGGCCGAGATGCTGCCGTACGATACTCGCGCGGGTGAATTCCGCGTTCACTATGCCGGTTTTTTTGATCCCGGGTTTGGGTGGAACGCGCAGACCAATAAAGCGGGAAGTAGCAGGGGCGTTCTGGAAGTGCGCTCACACGAGGTCCCTTTTCTGCTTGAACATGGGCAGACTGTAGGCTGGCTTCGCTATGAGCGTATGGCAGCCCGGCCTGAGCTGCTGTACGGTCAACACGACAGCAGCTCGAACTATCAGGGTCAGAGCCTTAAATTGGCCAAGCAGTTCGCGCCACTGCGCAGCGCGTTTTGATCTGAGCAGGTAGCGCGTCAGGCGTGACGGGGTAGCAGGCGTCCATCCAGTTCTTCGACCCAGAACTCAATGCCGTGACCGCTGGCGCGCTTCATTTAGCGCGCCATCAACGTATTCGAGGGGAGCGTGGGTTGCAGCGCCTTGCGCGCGGCCTCGACCCCTGTGACTGGCAGGCCGTCAGGATTGAGCAGCCCAATCTGCACCAGTACCGAGGCCTGATCCCAGTAGATGTGTTCGTAGGCGAGTTTGCCGTCGCGAAAATGGACGATGGCGACCAGTGCCACCTCGACTCTTCGGCCGGTGGGTGCGATACCGGGCAGCATCCAGTCCATCGGAATCGTGTGGGTAAACTTGAAAACCATCTCATCGACCAATCGATCAGCCCCCACCGTGCGCGAGAGCGGCACCATTTCGGTATCCGGGGGCATCTGAGGAATGAAGTGCTTGGCGTAGAACTCGCGCAATTCTGCCTTGCCGACACCGCCTGTCATGACGGGGATATGGTTGACGTACGCATCCTCCACCATGGTGGCCAAGGTGTCTTCGGTGTTCGATGTCTCGAATTCATATTTGACGTGTTCCGCCCACAGCGCTTCGAGATCGGCGGACTTCGCTTGAGACATGTGGGTTTAACGCCCGCTTGCGGGGCGCGCGAGGGTTTCGAGCAGGGCGACGGCCGACGCCGCAATCCCTTCCTCGCGCCCGGCAAAGCCCATTTTTTCGGTAGTCGTTCCTTTAACATTGACTTGCGCGACGGCCAACGCCAAGTCCTTCGCAATGTACTCGCACATCAAATTCACGTGCGGCGACACTCGCGGGCGTTCGCAAATAAGCGTGGCGTCCACGTTGGCGATCTGGAACCCAGCCTCCCGAATCAGCGCCGCGACATGCCGCAGCAGGATCCGACTGTCGATGCCTTTGTACTCCGGTTTCGAATCCGGAAAATGTCGACCGATATCGCCGAGTGCCGCAGCACCTAACAGCGCGTCGCATATGGCATGCAGGAGTACATCGCCATCTGAGTGTGCGGCCAGGCTGCGTTCGAAGGGAATCTTGACACCACCCAGCACGACATGATCGCCGTCACGAAATTGATGGGCATCGAAGCCCTGGCCGATACGCATCAGTGCACCTTCTGCTGCGCGCGCAGGAAAAGCTCCGCAAGTGCGAGATCTTCCGGGCGGGTGATTTTTAGATTGTCGTTGCGGCCTTCAACAATGCGCACGGTGCCACCCGCTAACTCGATCGCCTGCGCCTCGTCAGTGACCAAGATGCCATTCGCCAACGCCAATTCGAGCGCGTGCCGGAGCACCGAGAAGCGGAACATCTGTGGCGTCAAGGCATGCCAGAGTCGGGTGCGATCGACGGTCTCCTCGATCACACCCGCAGGGCTGCAACGTTTGAGCGTATCGCGAACTGACATGCCGAGAATCCCGCCACAAGGATCCTCGCCAAGTTCGTCGATCAGGCGCCCGATATCGTCATGGTGCACGCAGGGCCGCGCGGCATCGTGCACCAGCACCCAATCCGCTGGCGCGGCGTCCTCGGCAATCGCGTGCAAAGCATTCAGCACCGAATGGCAGCGTTCGGCGCCGCCGGTCGTGACTCTGAGCGGTGGCAACTTGGGCCTAATCAATGGCCAGTGAGCGTCATCCACCGCCACCGCGACCACCACACCGGCGATCCGGGGATGCTGGGCGAAGCGCTCGATGGTGTGTTCGATGATGGCCCGCCCCAGCAGCTGGAGGTACTGCTTGGGCAGAATCGCGCCCATGCGGGCACCTCTGCCGGCGGCGGGAATGATCGCCCAGCAACGTGGGATCCGGTTGGTCGTCATGGTGCTACTGGCGCGCCTGCTGCGTGGGCGGGTGCCGGCCTGCGGGCGATAGTATCGGGTGCAGGTTCAATCAGCTGGTAGAAGATCTCCCCCTCCTTCACCATGCCCATTTCGCTGCGCGCGATTTCTTCGACGGCTTCCAGCCCTTGTTTTAAATCCATGACCTCGGCAGCCAGTTTACTGTTGCGGTTGCGCAAAACTTCTAGTTCTTTTTCATGCTTCGTGATCTGATGCTCCAACTTACGCACGTCCCGCATACCGCCTTTCCCGAACCATCCGGTAAACTGAAGACCAAGCAGCAGCGCAATCAAAACACCCGCAAAAACTCGCAACATTTAGGATAAGTTGTAGAACGCACTGCGCCCCGGATAGCTGGCGCGCGTACCCAGTTCGTGTTCGATGACGAGCAACCGATTGTATTTCGCGATGCGATCCGAGCGCGACAAGGAGCCTGTTTTAATCTGCCCGGTGCGCTTGCCGACGGCAATATCGGCGATGGTGGTATCTTCTGTTTCACCAGAGCGATGAGATACTACCGCCGTATAGTTGGCGCGTCGCGCCATGTCGATCGCACTGAAGGTCTCGGTCAAGGTCCCGATCTGATTGACTTTGATTAGAATCGAATTGGCGATGTGCTGATCAATGCCGCGTTGCAGAATTTCGGTATTGGTCACAAACAGATCGTCACCGACCAACTGCACCCGCTGACCGATCGCCTCGGTCAGGAGCCGCCACCCTTCCCAATCGTTTTGATCCATGCCGTCTTCGATCGTCACAATCGGGTAATCGCGCGACCAACTGGCTAGAAGATCAACCATTTGCTGGCTGGACAACCGGCGCTTTTCGGATGCGAGATGATAGCTGCCATCGGCGTAGAACTCGGAACTCGCGACATCGAGGCCGAGCACGATCTCTTGCCCTAGCGTAAAGCCGGCACTCTTGACCGCTAGTGCGATCAAATCGAGCGCCGCCTGGTTCGATGGCAAATCCGGCGCGAACCCGCCCTCATCACCCACTGCAGTGCTGGCCCCTTGCTGCGCGAGGACCGACTTGAGCGCATGAAAAATCTCGGCACCATAGCGCAGCGCCTCAGCGAAGTTGGGGGCACCCACTGGCAGGATCATAAATTCCTGGAAATCGACATTATTACTGGCATGTGCGCCGCCATTGATGATGTTCATCATCGGCACCGGCATGGTGTAGTGTTCGGCTTTCTCGAAATAGGCGTACAACGGAAGCCTCGCTTCGGCCGCAGCCGCATGCGCTGCGGCCATGGAGACCGCGAGTGTCGCATTGGCGCCGAGGCGCGCCTTGTTCTGTGTGCCATCGAGTTCGATCATGGCGCGATCGAGCCCCGTCTGATCACTCACCTCGCGACCGAGCACCACTGGCGTGATCAATTCATTCACATGCCGCACCGCGTTGCGCACCCCCTTGCCCAGGTAGCGACGTTGGTCGCCATCCCGCAACTCGAGCGCCTCACGCTCGCCGGTAGACGCGCCAGACGGCACCTGGGCAGATCCGCGCGCGCCACTCGCGGTCCATACCTCTGCCCGCACCGTGGGATTGCCTCGCGAGTCCATCACTTCGAGGGCTTCAATTTTCAGTATCTCGGACATCGGAACTCCTTTTGCTGCTGCTGAGTGTTGTTCAGCAGGCTTATGATCGACCGTGACTCAATCGCCACCCCGTTACCAAGAGCCCCTACCGGTCATCCTCCGCGCATCACGCCGGCCTGCTTCACGGTGGCATCGATCGCCTTCAAAGTCAGCAGCAGTTCGCGCATGCGTGCGAGCGGCCAAGCGTTCGGTCCATCGCTTAACGCATGCTCCGGTGATGGGTGAGTTTCCATGAAAATGCCTGCCACGCCGACGGCGGCGGCCGCGCGTGCCAGGGCGGGGACGAATTCGCGTTGTCCGCCCGAGCTCGTGCCCTGACCACCCGGCATTTGCACCGAATGGGTGGCATCAAAAATGACCGGCGCGCCGGTTTCCCGCATCACCACCAGCGAGCGCATATCCGACACCAGGTAGTTGTAGCCGAAAGACGCGCCACGCTCACAGACCATGATGGCGTGGTTGCCTTCTGCGCGTGCTTTGGCAACCACATGTTGCATATCCCAGGGTGCGAGAAACTGCGCTTTCTTGATATTGACGGGTTTGCCTTGCCGAGCGACGGCCTGGATGAAATTCGTCTGGCGACACAGGAAGGCCGGCGTTTGCAGCACATCGACCACGGCGGCGATTTCCGCCAATGGCGAATCTTCGTGCACATCGGTCAGTACCGGCACCTTGATCTGGTGTCTGACTTTTTCGAGAATTTTAAGACCGTTTTCGAGGCCCGGCCCGCGAAAGCTCTCGTGCGAGGTGCGATTTGCCTTGTCGAACGACGCTTTGAAAATAAACGGGATCGCGAGTTCCTGCGTCATTTCACAGAGCGCGCCTGCGATATCCAGGCACAAGGCTTCCGACTCAATCACACATGGCCCGGCTATCAAAAAGAACGGCCGTTCCTCGCCAACTTCAAAATCACATAATCGCATCGCTAACTGCCGCCTTCCTTTGTTGGTGCGCCAGCGCCGCCCGCACGAAAGACGTGAATAGCGGATGGCCATCCCGCGGGGTGGACGTAAATTCCGGGTGGAACTGACACCCCACGAACCAGGGATGATTGGGGATCTCGATAATCTCGACCAGATTGCCATCCATTGAGCGCCCGGCAATCCGCATCCCCGCAGCTTCCAATTCCATCATGTAGGTGTTGTTGAATTCGTAGCGGTGCCGATGCCGCTCGATGATGGTTTCCGTGTCGTAGGCGCGCGCGACAATGCTATCCGGCGCCAGTTTGCACTGCTGTCCACCGAGGCGCATCGTGCCGCCCTTCTCCCCTGCATCGCCCCGCCGTTGTAGCGAACCGTCCGCAGCCATCCACTCGGTGATCAAGGCAATCACGGGTTGGCGCGTAGTCTTACTGAATTCAGTGCTGTGGGCATCCGGCAAATTGGCGCAGTGCCGTGCGAACTCGATGACTGCGACTTGCATTCCCAGGCAAATGCCGAGATAGGGCGTGCGCTGCTCGCGCGCAAACTGGGCGGCGGTCACTTTACCTTCGATACCCCGCTCGCCGAAACCGGGAGCCACCAGCACTGCATCCATGTTCGCGAGGCTGCTCGGGCCTTCGCGCTCAATGAGTTCTGCATCTACATAGCGGATGTTGACGCGCGTGCGAGTGTGGATCCCGGCGTGCGTGAGTGCCTCGGATAACGATTTATAGGACTCGGTCAGGTGCACGTACTTCCCGACCATCGCGATATTGAGTTCAGATCTTGGATGCGCCTGCGCCTCGACGACCGCCTGCCATTCTTTGAGATCGGCCGGCGGCGCTTGTATCCCGAGCTTCTCGACCACAATTTCGTCGAGTCCCTCCTGGTGCAGCATCATGGGGATCTTGTAGATCGAATCCGCATCGATCGCGGAGATGACGGCCCGCTCCTCCACGTTGGTGAACAACGCGATCTTGCGCCGCTCCGCATCGGGTAGCGGTCGATCGGCCCGGCACAGCAGGATATCGGGCTGAATGCCGATGGAGCGCAACTCTTTGACCGAGTGCTGAGTCGGCTTGGTTTTCATCTCACCTGCCGACCCGATAAAGGGCACCAACGTTAGATGGATGAACAGCGTGTTCTTTGCGCCAAGCTCAACCCGCAGCTGACGGATCGCCTCCAGGAACGGCAGGGATTCGATATCGCCCACCGTGCCACCGATTTCCACCATGGCGATTTCGGCATCTCCGGCACCTTGTCGGATGCAGGCTTTGATCTCATCGGTAATATGCGGGATCACTTGCACGGTAGCGCCCAGATACTCGCCATTTCGCTCCTTGCGAATCACACTCTCATAAATGCGACCGGTGGTGTAATTGCTTTTTGCGCTGGTTCGACAGCGCACGAATCGTTCGTAGTGGCCAAGATCGAGATCCGTCTCCGCACCGTCCTCGGTGACGAATACCTCGCCATGTTGGAAGGGGCTCATGGTCCCCGGATCCACGTTGATATAAGGATCAAGCTTCACCATTGCGATACTCAGGCCGCGCGCCTCGAGGATCGCGCCGAGCGAAGCGGATGCGATCCCTTTCCCCAGCGAGGAAACAACGCCACCGGTGATGAATACGTAGCGGGTCATGCAATGCCTTGCGTTGGTGTTCGTGAGCGTGTTGAGCCGCCGTGCGGGTGGCCGGCAGACCTGCGGTCACCGGGACACAGAGGCGAAACTACCAGAACCCGGGGGGGTTGCTCAACGGTCGCAGAATGCCTGCTGGGCAGTTTAGCGTGATCGACCACAAATGGGTTGACCGCAACTCGCCACAGCGACTGGCCACCGCAGTGATCGCCTAACGTGCGAAGGGGACACGGATGCTAGAATCGCCTGCGCGTTGCGCGGCAGGCCGCTACCGGCCACATCGTTAGTTTCTTCTTCGCGCGAGGATAATCGCTATGCCCGCAGCACATCCTACCCGACCACCAGGTCACACCCGGGGTCACACCTGGCAATCTCTTCTGCTCTGGATTGCGATCTCGGTCCTGGGGGCGAGCGCGCTCGGTGCCATTGCGCTCAATCGCGGCGAGACCATTAACAGTTTCTGGTTGGTGATTGCGGCGGCCTGTGTCTACGCCATCGGCTATCGATTCTACAGCCTGTTCATCGCGACCAAAGTCCTGCTGCTGGACCCCACACGCGCAACACCCGCCGAGCGCCTAAACGACGGTCGCGATTTCGTCCCCACCAATCGCTGGGTGGTGTTCGGTCATCATTTCGCCGCCATCGCTGGGCCCGGCCCGCTCATCGGACCGACCCTCGCCGCCCAATTTGGCTACCTGCCAGGCACTTTGTGGATCCTGTTGGGCGGCGTGCTCGGTGGTTGCGTGCAGGATTTTATCGTGCTGTTCTGCTCACTACGTCGCGATGGCCGCTCGCTGGGACAGATGGCGCGTGATGAGCTGGGACCACTCGGTGGATTTGCGGCGATGCTTGGGGTCGTTTTGATCAGTCTGATTCTGATTGCGGTGCTCGGACTGGTCGTGGTGAACGCGATGAAGCACAGTCCCTGGGCCACCTCGACGGTGGCGGCGACCATTCCGATTGCGTTATTCATGGGCATTTACATGCGCAGTCTCCGTCCAGGACAGGTACTGGAAGCGACTGCGATCGGTGTCATGCTTTTATTACTGGCGGTCGTCGGCGGTGGCTGGATCGATGGGCTACCGATGCTGCGCCAATGGTTCGACTACGACGCGCCGACCTTAGCCCTGATGATCATTGCTTATGGATACTGCGCGGCGGTGTTACCCGTGTGGTTGCTGCTGGCACCGCGTGACTATCTCTCGACCTTCATGAAAATCGGAACGATTTTCGCGCTCGCCATCGCGATTCTGCTGCTACGCCCGGAGATTCGGATGCCGGCATTCACTCAGTTCATTGATGGCACCGGGCCAATTTTCGCCGGCAAGGTGTTTCCCTTCGTGTTTATTACGATCGCCTGTGGCGCTATTTCGGGCTTCCACGCACTGATTTCTTCAGGTACCACCCCAAAACTTATGACCAATGAAGCGGATGCCCGCATGATCGGGTATGGCGCCATGATGATGGAATCCTTTGTGGCGGTGATGGCGATGATCGCGGCGACCATCCTCGAGCCCGGAATTTATTTCGCGATCAACAGTCCAGCCGGGATCGTCGGCACGGAAGCGGCGCAGGCAGTGGCCACGATCAGCGGCTGGGGATTCCCAGTGTCAGTGGCCCAGATGGAAGCGCTGGCACGGGACATGGGTGAGCTCACGTTGTTTGCGCGAACCGGCGGTGCACCTTCGCTCGCAGTCGGCATGGCGAGCATTTTCGCGCAGCTTTCGGGGGGGCGTCTGCTCGCGGTGTGGTATCACTTCGCGATCATGTTTGAGGCGTTGTTTATCCTCACCACACTCGACGCCGGGACCCGGGTAGCACGCTTTATCCTGCAGGATTTTCTCGGTTGTTTTTACCCCCCGCTAGGACGCACCAGTTGGTATCCGAGCGTGCTGACCACCAGCGCGCTGGTGGTGGGCGCTTGGGGTTATTTTCTGTATCAGGGGACCCTCGATCCGCTCGGCGGCATCAACAGTATGTGGCCGCTGTTTGGCATCGCAAACCAGATGCTGGCGGCGATTGCCCTGTGTATTACGACCACTATCTTGGTGAAGTCCGGCCGAGTGCGCTATGCGTGGACTACCGGACTGCCGTTGGCGTGGCTGCTGACGGTCACGACGACGGCCGCCCTGCATAAGCTCTTCAATCCGGCGCCTCGAATCGGCTTTTTTGCCCATGCAGAAGACCTTGCCGCGAAGCTCGCTGCCAATGCACTGCCGCCCGAGATGGCGGCGCAGGCACCGCAATTGATTTTCAATGATCGCCTGAATGCCGGGCTCACGTTACTGTTCATGCTCCTGGCGTGGACCTTGGTCTTCGATATGCTGCGCGTGTGCTATCGTCAGTTGCACGGGAAATCGGTCCGTCCGCTGGCGGAGACTGGCTATGTTCGCACGACATTCGCCCATGACTGACCTGCCACAAGACATCGGCCTCGGCGCCCGTTGGATAACGCTTACCTTAGCGGTGTGCGCCGGCTTCCGAGGCTACCTGCGCTTTCTAAATGGCGATACGGCTTACGCGCATTATCTTTCGCATTGGCAGACGGCTCATCACGGCACGGGCGCACCGCTCAGTCGTGGCGAATTTTTCAAGCGCGAAACCGAGCGGCGATGGGCGAGCGTTCGTCGCTGCTGCTAAGCGTTATACAATGCCATCCATACATAAATCGTCGACGAACAGGCCATCGCGCGTCGCAAAATTCAGAATCCTGACATGGCTGAACACTGAAGTCTGCTCGGGATCCGTGACACCCAATAAGTGGGTAGCGTGCCAGACCGCCAGCATTTCCGAGGCGATATCCGCTTGGTTGTGGTAGTAGCGTGGGTCGGCTCGAATCTCGCGATGACGATAGCCCATTTGATGCGCGACATTGGCGGTACTAATGCTATCCCGCAGTCCGGCGCTGCTCAGAAATTCGCATGATGTAACGCCCCATAACGGCAGGTTGACCACCAGGTAGCGGCGCAGAATATTCTGCCATTCAGGGCTTTTCAATCGCACCAGCGGATCGAAAATCAGTATCTTGACCGTCTCGCACAGGCCTATCTCGCGCTGCCACACGGCGGGCAACAGGCAGTTCGATGGGGCGTCGCGCCACAAGGGCGCGATCTCTGCATCCTGGTAGCCGTCCTTTTCACAACCGAAACGCGCGACCCGGAATTGCAACTTGGGGTTGGCTCTCGCGTACTTGATGAACTCGTTTAGATATTCACTGAAAACGTTCGAGGGCAGTTTCACGCCTTCGTTATTGCGACAAGGGATGGCGTAGGCATTTCCATTCCGGCCATTCCAGACGCCGGGTCCGGCACCATGAAAGCGCGCAGCAACCGCCGCCGTGCCTTCATTGAGGCTGCCGTCATTCATCCTGCAGCCGAACACGTAGACGGGTTCGACGCGTATTGAGGGGCTGATTTTCTGCTGAACTGTGGCGGTCGTCATGGGTGTCCGTCTCCGAGAATTGACGTAGGGCTGCTTCACGCAGATAGCGGCCCACCCGGTGACAAACTTAATGACTCGGCACGGTGGGCGTCGTCGCCGGAACCTGACCTCGCGCCTGTTGATAGGCAAAGGGCACCGACACGTCAAAATGGATATCGTGGAGCACCTCCGAATTTGGCTCTCTGACTTCGTAGACACTGCAGGGCTTATCGACCAGACAGGTCTCTTCGTACTGCCCGCCAACCTCGAACTGATGACGGGCAAGATAAAAATGCTCCTCATCGAGTGAGATCACCTGGCAGGGCGCCGTGGCAGAAAGTCCCTGGCCTGGCAGGCATATAGAATTATAGAGCCCGTCTGCCACCCGATGATGGAACCTCGCTTGCTCCGCCGCACCCAGCGCATCATGCGCGCGCGCGGCCCCCAGGTGCGCGAATGGATTCACATATTCCACGGCCAGCCACTCGTCTGCGGCTTTCACCGCGCCCCCATAATCTTTATTGACCAGTGCTGACTGCACACGCTTTCTGAAGCTAAGCGAGACTCCAGAATTCGGGTGGTAAGCGGGTGTCTGGGTATACGCGAGCCGCAGCGATCGAAAATCAATGCTGAAATCGGCTGCCTTGAGCCGTGTCAGCAGCGTGGCGTAATCCTCCGCCATTGCACTGACGGAAACCCCGCACAGAAACAAGGCTAAGTGGCAGAGCTTGGCGAGGCGCATACTGACTCCCACTCTGCGCGTTAACGCAGAAGACCTTCGAGCGTTTCGGTGATTAAATTCCAGGCGGCTTCCACATGCGACGCCTGCGTGCGCGGTTGCCCGATGCAAAAGCGCAGCACGTAACGACCGTTCAGCACGGTGTGCGAGAGATAAATCCGGCCGCTGTCGTTGAGCGCCTCGAGCAGCGTTTGGTTAATTTTATCGTCACCCAGGTAGCGAAAGCACACCAGGTTAAGCGTGACCGGCGCGACGATTTCGAAGCGCGAATCGGCCGCAATCTGGGCCGCGATGGTGCTCGTCAGGGCGGTGTGCCCACGGATATGCCGTTGTAGTCCGGATGCGCCATAGCGGCGAAGCACAAACCACAGTTTCAGTGCACGAAAGCGCCGGCCCAAGGGGATCTGCCAGTCCCGATAGTCGATCACCTCTCCACTATCGCTGGCCGTGTTGCGCAGGTACTCAGGGGTAATACTGAGCGCGCGCGTCAAGCGCGTTCGATCAGAGACGTAGAGGCAGGCGCAGTCGAAGTTGGTCAATAACCATTTGTGGGGATTGAAGCAGTAACTGTCCGCATACTCGAGGCCATCGAGCAATGGGCGATACTCTGGACACACCGCCGCGCTGCCCGCGAGCGCCGCATCCACGTGCAACCAGATCCCCTCCCGACGACAGATCTCGCCTACCGCGCGCAAGGGGTCGAAAGCCAGGGTGGAGGTCGTGCCCAGCGTCACGCACACCATGCAGGGCTGCAAGCCGGCCGCGCGATCTTCCATGATCTGCGCATTGAGCGCGGCAGGATCCATCGCACACGCCGCGTCAACCGCAATCTTGCGCAGGTTCCGTCGCCCGAGGCCGGCCACCATCACGGCTTTATCCAGCGATGAATGTGCTTGGGTCGAACCGTAAACGACCAAACCACCCTGGCATCCCAGCTCATTGGCGCGACCGCCACTTGCCCCTTCGCGCGCGGCAAGCAACGCGCATAGCAACCCGCTCGAGGCCGAATCCTGCAGCACGCCGCCGCCTGCGGCAGTGGATTTGAATGACGCCGGCAACGCACAGAGATCAACGAGCCAGTCCAGCATATGGGATTCCAGTTCGGTGCAGGCCGGGCTCGTGATCCAGAGCATGCCTTGAACGCCGAGCGCGGCCGCGACGAGATCTCCCATGATCGAGGGGACCGAACTGTTAGCGGGAAAGTAGGCAAAAAAATTGGGCGATTGCCAGTGCGTAAGCCCAGGCAGGATGAGCCGATCGAGATCGGCAATGACGGCAGCGGCTGTTTCAGGGCTCGCGGGCGCGGCCGGCGGCAGCAGTGTGCGCAGTGCGCCAGGCGCCACCATGGCGCGCACCGGATAGCGCTCGATCTGCTCCAAATAACCGCAAATCCAGTCGATGAAGGTGAGCGCCTCGCGGCGAAATTCCGCAGGAGAAAAGTGCTCGCCGCCGGGCAGGGCTGGCGGAACTGCCGCATTCATGGTCGCAATCGACCATGAATGCGCTGCTCGGGTCGGTCGTTGAATAAGTCCAGGGGCGGCTTATTCAGCGTGGTCTTAGAGATTGGCAAGAATGTGTTCGGCCGAACTGATCTTGAATTCCATCGGGGCTTCGATGAACACATGCTGCGCGACACCATTGTCGATGACCAACGCGAAACGTTGCCCGCGCTGCCCCATTCCGAAGCCGCTCGCGTCGAGTTCAAGGCCAAGGGCCTTGGTATAGGCGCAGTTGCCATCCGCAAGCATGGTGATCTTGCCATCTGCACCGGTCTGCTTGCTCCAGGCGCCCATCACGAAGGCGTCGTTGACCGCGAGGCAGGCGATCGTATCAACGCCCTTCGCTTTGAGCTTGTCTGCATGTTCGATGAAGCCAGGCAGGTGCTTCGCCGAGCAAGTCGGCGTGAAGGCCCCTGGCACCGAGAAAAGCACCACCTTCTTACCATCGAACAATTCCGCGCTCGTCAGTTGGCTAGGTCCTTTATCGGTCATGACTCCGAAAGTTCCGTTGGGCATCTTGTCGCCAGTTTTTATCGCCATGTCGGCCTCCAGTTAGGTTGTGGTTTGCAAGCCGGCATTGTGCCACTGCGGCACACGCCGGCATAGGCCGCGCTGGCGGTCCGCTATGGTCTCAAGCATCCGGAAAGCTTGTGCGCAGATATTCCTGCGCGGCGGCCACTCCACTGCCGGCAGCGACGGGCACGCCGCAATCGCGTAGCGCCATTTCGGTGCCGGCCAGCGCGCTCAGGATCATGATTTCGTTCAAATCACCCAGATGACCGATACGGAATACCTTGCCCGCCACCTGCGCCAGTCCGGCCCCGAGCGACAGGTTGTAACGCCGGTAGGCGTGAGTCACCACCTGGGTACTGTCGATGCCTTCCGGCACACAAATAGTCGTGACGGTATCCGAATACCATTTCGGATCCTTCGCGCACAGGCTCAACCCCCACGCGGCGACCCCGCGCCGAACCGCTTCGCCAAACCGGCGATGGCGCGCGTACACATTCGGCAATCCTTCTTCGAACAACATGTTGACCGATTCGCGCAGGCCGTGAATCAAGGTCATCGCCGGGGTGTAGGGAAACCATCCGCTTTCGTTGCTCTTGAGCATGTCGTCGAAATCGAAATAAGCGCGGCGCATCAAAGCGGTCTTACGGGCTTCGAGCGCCTTCTGGCTGGCGCCGACGATGCCAAGTCCGGTGGGCAGCATGAATCCTTTTTGCGAGCCGGCGACCGCCAGATCGACGCCCCATTCATCCATCTTGAATTCGATACACCCGATCGAACTGACGCCGTCAACATATAACAGCGCGGGATGATTGAGTTCGTCGAGAATCTTACGCACGGCGGAAACATCGCTCGTGACACCGGTCGCAGTTTCGTTGTGGGTGACCAGCACCGCTTTAATCTGATGCCGTGGGTCGGCAGCGAGAACAGCGTGGTATTGTTCCAGTGGAATGCCAGTGCCCCATTCACACTCGATCACCTGAATATCGAGCCCCAGGCGCCGGCACATCTCGGCCCACAGATGGCTGAACTGTCCAAAGCGAGCGTGTAACACCTTGTCGCCTGGCGACAAGGTGTTGGTGATCGAGGCTTCCCAGCCTCCGGTGCCCGAGGAGGGAAAGATAAACACCTTACCCGTGGTGGTACCGAAGACCTGCTTCAAGTCTTCGAACAAAGGCAGCACTGATTGCGGATAGTCGACGCGACGATGGTCTTCGAGCGGCACATCCATCGCGCGGCGAACACGCTCTGGAATGTTGGTTGGGCCAGGGATGAATAAAAAATTGCGACCAGGCATGAATCTCTCTCCGGT